>NZ_LIQX01000321.1 GCF_001418475.1 Streptomyces ossamyceticus | reverse complement strand
GACTGCCCCTGGTGCGGCGCGCGGCAGCTGCGTCGCCGCCTGCGCACCAAGGACCACCTGCAGCGAAAGCCCGGCACCTTCACCCTGGACCAGTGCCGCGACTGCGGACACACCTTCCAGAACCCGCAGCTCAGCCCGGCCGGACTGGACTTCTACTACCGGGACTTCTACGACGGCCTGTACGCCGAGAAGATCGGCGGCGCTCTGGACAGCGACGCCGCGAGGGAACGCAACCACGAGCGGGCCGTGGCCATGCGGCGGCACGCCCGGCCGAAGCGCTGGCTGGACGTCGGCACGGCGGGCGGTGACTTCTGCCTGGCGGCCAGGGAAGCACTGCCCGGCACCACCTTCGACGGGCTCGACATCGGCGCCCATGTGCTCGGGGCGCAGAAGTCGGGGCGCATCGAGCGGGCCTACCAGGGCTTTCTGCCCGACCTCGCGGACGAACTCGCCGGCCAGTACGACGCGGTGAGCATGTTCCACTGCCTGGAGCACACCACGGACCCGCAGGCACAGCTGGCCGCGGTGCACACCGTGCTCCGCCCCGGTGGCCACCTGATCATCGAGGTGCCCAACCCGGAGTCGCCCTTCGGCCGCCTCTTCGGCCGGTACTGGCTGCCGTGGTTCCAGCCTCAGCACCAGCACTTCGTGACCATGAGGAACCTGCGCCGGGCCCTCACCGAGCTGGGCTTCACGGTGGTGGCGACGGACCGCGAGGAGTCCCATATCCCCGTGGACTTCACCGCGCTCGTAGGGCTGTACGTGCTGCGGCTGCTGCCGTTCCGCGACGAGCCCTGGCTGCCCGAGCCCCCGGGCCGTCTCGGCGCCGCGGTCACCAAGACGGTCTTCTGGGCGGGCATACCGTTCTGCTTCCCGATGTACGCCCTGGACCGGCTCCTCGCCCCGCTGATCCGCCGGAGCCGCTTCTCCAACGCCTTCCGGGTGATCGCCCGCCGCGAGGAGTGACCAGCACAGCACGAGCTGGGACTGGAGGGCATGAAAGACGCCATGTGCGCATTGACCGGCACGAGCTGCACAGACGGGTCCTGCCGGGGCACCTTGTCCGACTGCACGACGGGCACCGCCGGAGCAGCCCCGCGGTGCCCGTCGCATCAGGTCCCCGTCCACGCCGACTCCCCGTCGACACGGTGTGCTCGCCGGTCCCAGTCCGTGCCGGTCTGCCGCAGAAGCTGCTGCGCCGCCGTGATATCCGTGTCCGCGCGACCGACGGTCCGCGCGACCGACGGTCCGCGGGGCGGACAGTCCGCGCCGCCGCGAAGCGGGTGCGGACGCCTCCGAGTCTCGGGTCCCTCAGCTTCGGTGCCAGCCGTGCCGACGGACGCCGCGCCTGCGTGTTCCCCACGTGTCCCCCTGCGGGCGCCCTGGTTCTTCTGTCTTCTGGTCGCGTCTCCCACCGGCCCGTACCGGGCCGCGAGGGGATCACCCCTTGCGGCGGGTCACCTCTTCGGTCAGCTGCGGTGCGACGGAGAACAGGTCACCTACGACGGCCAGGTCCGCGATGTTGAAGATGGGCGCCTCGGGGTCCTTGTTGACGGCGATGATGGTCTTCGAGGTCTGCATGCCCGCCAGATGCTGAATCGCACCGGAGATGCCCAGGGCGATGTACAGCTGAGGGGACACCGAGGTTCCGGTCTGTCCGACCTGGTACTGGTGCGGGTAGTAGCCCGCGTCGACTGCCGCGCGTGAGGCGCCGACGGCGCCTCCGAGGGCGTCCGCGAGTTGCTCGACGACCTTGAATCCCTCCGGCCCTGCCACGCCCCGGCCGCCGGAGACGACCACGGACGCCTCGGCGAGCGCCGGGCGGTCGCCTGCCGGGGCCGGGCGCCGCTCGATGACGCGGGCGGAGCCGGCCGGGTCCACCGACGGAAGGGTGAGGGGCTGTTCGACGGCCTGGGTCATCTGCTCCTCGGGCTCGAAGGCGCCCGGTCGTACGGAGATGACCGGCGTGCCGTGGGTGGCTCGTGAGGTCACGGTGTACGAGCCTCCGAAGACGATGTGAGTGGCTGTGCCCGAGGCGTCGAGGTCCACGGCATCGAGGAGCAGTCCGGCGTCGAGGCGGACGGCAAGGCGCGCGGCCACCTCGTTGCCCTCGACGGTGGCGGGGACGAGCACTGCGACCGGGGAGGCTTCGCGGGCGGCGAGCTCAAGGGCGCCCACCGTCGGGGTGACGAGGTGGTCGTCGGCGTCGGCCGACTCCACGGCGTAGATCCTGGTGGCTCCGTGGCACGCCAGCTCCTCCTTGAGCTGCGCGGACGGGCCGGTGGCGCTCACCACGACGGCAGCGGGTTCACCCAACCGCCGTGCGGCGGCGAGCAGTTCGAGGGTGGTCTTCTTCGCACGGCCCTCGGCGTGGTCGGCGAGGACGAGGACTTGGGGCATTTTTCTGGTCCTTGCGGGGTGGGGTGTCGGGCTGTGCCTCAGAGGAGCTTCTGGGCCATCAGGTGTTCGGCGATCCGCCTACCGGCCGAGCCGTCGTCGTCGCATCGTGTTCCGGCAGCTCGCGGCGGTCGCGGGACGGCTTGTGCGACCTGCGAACGCGCGGTGACGAACCTCTGGGAGTCGGCGTCCGGGAACACGTCGTCCAGGTCGAGGGTCCGGATCGGCTTCTTCTTGGCGGCCATGATCCCCTTGAAGGAGGGGTAACGAGGCTCGTTGATCTTCTCGGTGACGCTGACCAGGGACGGCAACGACGCCTGGAGCGTCGCTTCGCCGTCCTCGGTGACGCGCTCTGCCCGCACCTGCCCGTCGCTGATCTCCAGTTCGCGTACCTGGGTGAGTTGAGGCAGACCGAGCAGATCGGCGACGGCTGCCGGTACGGCGCCGGCGCGTCCGTCGGTGGCCGCGTTGCCCGCAAGCACCAGGTCGACGTCCTCGACGGCCCGGACGGCGGCGGCGAGCACGCGTGCGGTGGTGGGTACGTCGGAGCCGCGCAGGGCCTCGTCGCAGACGTGGATACCGGCATCGGCCCCCATGGCGAGGGCCTTGCGCAGGGCGTCGGCGGCCGGTTCGGGTCCCATCGTCACGACCGTGACCTGGGCACCGATGGTCTCCTTCAGCCGCAGGGCTTCTTCGACGGCGCGCTCGTTGATCTCGTCCAGGACGGGATCCAGGGCTTCGCGATCGAGCGTGAAGTGGCCGTACTCCCCCTCCGTGAGGGTGCGTTCGGCGCTGGTGTCGGGGACCTGCTTGACGAGGACGACGATGTTCATGGGTGGTTCTTCTCTCGGCGGAGCTCAGCGGGAGTAATCGTGGAAGCCGCGGCCGGTCTTCTTGCCGAGGAGCCCGGCGTCGACCATGCGCAGCAGGAGGGGCGGTGGGGAGTGCAGGGGCTCCTTGAACTCCTCGTACATGGAGTCGGCGATGGCCTTGAGTGTGTCGAGGCCGATGAGGTCGGCCAGCCGCAGGGGGCCCATGGGGTGGGCGCAGCCGAGGACCATGCCGTTGTCGATGTCGGCGGCGGAGGCGAAGCCGGATTCGAGCATGCGGATGGCGGAGAGCAGGTACGGCACGAGGAGAGCGTTGACGACGAATCCGGCCCGGTCCTGCGAGCCGATGACCTGCTTGCCGAGCACGCCGGTGACGAACTCCTCGGTACGGGCGCGGGTCTGGCTGCTCGTGAGCAGGGAGGGCACCAGTTCCACGAGGTCGAGGACCGGTACCGGGTTGAAGAAGTGGATACCGATGACCTGGCCCGGCCGGTCGGTGGCCATCCCGAGTTTCATGATGGGGATGGAGGAGGTGTTGGAGGCGAGGATCGCGCTCGGGCGGGTGACGACCTTGTCGAGGGTGGTGAACACCTCGGTCTTGATCTGCTCGTCCTCCGCGACCGCCTCGATCACGAGGTCGCGGTCGGCCATGTCCGCGAGATCGGTGGTGAAGTGGATGCGGCCGAGTGCGGCGTCGCGGTCGGCTTCGGTGAGCTTGTTGCTGCGCAGACCGCGGTCGAGGGAGGCGACGACTCTTCGGCGTCCTGCGTGCGCGGATTCGGGACCCGTCTCCCGGACGACGACGTCGAGGCCGGCGCGTGCACAGACCTCAGCGATGCCGCTGCCCATGAGTCCGGCTCCGACGACGCCCACGCGGCGGACGTCCTCGTGAGTGACGCCGTGCGCGGCGGACAGGCGCCGGGGCGACGGTGATGGGGTGGATGGTGCCGATGGGGCCATGGAATCTCACTCTCTGACGGGAACAGAAAGAAACGACGGACAGGGTCGGGCCCGGTTCCGGACGCGGGAAGGCCGCTCGCCGCGTCCGGAACCGGTGTGTGGGGCCGCGTCAGCGGTAGGCCGCATGGCCGGTGAGGGCCTGGCCGACGACGAGGGTGTGCATCTCGCTGGTGCCTTCGTAGGTGAGCACCGACTCCAGGTTGTTGGCGTGGCGCAGCGGCGAGTACTCCAGGGAGATGCCGTTGGCGCCGAGGATGGTGCGGCACTCGCGGGCGATGGCGATCGCTTCGCGGACGTTGTTGAGCTTGCCGACGCTGATCTGCTCGGGGCGGATGCGGTGCTGGTCCTTGAGCCGGCCCAGGTGGACGGCGAGCAGTGCGGCGCCGCCCAGGGACACGCTCATGTCGGCGAGCTTCTTCTGGGTGAGCTGGAAGGCGCTGATGGGCTTGTCGAACTGCACCCGGGAGTCGGCGTAGTCGAGGGCCGCCTGCAGGGAGTCGCGGGCGGCGCCGACCGCGCCGAACAGGATGCCGAAGCGGGCCTCGTTCAGGCAGGACAGCGGCCCGCGCAAACCCTGGGCGTGGGGCAGCCGGGCCGCATCGGGCAGCCGTACGTTGTCGAAGTGCAGCTCCGAGGTGATGGACGCGCGCAGCGACATCTTCTGCTTGATGTCCTGGGTGGTGAATCCGGGCGTGCCGCGCGGCACGAGGAAGCCGCGCACGCCGTCCTCGGTCTGCGCCCAGACGGTGGCCACATCGGCGATACCGCCGTTGGTGATCCACATCTTGGAGCCGTTCAGGATCCAGTCGTCGCCGTCGCGGACGGCCCTGGTGCGCATACCGGAGGGGTTGCTGCCGAAGTCGGGTTCGGTCAGGCCGAAGCAGCCGATGGCCTCACCGGCGGCGAGGCGGGGCAGCCACTCCTGCTTCTGTTCCTCAGAGCCCCACTTCCAGATGGAGAACATCGACAGCGAGCCCTGCACGGAGACGAAGCTGCGGAAGCCCGAGTCCGCCGCCTCCAGTTCCAGACAGGCCAGACCGTAGGAGACGGCGTTGGTGCCGGCGCAGCCGTAGCCGTCCAGGTGCATGCCGAGTACGCCCAGCTTGCCGAGTTCGGGGGCGAGTTCGCGTGCGAAGTGGGCGTTCTCGAACCATTCGCCGATGTGCGGGCGGACCCGGTCGGCGAGGAACTTGGCGACGGTGGCCTGGATCTCGCGCTCCTCGTCGCTGAGGACGAAGGAGAGGTCGATGAGGTCGAGGGGGTCCTTCATCGCTTTGGCGCTGCTCATCATGTGCTCCTGGAGAGGGGTGATCGGGGCGGGAGAAGGGATGCGGCGGGCGGTCAGGCGTCCAGCCAGGCCCTGAGGTCGTCGGTGTGCTCGCCGAGGCGGGGCGGGT
>NZ_LIQX01000320.1 GCF_001418475.1 Streptomyces ossamyceticus | reverse complement strand
CCCGTACCCCCGTGCAAGATCGCCCCCCGACCGTGCTTCACTGGACGGTGGCCTTTGGGAACGTCCGGTACGGAAACGGAAGAGTGGATTGAGATGCTCCGCTACACACTGATGCGCCTCGGGATCTTCGTGGGCTGCTTCGTGGTCGTCTGGGCCCTCGTCTACTCCGGCGTCGCCCCGCGCGGTCTCGGCGCCTCCAACGGCATGTGGATGATCATGCTCGCCCTCGTCGTCTCCGCGCCGATCAGCTTCGTCGCGCTCCGCAAGGAGCGCGACCGGGCCTCGGAGCGGATCGCCCCGCGCCTCGACCGTTCCATCGACCGCGTGAAGTCCAACCTCGCCGCCAACCGCAGCCAGGAGGACGACGCGGACGACGCGGCCCGTACCCCGGCCCCGGCCGGCGCCCCCGCCGAGGACACCGCCACGGGCACCGCCGCCGGGAACGCCAAGGCCGCCGGGAGCGGCCCGGACTCCGAGGACGTCAAGGCTTCCGAGGGCGTCAAGGCTTCCTAGGCGGGCCGGGACGGCCAGGTGGTCCGCCCGGAAACGGTCGGGATCTTTCCCGGCGGCCAAACCGTACGCTTGCCCGCATGGGTGCTGTGAAGAACAAACGGATGCCCCGGGCGGTACGGGAACAGCAGATGCTGGACGCTGCCGTGCGGACGTTCGGGCAGCGCGGCTACCGGGCCGCCTCCATGGACGAGATCGCCGAACTGGCGGGCGTGTCCAAGCCGTTGGTGTACCTGTACCTGAACTCCAAGGAAGACCTCTTCACCGCCTGCATCCGCCGCGAGGCCGAGGCGCTCACCACCGCCGTCCGCGAGGGCGTCAACCCCCGGCTGCCCGCCGACCGGCAACTCTGGGAGGGGCTGCGGGCGTTCTTCACCCACACCGCGCGCAACCCGGACGCCTGGGCCGTCCTGCACCTCCAGGCCCGTACGCACGGTGAACCCTTCGCCGCCGAGGTCGCGGCGATGCGCGAGGAGATGGTGACGTTCGTGACCGGGCTGATCCTGGTCGCCGCCCGCGAGGCCCGCCGCGACCCCTCCCTCCCCGAACGCGAGGTCGCCGGCCTCGCCGAGGCGCTGGTCGGCGCCGCCGAGGCCCTCGCGGCCTGGGCCAACGCCACGCCCGGTCTGACGGCCCGGCAGGCCGCCGCCACCCTCATGAACTTCGCCTGGTCCGGCCTCGGCAACCTGATGGACGGCCACCCCTGGACCCCACCGGCCGACGTGACCACGCCGTAGGCCCACCGGCCGACGTGACCGCACCGTAGGCCCACCGGGTCTGCCGGTCCGCCGGCGTCCTGTCGGAGGTCTCCGGCCGCGGGTCGGGCTGCGACCGGCGACGACGGGTAGGGCTGGTTGGCGACGCGGAGCGTCCCCCGATGCGCCGCTGACCTCCGCCAGTGACCTCTGTCGATCACTTCCGCCGGTGACCTCTGCCGGTGACCTCCGCCGACACGTCACGTACCCCCGGCGCGGATCGTAGGCGCGGCGTCATGGGGGAGGGGGAGCCGAGCCCGGCATCCCGCCGGACCCGGTGTGCGCCGCTCACTGGATCAGCGGGTACACGCTCCCCGTCACATGCACCCGCTGCCCGCCCCTCCGGTCCGTGCCGCGGAGTTCGAAGTCGCCGCCGGGGCGGCCGTCCGCCGCGTAGGTGACGGTGCTCGGGAGGGGGACCGGCGCGCGGAACTCGGCGCGGACCAGGGCGGCGGGAGGTGTGCCGTGCTCGGCGAGGCAGCGGGCGACGGTCCACATGCCGTGGGCGATGGCGCGCGGGAACCCGAACAGGCGGGCACCGAGGGGGTGGAGGTGGATCGGGTTGCGGTCGCCCGAGACCGCCCCGTAGCGCCGCCCCACGTCCGCGCCGAGCCGCCACTCGGCGAGCGCGGGGAGCGGCATGGCCGCCGGCCGTCGGCTGTCACCGGTGAGGCTCGGGGCGTCGACCACGCGGTGCCGTGCGAGGTACGTGCTGCGGGACTCCCAGGCGATCTCGTCGCAGCCGCATGCGCCACCGGTGTCCCGTACCTCCGTCACGACCGCGGCCTCGGTGCCCCGGCGGTGCGGAGTCAACCCGTCCACGTACACGGTCAGTTCGTACTCGCCGGTGGCCGGCAGCCGACGGCGGCGGGTGATCTCGATCGAGGTGTGGACGAGCCCCAGCAGGGGCAGCGGGAAGGCGCGGCCGGACATGATCCGCATGGCGAGCGGGAAACCGAGGACGTGCGGATAGGTGAGGGGGACGGCGTCCTCGCCGGTGGGGAAGCCGCAGACCCGTTCGTACGCGGCGAGACGCGCGAGGTCGATCCGTACGCCGGGCAGGACGAGCCGGTCGAGGCGGCCGACCCTGCCGTCGCCGTGCCGTGCGGCCGCGCGAGGCAGTCTGCGGCTCTTGCACGGGGAGAGCAGAGCGCCCCGCGCGAGGAGGGGCGGGAGGAGAGGCGGGCCGGTGAGGGTGAGCTGAGGCATCGGACGGTTTCCCCTTCTCCCCGGTGCGGCGCACTTCCTTACTCCCCAGTCAGGTTACCCGAGGTAAAGCTCCCGGAAGCAGGGTGCGCGAGCAGGGGAGATGAACGACCCTCAGGTAATGTGGCGCCGCCTTGACCTGCGGCGGAGCGCTGCACGACACTGCACATCCCCGCCCCCGGAACATCCCCGGACCACCCCCACACTCACACGAACCTCACACACCGGCCCCGTACGATCCGGGCACACCGACGCCCAGGAGCCGCCCGTGTCCCCCCTCGATCGCAGCGAACCCCTGCTCGTGGAACCCGAGTTGAAGCGGCTGGACGGCACGGTACGAGAGGCGTACGTCCCCCCGCTGGTCACGCCCGGCACCTACGGCTCCCTCGCGGACATCCCCTTCGACAACGCGGACCACGAGCCCGGTGCGGTCGTCCTCAGCCGCAAGGACCACGGCAGGGGCGACGGGGGCAGGGCCGATGGCAAGGACGACCGGGGCGGCGGCGCCGGGGACGGCCGAGAGGACACGAACGGCAGCGGCGGCGGCAATGGCGGCGGCACCCCCGCGGGGGACGGCGGGCGTTGGCGGGACGTGACGGCGGCCGAGTTCGCGGCGGAGGTGCTCGCCGTGGCGAAGGGCCTGATCGCCGAGGGGCTGATGCCGGGCGACCGTATCGCCATCATGGCGCGGACGACGTACGAGTGGACGCTGCTGGACTTCGCGGCCTGGGCGGCGGGCCTCGTCACCGTACCCGTCTACCCCACCTCCTCCGTCTTCCAGACCCGCTGGATCCTCCAGGACTCCGGCGCGGTCGCCCTCGCCGTGGAGACGTCCGCCCAGGCCGCCGCCCTCGGCCCCGAACTCGACCGCATCCCCGACCTCCGGCACATGTGGGTCTTCGACAAGGGCCACATGGAACGCCTCGCCGAACGGGGCCGGGACGTGTCCGACCAGGAAGTCGCCGTACGGCGCGGGGTGCTGGGCCCCGACACCCTCGCGACCCTCATCTACACCTCGGGCACCACCGGCCGCCCCAAGGGCTGCGCCCTCACCCACGGCAACTTCTTCGCCGAGGTCGACAACGCGATCGACCTCCTCTACCCGATCTTCCGCGCGAAGACCGACGAGGAGGCGTCGACCCTTCTCTTCCTCCCGCTCGCCCATGTCTTCGGCCGCATGGTGGCGATCGCGTGCATGCGGGCCCGGATCCGGGTGGGCCACTCCCCGAGCTTCCGCACCGAGGACCTGCTGGCGGACCTGAAGTCGTTCCGGCCGACGTTCCTGCTGCTCATCCCGTACGTCCTGGAGAAGGTCTTCAACACGGCCCGCGCCTCCGCCGAACGCATGGGCCGCGCCTCCTCCTTCGACCGCGCCGCCGCCGTGGCCCGCCGCTACGGCGAGGCCCTGGAGTCGCAGCAGCACGGCACCGGCCCCGGCCCCACCGCCTTCCTCCGGGCGGCCCGCACCTTCTACGACCCCCTCGTCTACCGCCGCATCCGCAACGCCCTCGGCGGCCGGGTCCGTTACGTCATCTGCGGCGGCTCCCCGCTCGGCCGCCGCCTGGCCGCCTTCTTCGCGGGCGCCGGCATCGACGTCTTCGAGGGCTACGGCATGACGGAGACCACGGCGGCTGTGACGGTCACCCCGCCGGTCCGCCCCCGCCTCGGCACGGTCGGCTGGCCGCTGCCCGGCACGCGCGTGCGCATCGCCGCCGACGGAGAGGTCCTCCTGCACGGCGGCCAGATCTTCCGCGGCTACTGGGACCCGCAGGCGGGCGGAGTCGTCCCGACGGGCCCCGACGGCTGGTTCGCCACCGGCGACATCGGGCGGCTCGACGAGGAGGGCTACCTCACCATCACCGGCCGCAAGAAGGAGATCCTGGTCACCGACAGCGGCAAGAACGTGGCCCCGGCCCCGCTGGAGAACTGGCTCCGCTCCCACCCGCTGATCGCCCAGGCCATGGTCGTCGGCGACCGCCGCCCCTACGTCACCGCCCTGCTGACCCTCGACCCCGAGGGCATCACCCACTGGCGCCAGATGAACGGCAAGCACGCCGTGCCCGCGGAACTCCTCGTGGACGACCCGGAACTGCTCAGGGTCCTCCAACGCGCCGTCGACGAGGCCAACCGCCTCGTCTCCCGCCCCGAGTCCATCCGCCGCTTCACCGTCCTCCCCGGCGGCTTCACGGAGGAGGCCGGCCATCTGACTCCGTCGATGAAGCTCCGGAGGGAGACGATCGAGGAGGCGTTCTCGGCGGAGATCGAGGGACTGTACGAGAGGTAATGACTACCGACCGGCCATCACGGCTCGGACCGACAGCCTCAGGCCCCTGCACGGCCCCGGGGTCTCAGACCGGCGGGAACGTGTCCGACGTGGTCGCTCGGGCGGCCCGGCGTCGCGCGAGCTGGTCCTGGCTCGACTCGAAGAGAGTCATGGAGGAGCTGGCCGACCGTTGCGAACTCGATCTCGACTGGGACTGGGATGCCCCGGAGGGGTGGGGCTCCCTCAGGCGCGAAGCCGAGGACGAGGCGATCGTCTCCGGGACCATCCCCCTGTGCGTTGCGCTGGCCGACTCCCCGAGTGCCCGTGCGGCGGCGGAGCTGGGCTGCGAGGTCATCACCGTGTCCTCGTGGGTGGCTCCGGAACTCTCCTGCGGTCTGGAAGTGCTCAGCGACGCGTTCGGACACCCGGAGGGATTCTCCTCGATGGACGTGGAGGAGTTCTCCGGACAGGACCTCTGGTTCGCGACGGTGTGAGGGCCCTGGCCCGCCGTGAACCATGACGGTGAGGCGGCCGTGAGGATCCGCCCGCCTACACCCCACCGGCCGGGTCGCCCTCACCCAACGCGAGCCACCAGTGACCGTCGTCCTTGACGAGGAGCAGCTCCTGCTGCCGACCCGCCTTCTCGAAGGTCACCCGGATCGGGTTGAGGTAGTCGACGGCCCCCTCCAGCACGGTCACCTCGACGTGCCCGCTCGCCGCCTTCCCGTAGGTGCGCACCGTGTCGGCGGCCGCCGCCTCGACCCCCTGGTACGAGGGTGCGGCGAGCCGGGCGAGTGCTTCCGTGTCCCCGGCCGCGAGCCGCTGGACGTAGACCCGGACGAGGGTGTCCACGTCCTCGGCGGTCTCCCGTACGTCGGGGTACCTGGACCTCTCCGCCCGCACCGTCACATCGATGCCCGGCGAGTCCGCGAGAGCGTACGGCGCACGGAACCAGTTCCACCACACGCCTCCGGCGGTGAGGGCGGCGACGAGCACACCGCCGGTACACCACAGAAAGACCCGTCTCCGCATCAGCCCCGTCCTCTCTCTGGGCCGACCGTCGGCCGTCCGTCGGCTGTCTCCCCTGTAGATCACTGCCGGACGGCTCCGGTTGCACGGAGAGCGATTCCCACCGGGATCGGCGCGGCCTCGGCTTCTTCCGCGGCTCCGGCCAGACCGACTCCAACGCGGCCTTCACCGTGCGGAATCCGACTCGTCTACAATAATTTGAAGGCAGTGGGTGAACTGAGGCGAGATGGCCGCATCGGCCCCAAGGGGACGGAGAACGTCAAGGGCGACAATTGGAAGCGTCCGCGCATCACGGGTGGTGGATGCCGATGAAGTACATTCATGCAGAGAGCCATTGCAAGACCAGTACGGATACCACCTGGATCCGCAGGCGTACTTGCAGGCTCTTCCACGACTTTCCGGCGACCTTCCCCCTGGCGCGGCGGAGTTTGCCACAGATCCCGACCACTACAACTTTCGAGGTTCTCGGTGCGTCAAGGATCTGGAACTGGGCAAGGCGACCCTCGTTGATAGCGAAGAGGGAATCTCCCTCGAGTTGGTATTGGCTCCGAATGAGTGGAAACATGAAAGCGGCTTGTGTATCCGCTACTCGGATGTCCAGTCCTTCCGTACGAATGTCGAGGAATCTGATGGCACATTGCCCCGCCTAGGTGCACTGCAGCTGGACGAGGTGCTTCCACACCCTTCAGGCGTGTCGCACGAAATTTCCTTCACCTGGGGTTCGATTCTCGTCGTTGCTGCCGACCTTGTGGCCGTGTGGGTTTAGCGAATAGGTTAGTCGCGGAACGCGAAGCCCTCGAAGGCTTATTGTCTTCGAGGGCTTTCTCTTGTTGAGTCCGACTTGTTTTTAGGGTGTCGGCTATCAGGGTTTGGAAGGTTGATTACGCGATCCTCGTGGGGGTGAGTGTATGATCAATCGCCTTGAGTTTCACGGGGTGTAGCTAAATAAATGTGCATACCGTGTAGATGGTTTCAGCGTAATGGTGTGGCCGTATTATTCGAGTCAGTTCGTGAACCGTCGTTTGGGTGGGGTGGATCTCAGGAGAGCGAAAGGTGGCCTGCGGCTAAATCGTGCTGACCTCCCACTCGTTTGGCGGCTAGCCTAAACATTGCCCGTCGGACGTTCGCAGAAGACAAGGAAAGTCGCCCACGCTGTGGGGGACAGGGTGAGGTGGGGGCCAGCGGGGTTCTTGGAGTCACGGATGTGGATGGCGTGGGGGCAGGGGGATATCTCCAGGCATTCGCCGCCTTCGCCCCCACTGTGGCTCGACTTGATCCAGGAGAGTTCCTCGACGCTCACAGTTCCCCCAACTTCTTCTCGATCAACGCCTGGGACTCGGTGGGAGGGAGTGCCATGGCCCGCATGATCCCATAGCGGTCTGCGATCTTTCGGACCTCTTCAAGGTCTGTGATCAGTCGGGGAAAGCCCTGGATCTCCGTGTACGCCACTTGCGGGTGCCTCCTGGGCGTGAGCAGGTTGAACGCCCCGTCCATGTTGGGGTGCGCTGCCTGACTGGTCGGCATCACCTGGATCTCAACGTTCCGCATGCCGCCGATCCGAAGCAACTGCCGCAGCTGCTCCGCGTGGACGGTCGCACCACCGATCGGCCGGTCCAGCACCACTTCCTCCAGCACGTAACTGAGCACGGGTGCGGGCCACTTGTCGAAGATCTGCTGGCGGTCCATGCGGTCAGCCACCCGCCTCTCGATGGTTTCGTCGTCGAGTAGCGGTCGACGGCGTGAGAACACCGCCCGCGCGTACTCCGTCGTCTGCAACAACCCCGGCACCCCCTGGTTGGCGTAGAAGTGCAGTTCGACCGCCTCCGCCTCCAACCCCGCGTAGCTGCGATACCACTCCGGATGCCGGGTCCGCGCCTTCTTCATTCCCTCCTTGATCTCCGGGATCATCGCCCGCAACAGGCCGCCCGCGTCGAGGAGTTCGTCCGCCTTCTCCAGTACCTCGGGGCGGGAGACCCGTACCCCCCGCTCCATCGCGCTGATCGCGTCCGGGCCGTAGCCGACCGCCTCGCCCAGGTCCTTCTGGGTCAGTCCGGCCCGTTCCCGCAGGAGCTTCAAGAGCTTGCCGACCGCCGTGAAGACGCCAGTTGTACCGTCGGCCTCCGCTGGAGTCTCCGGCTTCCGTTCGTGAACCGTGTCCGCCATCGATCCTGCCTTCACCCTCGTCGTGGTCACGGCCGACGACCCGACACTCGACGCACCGCACCCATACGGCTACATAGCGTCCCGCCGTCGTACCTGGTCAGGCTAGAACCGGTCGACCACGCTGAGTGACATGAGTCAGGAAATCCCCACCGCCCTCGGTGAATTCACCCAGCTGTTCACGCCCAGCCGCCGCGGCGCCCGGCTCGCGCGCCGAGTCGCCGCCCAGCGGCTGCACGCCTGGGGTATCGCCTACGGGAGCGACGTGCACGACAACGCCGTACTCGTCGTCGCCGAGCTGGTGACGAACGCCGCGATGCACGGCTACGTCTACGGGCACAGCTTCCTGCTGCGGATCGTCCGGGAGACCGGCACCCTGCGTATCGAGGTGGCCGACGCCTGCGGGACTCGGCGGCCGAGAACGCCGCGGCAGTCGGCGAGCGACGCCGAGTCCGGGCGCGGGCTGCTCATCGTGGAGGCGCTCGCCGACAAGTGGGGCGTCGAGGATCGAGCGCTCGGCAAGACCGTGTGGACCGAGCTGAGTACCGGACCGTAGGGGAGTCAGAACGACGGGCGGTCGATGATCGGCTTCAGTCGCACCTCGGTCACGTCCACCCCCTCCGGCGTGCCGAACGTCTCGATCATCGCGCCGAGGTACGTGCCGGTGACCTGGACCGCCAGGTGGTCGCCGCCCAGGACGCGCAGGTCGACCCGGGCCCGCGGGGAGCCGCTGAAGTCCGGCATGCGGTGGATCCGGGACGCCGGGTAGCCCAGCTCGGTCAGCTTGGCGTGCAGCGCCTCGTAGCTGCGGTTCGCCCCGGCCTGCCAGAAGCCGTCGTGGACGCGCCGCTGGTGCTGTTGGCCGGCGCACCGCTCCACGGCGTTCAGCGGCACCGGGTCGACGGAGACCGGCTGGGCGGAGTCGAGGTTCCCGGACGGCGACACGGACGAGGTCGCGGCGGGGCGGTCGATGACACCGCCGCTCGGCCGGACCGGGGTGCAGTAGTCCCGGATGCTCGTGGCCAACTCCACGAACCGGGTCTCGGCGTCGTCGGCCGTCGCGGCTGCGGCACTGCCCACACCGATGCAGGACAGGACGACGGCGCCGCCGAGTGCGGCCACCAGCAAGGACTTGCGCAGAGGATTCGATCGCATGCCTGAACGATGCCGGTCGCTGACGCACCCCCACATGAGTACCCGTACTCAATCCACCAGGTCCGCCGCCGTCAGGAGCCTCGTCAGGTCCGTTCTCGACCGCACCTTCAACTTCCGGTAGATGCGGGTGAGATGCGCCTCCACCGTCTTCCGGGACACGAACAGCGACGCCGCCGCCTCCGTGTTGTTCAGGCCCCTCGCGATCGCACGCGACACCTGGAACTCCTGAGGTGTCAGCTGGCCCAGGACCCCGCCCATGCCGCCGGAAACGGAACCGGAAACGGAACCGGAACCGGACCTGGTCCCGGCCCCGGACGGGGCGGTGGTCGGCAGACCCCCGGCCGCCGCCAGTTCGCTCGCCGCGCGCCGGGCCCACGGCACCGCGCCCAGGCGCTCGAAGCAGGCCAGGGCGGACGACAGAGGCGCACGGGCGGCTGCCGGGCGCCGGTAGCGGCGTAGCACCTCCGCCTCGCACAGCAGTGTCCGCGCCCAGTCGAACGGGCCCGTCGTCCGCCCGTGCGCCTTCAGCGCCGCCCCGAAGTGCGCCTCCGCCTCCTCCGGTGTTCCCGCCAGCAGGCCCCGTACGCGGGCGGCCGCCGCCTCCGCCGAGACCAGGCCCGTCTCCTTGGCCCGCTCCTCCAGCCACGCGACCACCTCACCGGCCCGCGCTGCGTTCCCGGCCCGTACGTGCGCCTCCGCCAGGTCCGCCGCGAACGGCACCACCTCCGGGTTGCCGATGCCCTGCTCCACGGCGAGTGACAACGTTTGCTCCAGCTGGTCGGCGGCCGCCTCGTGGTCGCCGTACGCCAGGGCAGACAGGCCGAGTACGGCCGTCATGTGGAACTCCTGGCAGCCGATGCCGTACGCCCCGCACTCCCGCCGCGCCCGCGCCACATGCTCTTCGCACTCCACGCGGTCGCCGCGCAGCGCCTCCAGGCGGGCCAGGCAGTACAGGGCGTAGCTGACGCAGGTGAGCTGGCCCAGTTCCTCCGCCCAGCGCAGCGCCTCCGTCAGGTCGCCGCGGGCGGACGCCCACTGGCCGATCCGCGTCTCCAGTTCGCCCCGTACGGCGAGGGTGAAGCCCAGGACCCCGACCGCGCTGTGCCGTCGCGCCGACTCCACCGCCGTGTTGAGCAGACCGCGGCCCCGCGTGAACTCCTCGACACGGCTCCACGCCTGCCCGGCGATCGCGTACACCTGCTGGTCGCGTACGGGGTCGCCCGCGCCGTGCCGGTCCGCGGACTCCAGCATCGCGCGGCCCTCGGCGGTGCGGCCGGCCATGACGAGGGCGCCGCCGAGGAGGGTGAGGCTGTACCAGCGTTCGGGGCCGGACTCGGAGGCGAGCGCCAAGGACTCCTCGGCGACGCGTACGGCCGCCGGGACATGGCCGTCGAGGCGGGCGGCGGCCGTCGCCTCGGCGAGGAGGAGGCAGGCGCGGGTCGGGTTGCTGTCGCGTACGGCGTCGGCGGCGTTCACGAGGAGGCCGTACGCCTGCGCGGTCTCGCCCTTCCACGTGTACATCCGGCCCAACAGGCCCTGGATCGCGGCGCGCATCGCCGGGTCGGGGGTGATGCGGACGGCCTCCTCGCACCACTGGGGCCCGGCGGGGGAGCCGCTGAGAAGCGCGTCGGACGCGGCGTTGAGGAGGCGCCCGGCGCGGGCGGCCGGGTCGGGGGTGAGGTCGGCGGCCCGACGCCAGGCCAGCGCCGCCTCCCCGAACGCGCTGCGGCGCCGGGCCTCCAGCGCGGCCTCCGCGAGCGCGGACGCCGTGTCCTCGTCGGGGCCGGGCGTCGCGGACGCCCGGTACCAGGCGTGCAGCGAACCCGTGCTCACCTCGGCCAGCGCCTGGAACGCGGCGTAACGGAGGGCGAGGGGGGCGCGGCCCAGGACCAGGGCGCGCAGCACCGGATGATGGAAGTCCAGGCCGTCCGCCGTCGCCGTGATCAGGCCGTCCTCCTCCGCGGGGGCGAGGGCGTCCAGCGACAGCCCGGCCGCCTCCAGCGCCTTGCCCAGCGGGCCCGCCGCCGTCGAGCGGCCGGCGGCGAGGACGACGAGCGCCCGGCGGGCCGGGTCGGGCAGCGCGTCGATACGGGTCGCCCAGGCGCGCTCCAGATGACTGCCGAGGGACGGCGGGTCCAGCAACGGCCGCTCCCCGCGCGCCTGTTCCTGCGTCAGCCCGCTCGCGATCTCCCGCAG
>NZ_LIQX01000032.1 GCF_001418475.1 Streptomyces ossamyceticus | reverse complement strand
CGGCGGCCCAGCTCGCGGGCGTCCTGGGGGCGGGCCTCCGGCTGCTTGGCCAGCAGGTCCAGGATGAGCCGCTCCAGGTACGCGGGGAGGTCCTCGCGGTGGCTGCGCGGGGGCAGGGGCACGGTGTCCCGGTGGCCCATGAGGACCGCCCAGGCGTCGTCCAGGTCGAACGGGGGTACTCCGGTGGCGATCTCGTAGAGGACGCACCCGAACGAGTACAGGTCGCTGCGCCGGTCGACCTGGCCGCCGCTGATCTGTTCCGGCGACATGTAGTGGGGGGTGCCCATCGCGATGNNCGAGGCGGGCGATGCCGAAGTCGCAGATCTTCACCGTGCCGTCGGTGAGCCGCATGATGTTGGCGGGCTTCAGGTCGCGGTGCACGATGCCCCGCCGGTGGGTGTAGGCGAGGGCGGAGGCCACCTGCCCGGCCACCTCGACGACTTCGGCGACGGGCAGTGGATGGTGTCTGTTGTCCTCCAGGAGCTGGCTGAGGTTGCGGCCCTTAAGCAGTTCCATCACGAGGAACAGCGCTCCGTCGGACTCGCCGAAGTCGTGGACGACGGTCACTCCCCGGTGCTGGAGGCCGGCGGCGACGCGCGCCTCCCGCCGGAACCGCTCGCGGAGCACACCGGTGACGGACTGGTCCTGCCGGGTGTTGACGGGTTTGAGGCACTTGACCGCGACCTGTCGGTCCAGTGACTCGTCTCTCGCACGCCAGACCTCGCCCATGCCGCCACGCCCGATGAGATCGAGCAGCCGGTACCGGCCCTGGACCAGCGTGGTGTCCGTCATCGCCAACGATCGCCCCCGTCCGTACGGACCCGCCCTCCCCTGGCTTGTCCGATGTCCAGTATGGCGACCTATCTCATGACTTTGTATGGTGCCGGGCGGGTGCCGGGGCCGAGCCGCTCCATGGCCCTCAGGATGTGCTTGGGCGGGAGCTGCCAGCGCAGACGTGCGGGAACGCGGCGCAGCAGGGTGCCGGTGCGCCGCAGGCGGCGGGTGACGACCGTCGGCGCGGGGGCCGGTCTGCCGTACAACTCGTGGGCGTACGGCGGCAGGGAGGCGTACGCCAGGTTGGCCACGCGCCGCCAGAGCGCTTCGCGTGCCGGTACGAGCAACGGGTGGGTCGGCGGGCGGCGCAGGAAGTCGTCCACGTCGCGCGCCTCCGGCCCTGCGGCCAGTTCGGGGCGAACCCGATCGAAGTACGCGGCCAACTCGGCGCGGCTGCCGGGCGCGTCGGCCGGGTCGAGCCCCACCAGGCGGGCGCTGACGCGGTGTTCGGCCACGTACCGGTCGGCGGCCGCCTCGCCGAGGGGGAAGCCGGAGCGGAGCAGGATGTGCAGGTAGGAGTCGATCTCGGCGCAGTGCACCCACAGCAGCAGTCCGGGTTCGTCGACGCCGTACCGCTCCCCCGTGTCCGGGTCGGTGGCCGTGAGCATGCTGTGGATCTTCCGGACGCGGGCGGCGGCCCGCTCGGCGGCCTCCGCGGTGCCGTACGAGACGGTGCCGACGAAGTCGGCCGTGCGCAGCAGCCGGCCCCAGGCGTCCTTGCGGAAGTCGGAGTTCTGCATGACGCCGCGTACGGCCCGGGGGTGCAGGGCCTGGAGGTAGAGGGCGCGGACCCCGGCGATCCACATCATGGGATCGCCGTGGGTCTGCCAGGTCACCGAGTCGGGCCCGAAGAGTCCGGGGTCGCCCCGGTGCGGGACGCCCACGCCGTCGGGTCCGGTCACGGTCATGTGAGGTCACCTCGGGTTGGCTGTCGGCTCGCGCGTCTGGTCGACCGTTCAGCATCATCCCCCCGAATGGGTGAGCGGACACGCGCCGCTTTTCTCGGGTGGACGGAGTGGAAGCCGCTGGTGACCGTGCCCAGCAGGCACGGTCACCACCTTCCGGTGAGGGGTGCGCGGGTCAGCGCTGGAGGGTGAGGAGGCCCGGGCGGTACGGCAGCTTGATGTAGTCGGTGCCCGACGGGACGTTGGGGGACAGTCCCTGGTAGAGGAACTGGAGGTTGCAGGGGTCGATGGTCATGGTCTGGTCGGGGTTGTTGCGCACCAGGTCACCGTGGCTGATGTCGTTGGTCCAGGTGGCGCCGCTGTTGGCCTTGCCCGCGAACGGGTTGGACTCGGTGGCGGCCTGCGGGGTCCACGGACCGTTCAGGCTGGAGGCCGTGAACGAGCGGAAGAAGCGCTGCTCGCTCGCACCGCGAGCCTCGACGATCATGAGGTACTGGTTCTGGCCCTGGACCTTGTAGACCTCCGGCGCCTCGAACAGGTTCTTCACGGTGTCGCTCATGATCGTCGTGTACGACGAGCCGAAGCTGGCCGGGAAGTTCCCGATCGGCATGGTCGACTGGTAGATCTTGCCGTTGTCACCGGCGAAGAACATGTGCATGTTCTGGCCGTCGGCGATCATGGTCGGGTCGATCGCGCTGCCGTCGGGGACGCTACCGGTGAACAGCGGCTGCGGCGCGGACCAGCCGCTGGGGTTGGTGGGGTCGCTGGAGGTGCGGTAGACGAAGGGCCATTGGGTGCCCCACCCGTTCGAGGTCAGCACCCAGATGCTCTTGGGCGCGAAGTAGAACAGCTTGGGAGCCACCGCGGACGAGGGCATGGCGATCTGGGCGGCCGAGGTCATGTCCGACCAGTTCGTGAAGGGAGCGAACCCCATCGACTTCCAGGACGATCCGTCGGAGTAGGTCGCGTAGACCAGGTGCTTGCCGTTGTACGTCACGGTGGTGAAGTCCTTCAGCGCGGCCCAGCCGTTGGCCGGCTGCGCCAGCGGGCCGGTCGAGCTCCACCGGTACGTCGACGGAAGATCACACGAGTTGGGCGTGCCGGACAGACCGGTCCACTTCTGGTTGCTGCCGCCGGTGCAGTTCCACAGCTGCACCGCCGTACCGTTGGCCGTGGCGCCACCCGACACGTCCAGGCACAGCCCGGATTCCACGGCGACGACCGTGCCGTCCGCGTTCACCCGCCACTGCTGGTTCGTACCGCCGTTGCAGGACCAGATCACCGGTCGGGTCCCGGCCGTGGTGGCGTGGCCCGGGACGTCCAGGCACTTGTTGCCGTAGACGGTCAACTGGTTGCTGTCGGTCAGCGTCCACTGCTGGTTGGTCCCGCCGTGGCAGTCCCAGATCTGCAGGTTGGTGCCGTCGGTCTGGGCGGCGCCCGGCACGTCGAGACACCGGTTGGAGCCGACGCCGCGCAGGGCGCCGCTGGAGGCCGCTTGGGCAGCCGGGCTGGCGACGAGCAGTGCCGCCAGCGAGACCAAGGTCGCGGTCGTGGCGGCGAGCACCGCGGACGGACGTCGGCGGAGGGGATGTGGTCTGCGCATGAGGACCTCATGATTCAGAGGGGTTCGGAATGTCGAACAACGGTCGAAGTGTCGGGCGACCGGAGGGGCGGAGAACGATCGAGTTCCGGGACAGAGCTGGTTCCGTACGCCGTTGCCGACCCTCAGGGCTCGCTGCTCGACCCAGCTGAGCCCACGCCGCGAGAAAGTGGCCTTGGACGTGGGAACGGACGGCGGCCGCCGGTGCCTCCCAACCGCCGGGGGCACCAGCGCCGTTGGTGGACAGCTTGCGGGTGGCGCGGAAGTTGCACAGCAGCCGGTCGACATCCACGAACCGCAGGTAGTTCTGGGTGCGGTTCGGCCCTCGCGGGAGGTAGGGCCGCATGGGCGGGCGATGCGCCGCTCAAGGACCCGGCGGCCGAGACGGCTGTGGTGACGGCCGGTTGCGGGAGACGCCGTCTACTGAGGGAGGGGGACAATGTGCACCCTTCGGTGGCGATGGAGCGGCTCGGCAAGGAGGCCCGAAGCCAGCGAGGGGTCAGAGACCCATCGGCGCCCTCCTTTGATACATGGGATGGATTAACGGATATGGACCAGCCTGTTGTCTAGCCTTGCGACACAAACTCCTGCTCCGTACTGGTTGGTAGCTTGATCGGCGCGCCAGTAGCCAAGCCATACATTGGATGTGGTGGTGCCCCACACCCCTCGGGACTTCCTCGACAGTCGAGGCTTGCTTCGCCTCGTCACATCGCGTCAGCGTCGGACGCGGGGCATGCCCAGGCCGATCCAGGCGATGATCTCGCGCTGGATCTCGTTGTTGCCGCCGCCGAAGGTGAAGATGACGGCCGAGCGGTAGCCGCGTTCGAGTTCGCCGTGCAGAACTGCGCCTGCCGAGCCCTCCTTGAGGGCGCCACCGGCGGCGACGATCTCCATGAGCCAGGCGTACGCGTCGCGGCGGGCCTCGGAGCCGTAGACCTTGACGGCGGACGCCTCCTGCGGGGTGAGCGTGCCGTCCTGAACGGCGCTGACCATGCGCCAGTTGAGGAGCTTGAGCGCGTCGAGCCTGGTGTGGGTCCGGGCGAGGCGGCGGCGCACCCAGGGCAGGTCGATGACACGGCGGCCGTCCGCGAGCTTGGTCTCCATGGCCCAGCGCTGGACGTTGTGCAGGGAGCGGATCGCCATGGTGCCGTGGGCGGCGAGGGTGACGCGTTCGTGGTTGAGCTGGTTGGTGATCAGCCGCCAGCCCTTGTTCTCCTCGCCGACACGGCGG
Source organism: Streptomyces ossamyceticus (assembly GCF_001418475.1). Lineage (GTDB taxonomy): Bacteria > Actinomycetota > Actinomycetes > Streptomycetales > Streptomycetaceae > Streptomyces > Streptomyces ossamyceticus. The sequence goes on along the minus strand of NZ_LIQX01000032.1, from coordinate 6,654 downwards.
GAGACGGGAACGCGGACGTTCTCGTAGTAGCTGGCGGTGGTGTCGTGCGAGGCGAGGGTGTTGATCAGGGTGCAGGAGTAGCCGGGGTCGGTGGTCGGGACGAGGAGCATGGTGATGCCCTTGTGCGGCGGCGCGCCCGGATCGGTGCGGGTCGCCAGCCACACCCAGTCCGCCGTGTCGCCGTTGGTCGTCCAGATCTTCTGACCGTTGACGACGTACTCGTCCCCCTCGCGCACCGCGCGGGTCTTCAGTGCGGCGAGGTCCGTGCCGGCGTCGGGCTCGCTGTAGCCGATCGCGAAGTCGATCTCGCCGGAGAGGACGCGCGGCAGGAAGTACGACTTCTGCTCCTCGGTGCCGTACTGCATGATCGTCGGGCCGACGGTGTTGAGGGCCATCAGCGGCAGCGGGACACCGGCCTGGGCGGCCTCGTCGAAGAAGATGAACTGCTCGATGGCGGTCAGGCCGCGTCCGCCGTACTCCTTGGGCCAGCCGACGCCGAGCCAGCCGTCCGCGCCGAGGCGGCGGATCGTCTCCCGGTAGAAGCGTTTCTGCGCCGCCGGCTCGGAGTGCCGGGTGTAGGCGCCCGCCGGAACCAACTCGGCGAAGTAGGCGCGCAGTTCGGTGCGCAACCGCTGCTGCTCGGGCGTGTATTCGAGGTGCACGGCGCCTCCAGGCTCCCCAAGGCCGACCTGACGGCGCACACGCTAGAACGTGTTCCAGTAATTGGGAACACGCGGGAGGGTGACGGTCGGGCCGATCGCCGTCGACGCCGCTCGGTGGCGCCCGAGTGGACCCGAGGGGCCGGGCGGTTCAGCCGAGGGTGACAAGGAAGTCCGTGCAGGCACGGGCGCAGGCGCGGCAGGCCCGGGCGCTCTCCTCGGCGCCGGGGTGCTCGTCGAAGACCCGGGCGCACTCCAGGCTGACCGTCCGGCACCACTCGACCTGGACGCGGACGGCCGCTTCGTCGAGGTTGGTCTGCTCGGACAGCGCCCGGCAGGTGGCGTCGCACACCTCCGCGCACATGATGCCCTTGCGCCGCATGTGCTCCTGCTCCTCGGGACCGTCCGGATCGGCGAGGCTCGCCCGCAGGGCACACGCACGCGCACATTCGGTGCACGCCTGCGCACACGCGAAGCGGTCCTCGAGGAATCGGATGAGTTCCTGCTGCTGGGATGTCGTCGTCGAGGTCACCCGAGGCGGGTAGCCGGAGCGCTGCCCGTCAAACGCGGGCGCCGCCGAGCCGGGTTCGCCGAGGCCGGGTTCGCCGAGTTCCGTTTCCCCCGGCGCCCGACCGGGCACCCGTGCACACCCCGGCACGGGGGCGAGGAACGGTCGCCCCGACCGCCTCCCATGTGAGCCGACCAGGTTCACCCGACCCTTTGGGGGTATTCATCCGATATGAACACGGAATGGGCTAATTTCGCAGCAGAGCGCAGCGTGCTGGGCGGCGCCGCCCCGTTCATCGCCGGGGTGGTCGTCGTGTCGGTGCTGATCGGGGCCCTGTGGCTGGGCGCGCGCGTCCGTGCGCGTGAGCCGCGCCGCCCCCTCCCCGAGGAGCAGCCGAAGCTGCCCGAGGGTGGCCCCGTGCGCGAGGAGCAGGCGAACCGTGAACCGGACGAGATCCCGAAGAGCGACTACCGGCTGACGCCGTACGAGGTGCACGGGAACCAGGGCACCCGGCCCAACCCCGACAAGAAGCGGCCCCGCTGGAGCAAGAACAGCAGCGGCTCCTTCGGCAGCGGTGGGCTCGGCGCCCACTGACACCGCATCGCGGCGGGCCCCGGCTGCGGCAGGGGCCCGATCGCTGCCCGGACGGTCCCCGACCGATCCCGGTATCACGCGGTGTCACCGCAGCCGCACGCGCGCGTACGGCCACGAGTGAGCACGAGGGAGTGAGAGTCATGGCAGACCACCGGACGCTGCCACTGCCCGACTACGACCATCTGCCGATCGGCGGCCTGGAGAGCCGTGTACGGTCGCTCACCGCCGGGGAGGTGGAGGAGCTGCTGACGTACGAGCGCCACCACGCCGACCGGCTGCCCGTGACCCAATTGCTGACGGCGCGCCTGGACCAGCTGGGCTCGGGCGCCGAGCCCACATCGGGTGACCCCGGTGCGCTGCGGCCCGAGCAGCACGGCCGCCGCTCCGGCTCCCCCGTGTCGCCGGCGACCTCGCCGCAGCCGATGAGTCCGCCGCCGCACGGCACCCCGGACCAGCGGGGCAGGCCGAAGGGCGACCGCGCGTAGGTCCGTCGGCGTACGGAAAGGGGCGTCCCGCGTTGCGCGGGGCGCCCCTTCCGGCGGTGGCGGTCAGCCTTCCAGCGCCAGCCCGGTGTAGTTCTCGGCCAGTTCGGCCGCCGCGTGGCGCGAGGTGGCGACGCGGTGCAGCTGGGAGAGCTGGAGCTTGGTCTCGAAGGGGGACTGCTCCGGGTCGGCGTGCAGGGTCGTGGTCATGAAGTACGAGAAGTGCTCGGCCCGCCACACCCGGCGCAGACAGGTGTCGGAGTACGCGTCGAGCAGCTCCGTCGACCCGGTCTCCTTCAGCCGCGCGAAGGCGCGGGCGAGCACGATGACGTCGGTGGCGGCGAGGTTGAGGCCCTTGGCGCCGGTGGGCGGCACGATGTGGGCGGCGTCGCCGGCGAGGAGGAGGCGGCCGTACCGCATCGGCTCGGTGACGTGACTGCGCATCGGCAGGACGGCCTTGGCGGTGACGGTTCCACGCTTGAGCCGCCAGCCGGGGTTCGCGGTCAGGGCGAACCGGGCGTCCAGCTCGTCCCAGATCCGCTCGTCGGACCAGTCGGCGGGGTCGGTGCCGTTGGGGACCTGGAGGTAGAGGCGGCTCACGGACGGCGACCGCATGCTGGCAAGCGCGAAGCCCCGCTCGGAGTGGGCGTAGATCAGCTCGTCGTAGACGGGCGGGGCGTCGGCGAGGATGCCCAGCCAGGAGTAGGGGTAGGTGCGCTCGTACGTCGTCCGCACGCCCTCCGGGACGGCGTCGCGCGCCACGCCGTGGAAGCCGTCGCAGCCGACCACGTAGTCGCAGGTCAGGGTCTGTTCGCGGCCCTCGTGCGTGTACCGGATCACCGGGCGGTCGCCGTCCACGCCCTCCACGGCGTGCACCTCGGCCTCGAACAGCAGCGGCCCGCCGTCGGCGAGCTGGAGGGCGATCAGGTCCTTGACGACCTCGGTCTGCGCGTAGACCCACACGCGACGGCCACCGGTCAGCTCGGGGAAGTCGACACGGTGGGCACGACCGGCGAAGCGCAGCTCGATGCCGTCGTGCGGCATCCCCTCGGCGTCGAGACGGGCGCCGGCGCCACAGGCCCGCAGCACGTCGACGGTGGCCTGCTCCAGGATTCCGGCGCGCTGCCGCTGCTCGACGTACGCCCGGTCCTTGCGTTCCAGAACCACACTGTCGATGCCCGCGTTGTGCAGCAGACGGGCCAGCAGCAGCCCGGCCGGGCCGCCGCCGATGATGCCGACGGTGGTGTGCATGAGTAGTACTCCTCGCCGTTGAGGACGAGCCGCGTCCCGCCTCCGGGAGCCGACCTTGGCCGTCAGTTGTTCGCCAGTTGTTCGTCAGGTGAAATTCAGTTCACTAAGTTGTGGGGATGAGTCTGCGCCCGGCCCGCCCGCCTGTCAACGGTCACACACGGAGGGACGGTCGCGGAGGGCGGACGGTTCGGGTGTGGCAGCGGTGGAGGCGGTGGCCCGGGGCCGGGGAGGGCGGCTCAGTCCACGAAGTGGAAACCGGGGTGCGGGTGCATCAGGAAGTCGTGGTGGGAGATGTTCCAGGCGTAGGCGCCGGCGAGGGAGAACGCCACCCTGTCCCCCGCGCGGAGCCCCGGCGCGTGGACGTTCCGGGCGAGGAGGTCCTTGGGGGTGCACAGCTGGCCGGTGAGGGTGACCCGGGCCCCCTCGGCCGTGGGGCGCGGCCACGGGTGGGGCCACTCCCCCACGGGCAGCACCGAGCAGGGCTGGTCGTGGCCCTTGGTCGCCGGGGTGCGCAGATGGTGGGTGCCGCCCCGCACCACGGCGAACTCCTCGCCATGGCTGTGCTTCACGTCCAGCACCTCGGTGGCGTACCAGCCGCAGTAGGCGGTCAGGGCGCGCCCGGGTTCGATGCGCAGCGTCAGTCCGGGGTGGTCGGCGAGGAGGCGGGCGAGTCCGTCGCCGTACGACGGCCAGTCGAAGCGGCGGTCCGGGTCGGTGTAGTCGACGGCCATGCCGCCGCCGATGTTCACCTCGGCGAGGGGCACGCCGAGGCCGGTCGACCAGTCGACGATCCAGCGGGCGACGGACAGTTGCTCGGGGGCGTCGAGGCCGCTGGCCAGGTGTGCGTGGACGCCCCGCAGTTCGAGGTGGGCGCAGCTCCCGTCGGTGAGGGTGCGCAGGACGTCCGCCGCCCGGGTGGGGTCGATGCCGAACGGGGTGGGGCGCCCGCCCATCGCGAGGGCGCTGCCCGCGAGGGAACCGTCGGCGACGGCGAGGTTGAAGCGGAGGAGGACCGCCACGCGTCGGCCCGGCGCGACCCGCCGGGACAGGTCGGCGAGCATCCGCAGGTCGTGCTCGCTCTCCACGTGGAAGCGCTCGACGCCGCGCTCCAGCGCGGTCGTGATCTCGTCGGGGGTCTTTCCGGGGCCGCCGAAGGCGAGCGGCCGGCCGGGAACGGACGCGGCGACGTGGACGAGTTCACCGCCGGAGGAGACCTCGTAGCCGTCGACGTACGGGCCGAGCGCGGTGAGGATCTCCGGCTCGGGGTTGGCCTTCGCGGCGTAGTACAGCTCGACCCGGTCGGGCAGCGCGGACCGTACCCGGGCGGCATGCTCGCGCAGGGCCGTCATGTCGTAGACGTAGGCGGGAAGTTCGGTCGGCTGCAGCGACAGGACACGGTCGCGTACGGCGGGGGTCGGGGCGGTCATCGGGTGCTCCAGCGGAGGATGTCCTCGGCGAGGGGCGAGGGCAGGCGGACATAGCCGGCCTCGCGGTCGGCCTTGCGTTCCCAGCGGGTGAGCAGGTTGGCCTTGGCGGGCAGCGGCACTCCGGCCAGCAGGGCGGCGAGCAGGGGCGGACGGCTCTCCTCGTCGGCGTGGGCCCGCAGGACCGCGCGGACCGCCGCCCACAGGTCGGCCTCGGTCTCGGGGTGCAGATCGGCGAGGGCGGCGAGCAGCTCGGCGAGGTGGTTGACCAGGAGGCAGTACACGATCCGGTCCCAGCCACGCCGGGCGTCGTACGTCATCGGGCCGGCGACCTCGGGCGGGAGCGCGGCGAGGGTGTCGGCGTGGTGGTCGGGGACGAGCTTGGTGCCCTCCAGGTCGCGGAAGAGGACCCGGGCGGGCATGCCGTCGGTGTCGACGCAGATCAGGACGTTCTGGAGGTGGGGTTCCAGGACGACGCCGTGGTCGAAGAAGGCGGACAGGACGGGCGGGACGAGGAGGCTGAGGTAGGCCCGCCACCAGTCGAGCGCGGACTCGGGGCCGCGTCCGGACAGGAGCCGGGAGATGTGGGCCGGGCCGGTGGGGTACTCGTCGGCGACGGCGGCCGCGAGCAGCGGAGTCGTGCCGGACGGGAGCCGCCGGGACAGGCCCTCGCGGACGATCACACCGAAGCCTTCGAGCAGGGTGCGGTCGGGGGTGCCGTCGGGGCCGGGCAGGGCGAGGCTGCGGTAGGCGGGTTCGCGGAGCAGCGCGCTGCCGGGGAAGCGGGCCTCCAGGTCGGCCAGGGCAGGGGCGAGGGCACGGGTGAGGGCGACGGCGCCGGAGAGTTCGTAACGGGCGTTCTTGCGGACGCAGTTGGTGATGCGGACGTTGAGGCTGAACTTCAGGAAGGCGTCGCCGTCGAAGAGGGTGCGGACGGAGGCGGTGGCCGCGTACTCGGGGCCGCCGGGCCCGAGGTCGAGGATGTCGCCGCGCCCGAGGGCGGCCCGCAGCAGGCGGTGCTCGCGGAGCATCTCGTACTGCCAGGGGTGCGCGGGCAGCAGCCGGTACCCCTCGGGGACGTCGCCGCGTTCCGGGTCGAGGACGGCGGTGGCGCCGGGCTCGGCACTCTCCTGGGCGATCAGGTCCTCGCGTACGGCGAGGTGGCGCAGCGCGAAGACGGCGCGGGCCTCCGGGGCGTACGACCGCCACGCGTCGGCGTCGCCGGTGCGGGCCTTCGGGGCGGGGTGGAAGCGGTGCCCGAACAGCAGGGACTGCTCGGAGGCGAGGTAGTCGGGGCGCCCGCGGGGGTCGGTGTCACGGTCGGCGAGCGCGGCGGCGAGGGTGCGGTGGCTGGAGTCGATCTGGGGCAGGAACTCGTCGTTGCGGACACCGGTGCGCAGGGTCAGTTCGTCGTGGGTGTACTCGGCGAGGCGGCGCCAGTCGAGTGCCGTCCAGCCGGTCGCGGTCTGCTCGTGCACCGGGCCGGTGAAACGGTGGGCACCGAGCAGTGAGGTACGGCGCAGCGCCACGCGGAGCAGCGGGCCGCGGCGGGGCAGTCTCAGCAGGAGGTGGCCGTCGCTGACGGCGGTCTGGCGTTCGGGCCCGGAGACCTCGCGCAGCAGGCAGTTGAGGAGGGTGTGGGCCGTGGCGTCGTCGGCGGTGGGCAGGTGAGCGGTACCGAGCGAGTCGGTCAGCGGGGGCATGCGCGGGCTCCAGCGGGTACGCGGGGGGTGGAG
>NZ_LIQX01000319.1 GCF_001418475.1 Streptomyces ossamyceticus | reverse complement strand
CCCCGCCAACCTCTCCCTCGCCGCCCTCGCCCACCCCCTCACCGAACTCGACGCCGTCTTCTACGAACAACGACCCCGCTTCGACTGGCACCCCGGCCAGCTCATCGAGGGCACCACCCTCCAGGTCCCCTTCCTCGCCGACCTGGTGACCCTCGCCGACCCCGTCAGCCCCTGGTCGTTCCTCAACTACCTCAGGACCCGCGACCGGCTCTTCCCCTTCTACTTCGCCGAGCGGTTCCACATCCACCGCGCCGAGTACGACGCCTACTGCCGCTGGGTCAGCGAGAACCTCCCCGGCCTGCACTTCGACCACCACGTCGACTCCGTACGGTGGAACCCCGAACGCGACCTGTTCGAGGTCGACTTCACCCGCCTCGACACCGAGGGCGACGCGGCTCTCGGCCGCACCTACACCCGCAACGTCGTCCTCGGCGTCGGCACCGAACCCTTCGTGCCCGAACCCCTCAAGCCACTCGTCGAAGCCCCCGGCGTCCCCGTCCTCCACGCCGCCGACTACCTCGACGCCCGTGACCGCCTCCTCACCGCCGGACACGTCACCGTCATCGGCGCCGGCCAGTCGGGCGCCGAGATCTTCCTCGACCTGCTGCGCCACCGGCCCGCCGGCCGCGAAGGACTCCACTGGCTGGGCCGCACCGAGGCGTTCGCCCCCATGGAGTACTCCAAGCTCGGCCTGGAACACTTCACCCCCGACTACACCCGCTACTTCCACGCCCTCGCCGAAACCACCCGCGACCGGCTCGTCGCCACCCAATGGCGCCTCCACAAGGGCATCGGCACCGACACCATCGCCGCCATCCACGACGAGCTCTACCGCCGCACTCTCGACGGAGGCTGGCCCGACACCGTCCTCACCCCCGGCGTGCTCGTCCGCACCGCCGGCCGCCTCGCCACCACCAAGGTCGAACTCCACCTCGAACACACCGAGCAGGGCACCCGCTCCCGCCTGACCACCGACGCCGTCGTCCTAGCCACCGGCTACCGCGAACGTCCCCTCGACCGCCTCCTCGCCGGACTCGACCCCTACATCCGTCGCGACAGCCACGACCGCCCCAAGGTCGACGAACACTTCCGGATGGTCCTCGACCCGTCGGTCACCGCCTCCGGCTGCCACCTCCACATCCAGAACGCCGCACTCCACACCCACGGCGTCGGCACCCCCGACCTCGGCCTCGCCGCCTGGCGCAGCGCCACCATCCTCAACACCCTCACCGGCAAGGAGACCTACCCCCTGCCGAGCCGCACCGCCTTCACCACCTTCGGCCTCGAACCCCGGCCCCACATCCCCCGCGCCAGACACGAGCGGACCACGGGCACCCTGACCCCCCTGGCCGACGTGCGCTGACCACCACCGGCGAGGACACAGCACACACGCCGACGGCGTCGACGCACCCACCGGGCGCCGACGCCGTCGACCTGGCACTCCCGCGAACCGGGAACCGAACCCCTAGAAGACCGGCGCGCCGTTCCGGGTCAGCTTCCAGTCCACCGACGCGAAGGCCGCCGGGTCGATCGACCCCTTCGCCTTCACCCACGCGATCATCGTGTTACGGATCTCGTCCGAGTTCGACCACAGCATCGGCGCCGCCGCCACATGCGGGAAGTTGCCGCCACCGTTGGCCCGGTAGTTGTTCACCGCGAACACGAACTTCTGGTCGTCCGCCAACGGCGCACCCTCGAACCGCACGTTCTTGATCCGCGAACCCGCCGGCTGCGCGATGTCGATCTCGTACGACAGACCGCTCACCGCGTCGTAGTTGTAGTCCGGCGTACCGTTCGCGTTCGTCAGCTTCGCCGGGTCCACCACTGCGTCCGGCGCCGTCTGCGTGAAGTAGTTCGCCGAGAACTCCAGGTACGCCTTCATCTGCGCACCCGTCATCAGACGCGCCTCCAGCGTGTTCTCGAAGACGTACAGACCGGCGACATCACGGATGGTGACGTTCCCCGCAGGGATCACCGCGCTGCGGGAGAACGCGGCGGCCTGCGACAACACCGGCAGCGACGCGTACTCCGACGAAGCGAGCGCCTGCTTCACCGTGTCCGCCTGGATGTGGTTGATCAGGTCGATGATCGGGACGTCCTTGTACGGCGCTTCCTCCGACCTCATCTCCGCGGCGTTCGTACCGATCACCTGGTTGACGTACGTCACGACCTTCGCGTGCTCGTCCGACAGCAGCTTCACGATCTTCGGGTCCTCCTCCACCGCGTTGGAGTTGAGGACCTGCGAACCGACCTTCTCGACCTTCCAGCAGCCCCGGCTCCACACCATCTCGAAGTCGAACAGCGTCAGCCGCTGACCCCACTTGAGCGGCTCCGACAGCACGACCTGCTTGCCGGTCTTCTTGTTGGTGACGAAGTACTCCGGGATCTCCGTGTGCGCGTGCCCCACCAGGATCGCGTCGATCCCCGGCACCTGCTCAGCCACCAGCCCGGCCGCGTTCTCGATGTACGGCAGCTGGTCACCGTACGACGACGTCCCCGACGAACCGCTGTGCGCGGACACGACGACGACGTCCGCGCCCATCGACCTGAGCTTCGGCACCCACTTCGCCGCCTGCTCCTCCAGACCCGGGAACGTCATCTTCCCCTGCACGTTCGCCTTGTCCCAGATCGCGATGCCCGGGTTCGTCAGACCCAGCACCGCCACCTTCACATCACGGCCGAACGGCGTCCGCAGCCGGTGCATGCTGAACGGCGGGAACGCCGGGCGCAGCGTCTTCGCGTCCAGCGCGTTCGCACCCAGCAGGGGGAAACGACACTGCTCCTGGAACTTCCGCAGCACCGGAATGCCGTAGTTGAACTCGTGGTTCCCCAGCGCCGCCGCGTCGTAGTCGATCGCGTTCATCGCCTGCGCCATCGGGTGGACGGGACCGCCCTTGGCCGTGATCGGGTCGACCTTCGCGTAGTAGTACGACAGCTGCGTGCCCTGGATGGTGTCACCGGCGTCGATGAGGAGCGTGTTGCCGCGCCCCTTCTCCTTGCGGACCTGGTCCACCAGCGTCGAGATCTTCGCGAGGCCGACGTCGTTGTGCGCCTTGTCGTCGAACTCCTTGTCCGTGAAGTAGTCCCAGTTGAAGACGTTGCCGTGCAGGTCCGTCGTCCCCATCACGGTGAACCGGTACCGCTTCGGGGCCTTCTCCTGGCCGCCGGTCGCCTCGGCCGCCTGCGCGTTCGGCGCCAGAGCCGAACCGGCGATGGCCACCCCGGCACCGGTCACGGCTGACTTCTTCAGGAACTTCCGGCGGTTCAAGGCCATATCGGTACTCCTCGGGAGGAACGGGATCTCAACGCGCGTAGACCAGCGAACAAGAAGAAAGGCCACACGCGACAACGCGCGTAGATTCTGACCCGTACATTCCACCCAGCAACAGACCCCCCAGGTTGCGATCTGGTGACCGGCACCCCGCAGTCCTCCACGCCAACCGGACCCGCGGTGACAGAGTGGGACGTATGACCGACACCCCCGCACAGCCGCACCCCGCCGCCCTTCCCTACGGCACCCCCGACGCCCCCCGCATCGCCGTCCGCGGCGACGCCCACCTGGAGGTCGACCCCGAGATCGCCCGCATCGGCATCACCGTCACCGCCCGCGGCAAGGACCGACGCACCGCCCTCGACGACCTCACCCGCCGCAACCACACCGCCCTCGACCTCGTCAGAAGCTACGGCGACGCCGTCGAACGCCTCGAAACCGGCACCTTCTCCCTCACCCCCCAGCTCAAGGAGAAAGGCCGCGGCGAACGCGTCCACGCCTACCACGGCCGCGTCCACATCACCGCCGAACTCACCGACTTCACCGCCCTCGGCGAACTCACCACCCGCCTCGCCGACCTCGACCTCACCCACGTCGACGGCCCCTCATGGACCCTCCGCCCCGACTCACCCGCCCACCGCGAAGCCCGCCAGAAAGCCGTCCGCGAAGCCGTCCAACGCGCCCGTGAATACGCCGAGGCACTCGGCACCACCCTCGCCGCCCTCGTCGAACTCGCCGACCTCGGCACCGAGACCCCCGAACCCCTGCACCCCGCCGCCTACGCCCGCACCATGGACTACGCCACCGAGGACGTCGCACCGGCCCCCCTCGACCTCGAACCCGAACGCCAGCACATCCACGCCCAGGTCAACGCCCGCTTCACCCTGCACCCACCCACCCTGTGAACACCTCCCCGCCACGCCCGGCGCACGGCTTCACAGCTTGACGACTCCCTGGTGACTGCTTGTCAAATACCCTTCACCCAAAGGCCGTTGAGTAGTCACGTGCCTCCAAGTCCCTACCAGCGGGTAAGCCCTAGGCTCGAACCATGCGCCGAGCAAAGATCGTCTGCACCCTCGGGCCCGCCACCGACTCGTACGACCAGATCAAGGCACTGGTCGAAGCCGGAATGGACGTCGCCCGCCTCAACCTCAGCCACGGCGACCACGCCGAACACGAGGAGCGCTACCGCCACGTACGCAAGGCCTCCGACGAGACCGGCCGCAGCGTCGGCCTCCTCGCCGACCTTCAAGGCCCGAAGATCCGCCTCGGCCGCTTCACCGAAGGCCCCGTACTCCTCGAACGCGGCGACACCTTCACCCTTACCGTCGAACCCGACATCGAAGGCACCCACGAGATCTGCGGCACCACCTACGACGGCCTCGCCACCGACGTCACCACCGGCGAACGCATCCTCGTCGACGACGGCAAAGTGACCCTCCACGTCACCGCCGTCGACGGGCCCCGCATCCACACCGAGGTCGTCGAAGGCGGCATCGTCTCCGACCACAAGGGCCTCAACCTCCCCGGCGTCGCCGTCTCCGTCCCCGCCCTGTCCGCCAAGGACGAGGACGACCTCCGCTGGGCCCTGCGCACCGGCTTCGACATCGTCGCCCTGTCCTTCGTGCGATCGGGACGGGACATCGACGCCGTCCACCGCGTCATGGACGAGGAGGGCCGCCGACTCCCCGTCATCGCCAAGGTCGAGAAACCCCAGGCGGTCGACGCACTCGACGACATCGTCGCCGCCTTCGACGGCGTCATGGTCGCGCGCGGCGACCTCGGCGTCGAGATGCCCCTCGAACAGGTCCCCCTGGTCCAGAAGCGCGCCATCGCCCTCGCCCGACGCAACGCCAAACCGGTCATCGTCGCCACCCAGATGCTCGACTCGATGATCCACCACTCCCGGCCCACCCGCGCCGAGGCCAGCGACGTCGCCAACGCGGTCCTCGACGGCACCGACGCGGTGATGCTGTCCGGCGAGACCAGCGTCGGCAAACACCCCGTCGAGACGGTTCGCACGATGAGCCGCATCGTCGCGGCCGCCGAGGAGCACATGCTCGCCGACGGGCTGCCGCCCCTTACCGAGCACAACAAGCCCCGCACCCAGGGCGGCGCCGTGGCCCGCGCCGCCGCCGAGATCGGCGACTTCGTCGGCGCCCGGTTCCTGGTGGCGTTCAGCCAGTCCGGCGACACCGCCCGGCGCCTGTCCCGCTACCGCTCCCCGATCCCCCTGCTCGCCTTCACCCCCGACCCGGCCACCCGCTCCCAGCTGAGCCTCACCTGGGGGGTCGAGACGTTCCTCGGACCGCGCGTCGACTCCACGGACGCGATGATCGGCCAGGTCGACGAACTGCTCCTGCAGTACGCCCGCTGCCGCAAGGGCGACACGGTCGTCATCACCGCCGGCTCCCCACCGGGCGTCGCGGGCACCACGAACCTGGTCCACATCCACCACATCGCCGAGGACGACGCCCCGAAGGGGTAGGGGCCCGGGGGTGGTCAGTGCTTGGGCCCGACGTGAGCGTCAAGGAGCGCCACGCAAGCCTTTCGGGCGACGGAGATGTTATAGGGGTCCCCATGGCGGGTGCAGTGCGTCCACTCAAGGCCCAGTCTGTCGAGGGTGTCCGTATAGAGCCGCCGGATGTCGTCCGACTTGTTGGTGAAGAAGTACCGCGGATACTCGTACCGCTTGCGCTCACCACCGACGAGGCGGGTGGTCCAGTTGGTGACACGGCACCCGTCCGAGTGGATGAGCCCCCGCACGAACTCCCACGGGTGGGCGTCGACGATGCCCTGCTGCCAGCTCGCGAGCACGATCGGACGCTCGTGCTTCTTGCCGGGGCCGTGTTGGGGGAAGAGGCACCAGATGTGCATGGAGTAGAGCTTCACCTCTCGACAGCCCTTGCGCCTGACTCTGCATACGGCGTTACCCGGGAAAACCGAGCGCATGGCTGCCTCGCACTCGTCCATGAGCCCCGGATAGTTCTCATCACAGGTGACCGACAGGCTGGGCGCCCGCATAGAGCGATTCTGGATGATGTGCCCGTCGCCGAGGTAGAGGCCGAGTAGGTAGGCGTACGCCGACACATTCAACGCACCGTCGCAACGTGGGCATGGGGGTTGAGAGCGGCCGGGACACTCGCCGCGCTTGGCGCGATCCATGTGTTTCCAGTAGCCGATCGTGCCCAGTGGGATGTCGAGTGCGCGGGCCACGTCCGCGTTCGTTGAGCCGTCCCTATGAAGCGTGAGTGCTCGCTGCCGAACCTCTGTGCCATGGAAGATCATGCGACTACTTTGCGTCACCGATCGTGGGCGCGTGCAGCAAAAAGCGGATGTTCACGAGAACGTGGACATCCGCTTTCGGTGGCAGTACCGGGTGCGGGATTCGAACCCGCAAGCCCTCACGGGCAGAGGTGTTTGAGACCTCCGTGTATACCGTTCCACCAACCCGGCCGGTCCGCAGAGTGTACCGGTTCTCCGCGCTGCGCCGCAGCTAGGTACCCTCTTGTCAGCAGTACCCCTGCCCTGAACAAGGAGCCCACGTGACCGCCCCCGAGTCGCCCCAGCCCCTCGACGCGCCCGACGACGACAAGTCGCATGTGCCTCCGCTCACGACCCGTGTCGTCATCGCCGAGGACGAGGCGCTGATCCGCCTCGACCTCAAGGAGATGCTCGAAGAGGAGGGCTACTCCGTCGTGGGCGAGGCCGGTGACGGTGAGCAGGCCATCGAGCTGGCCCGGGAGCACCAGCCGGACCTGGTGATCCTGGACGTGAAGATGCCGAAGATGGACGGTATCTCCGCCGCCGAGAAGATCGCCGAGGAGCGTATCGCCCCGGTGCTGATGCTGACCGCGTTCTCGCAGCGCGACCTGGTGGAGCGGGCGCGGGACGCGGGCGCGATGGCGTACCTGGTGAAGCCGTTCAGCAAGAGTGATGTCGTGCCGGCGATCGAGATGGCGGTGTCGCGGTTCACGGAGCTGAAGGAGCTGGAGAAGGAGGTCGCGGACCTCACGCTCCGGTTGGAGACCCGCAAGTTGGTCGACCGGGCGAAGTCGATCCTGCAGACGGAGTACGGGCTGACGGAGCCGGCGGCGTTCCGGTGGATCCAGAAGACGTCGATGGATCGCAGGATGTCGATGCAGCAGGTCGCGGAGGCGGTCATCCAGGACGCCGACGAGAAGAAGGCCGCGAAGGGCTGACGGAGGCCCCGCGCGTACGAGGAGGCCCGCACCCCCTTCCCAGGGGGTGCGGGCCTCCTCGTGTGCGGGTCCGGTGGCTAGTCCTCGCCGAGGTACGCCTTGCGGACGGATTCGTCGTGCAGCAGGTCGGAGCCCGTGCCGGAGAGGACGATCTTGCCGATCTCCATGACGTGGCCCTGGTCGGCGAGGGAGAGCGCCGCCTGGGCGTTCTGCTCGACGAGCAGGATGGTGGTGCCCTGGGCCTTCAGCTCGGCGATCGTCGCCATGATCTTCTGCATCATGATCGGCGAGAGGCCCATGGAGGGCTCGTCGAGCATGAGCAGCTTCGGCTGGGACATGAGCGCGCGGCCCATGGCCAGCATCTGCTGCTCGCCGCCGGAGAGGGTGCCGGCGGCCTGCTTGCGACGTTCACCCAGGATGGGGAAGAGGTCGTAGGCGCGCTGGATGTCCTTCTCGATGCCGGGCTTGTCGCTGCGCAGGAAGGCGCCGAGACGGAGGTTGTCCTCGATGCTCATGCGCGGGAAGATGTGCCGCCCCTCGGGGGAGTGGGCGAGTCCCAGCGAGACGATGTCGTGTGCGGGGACCTTCTTCAGCGACTTGCCGTTGAACTTGATCTGGCCGCCGACGGGCTTGAGGAGGCCGGAGAGGGTGCGGAGCGTAGTGGTCTTGCCGGCGCCGTTGGTGCCGACGAGGGTGACGACTTCGCCCGCGTTGACCTTGAAGGAGACGCCCTTGACGGCTTCGATCTTGCCGTAGGCGACCCGGAGGTCCTCGACTTCGAGCAGTGCGGTCATCGGTCGTTCTCCTTGCCGGGCGCGGCGTCGGTGGCGGCCTCGGCGTGTGCTTCGGCGGCTTCGACTTCCGCGACCTCGTCCTTGCCGGGAGCGTCTTCGAAGGGTTCGCCGAGGTAGGCGGCGACGACGCGTTCGTCCCCCTGGACGGTGGCGCTGTCGCCCTCGACGAGCTTCTCGCCCTGGACGAGCACGGCGACGCGGTCGCAGAGGTTGAAGATGAACCGCATGTCGTGCTCGATGACGAGTACGGCGATGCCCTTGTCGCGGATGGCGAAGACGAGTTCCTCGGTGGCTCGTGTCTCCTGCGGGTTCATGCCGGCGGTGGGCTCGTCCAGGAGGAGGAGGCCGGGTTCGCTGGCGAGGGCCCGGGCGATCTCCAGCTTGCGCTGCTCGCCGTAGGGGAGGTTGCGGGCGAGGTGCTCGGCCTTGGAGTCGAGGCCGACGAACGCGAGGAGTTCCATGGCGCGTTCGCGGGAGGCGGCTTCGGCCTTGTGGAAGCCGGGGCCGCGCAAAAGGGCGGACCAGAGGCCTTCCTTGGTGCGGGTGTGGCGTCCGACGAGCACGTTCTCCAGGACCGTCATGTTGGCGAACAGACGGATGTTCTGGAAGGTGCGGGCGATGCCGGCCGCGGTGACCTTGAAGGACTTGGGCGGCAGGACGTTGCCCTTGTAGCGGACTTCGCCCTCGGTGGGGATGTACAGGCCGGTGAGGCAGTTGAAGAAGGTCGTCTTGCCGGCGCCGTTGGGGCCGATGAGGCCGACGATTTCACCGGCGTTGACGGTGAAGTCGACGTTGCGTACGGCGGTGAGGCCGCCGAAGCGCATGGTCACGCCGCGGGCGTCGAGGACGGTCTCACCGGTGGGGACGACCTTGGTGGTGGTGTCGGTGGTCATGGTGGTCAGGCCCCTGCCTTCGTAAGGACGGTGGGCGCCTCCGCTTCTTCGTGGAACTCGAGCTGGCGGCGCCGGTTGGGGATCATGCCCTCCGGGCGGAAGCGCATCAGGAGGATGAGTGCGAGACCGAAGGCGAGAAGCTGGTAGTCGCCGAGGAACTGGAGCTTGTTGGGGATCAGGAACAGCAGGGCCGCTCCGACGAGGGGTCCGCTGATGGTGCCCATGCCGCCGAGGACGACTGCTGCGAGCAGGAAGGCGGAGTTGGGCGGGATCACACCGGCGAACAGGTACTGCTCCGGCGTCACCGTGTAGGTGACGTGTGCCTGGACGGTGCCGGCGAGGCCGGCGAGGGCGGCGCCGAGGGCGAAGGCTATGAGCTTGACGCGGAAGCCGTTGATGCCCATGGCGAGTGCGGCGGTCTCGTCCTCGCGGATGGCGACCCAGGCGCGGCCGATGCGGGAGTCACCGCTGCGCCGGAAGACGAGCACGACGACGGCGGTGATGAGCAGCATCAGGAAGAAGTAGTTGGCGAAGCGGCCGATGGTGAAGCCGGCGATGGTGTGCTCGATGCCGAAGTCGAATCCGAGGATGTTGAGGTTCGGGATCGAGGAGATGCCGTTGGAGCCGTTGGTGAGGTCGGGTCCGGAGGTGCCGTCGAGGTTGTTGACGGTGATCCGGAAGATCTCACCGAAGCCGAGGGTCACGATGGCCAGGTAGTCGCCGCGCAGTCGCAGGGTGGGGGCGCCGATGAGGACGCCGAAGACGAGGGAGGCGAGGGCGCCGACGATGACGGCGGCCCAGAAGGGGAAGTGCACGTCGAAGGGCGAGCTGGGGGAGCCGGAGACCAGGGCTGCGGCGTAGGCGCCGACGCCGAGGAAGGCGACGTAACCGAGGTCGAGGAGGCCGGCGAGGCCGACGACGATGTTCAGGCCGAGGGCGACCGTGGCGAAGATCAGAATGTAGACGCCGATCGTCGCGTACTGGTCGTCGGTCTGGGTGAAGGGGAACATCGCCGCAGCGACGAAGGCGCCGCAGATGGTGATGTTCTGGTGTCGGGCGGTGATCTGGGAGGCCTGGGCGACGAGGCCGGACTTGTTGAGGGCGGCGAAGCCGAAGCCGGCCGTGATCATGAATCCGATGAACAGCTCGTCGTACTCGGTGCCGATGCCGTAGGTGAAGACGGTCAGGCCGATCGCCATGACGGCGACGATGATCAGGATCTCGACGAAGGAGGAGAGCTTGCCGACGCGGCGCGGGGTTCCGGAGGCGAAGACCGCCTTGACCGTCTCCCACTTGTAGCGGGCTTGGTGCTTGAACAGCTCCCAGCCGGTGTCGTCGGGGTCGATCGGGTCGGGTTCGGGGCGCTCGAAGGGCAGTGCCAGGGCGCCGAGGAGGGCGGCCAGGCTGGCGACGGCGACGAGGTAGCCGCCGGGTTCGAGGTTGACGAGGCCGCCGAGGTCGACGCTGATGGCGAGGACCGTGTACCAGCTGGTGGCGAAGGTGGCGAGGGTGGCGAACTTGATGGCTGCGTCGGCGCCGGCGGGTACCAGCCAGCCGAGGCCCTTCACGCCGTAGCGGGCCAGGCAGAAGAGGGTGGCCAGGGCGCCGCCGATGAGGACGAGGACCTGCAGGCCGCCCGGGTAGCCGTAGATGGTGAGCTTGCCGGGGAAGGCGGCGGTCCAGGTCCAGGCGAGGAACGTGGAGATGATGGTGAGGACGCTGCCGCCGAGGGCGAGTGCGAGGCCGGTCTTCGGGGGGAGGCCGATGAGGCCGGCGGGCATGCCGGAGGCAGGGGTGGGGGTTTCGGATGCGGTGGTCTGTGTGGTCATCGGTGTCACGCCCTGTCCGCGACGCGTTCGCCGAGCAGGCCCTGTGGCCTGAACAGCAGTACGAGGATGAGGAGTACGAAGGCCCAGACGTCGGCCCAGGCGTTGCTGCCGAACTGGTCCATGCCCGGGATGTCGGCGATGTAGGCGGTGGCCAGGGTCTCGGCGACGCCGAGCACGACGCCGCCGATCATGGCTCCGTAGATGTTGCCGATGCCGCCGAGGACCGCTGCGGTGAACGCCTTCAGGCCGAGGAGGAAGCCCATGCGGAAGTCGATCTGGCCGTACTTCAGGCCGTAGGCGACGCCGCCGACGGCGGCGAAGGTGGCGCCGAGGGCGAACGCGATCACGATGATGCGGTCGGTGTTGACGCCCATGAGCTTCGCGGTGTCGGGGTCCTGGGCGGTGGCCTGCATGCCGCGTCCGGTGCGGGTCTTCATGACGAAGTAGGCGAGGACGGCCATGCTGATGGGGGCGGCGACGAGCAGGAAGACGTCACCGGTCTGGATGGTGACGCCGCCGATCTCGAAGGGGCCGCCTGCGATCTGCGGGAAGACGAGGGCGGACGTGGCTCCCGGGTACCAGGCCCACACAGCCTGCTGCAGAGCGAGGGAGAGGCCGATCGCGGTGATGAGGGGGGCGAGGCGTGGGGCGTTGCGGAGGGGGCGGTAGGCGAATCGTTCCGCTCCCACAGCGACGGTGACGGCGACCAGAACGGCGCCGATGAGCATCAGCGGCAGGGCGATTGCCATGGACGTGCCGTCGGGCAGCACGTACAGGTAGATCGTCAGAGCGCCGAACGCTCCGGTCATGAAGATTTCGCCGTGGGCGAAGTTGATGAGCTGGACGATGCCATAGACCATTGTGTAGCCGATGGCGACCAGCCCGTACATGGATCCCAGTAGCAGGCCGTTGACCAGCTGCTGCGGCAGTTCGTTCACCGCATGTCCTCCGAGAGGTTTCGGATGTTTCGACGGGGGGCCGGATGCGAGTCCGCGCGGGGCGCCAGTGGAACAGCGCCCCGCGCGGCTCAGGAGTGGTGCGGTGGTGGATCAGCCGGTGTAGGTACCGGACTTGACCGCCTTCCAGGCACCCTTCTCGACGGAGTAGACGGTGAGCTGCTTGTTGGTGGCGTCACCGTACTCGTCGAAGGAGACCTTGCCGGTCACCCCGTCGAACGAGACGTTCTGCATCGCGGCCGTGACCTTGGCGCGAGCGTCACTGGGGAGCTTGCCGTTGTTGTCCTCGACGACCTTCTTCACGGCCTCGATGATCGCCCAGGCCGAGTCGTAGGAGTAGCCGCCGTAGGCCTCGAAGGCCTCCTTGTAGCCCGCGGCCTTGTAGTTCGCCACGAACTCCTTGGCGGAGGGGAGCTCCTCGACCGGGGCGCCGACCGAGGTGGCCAGGTCGCCGGTGCCGCTGGCGCCGGCCAGCTTGATGAAGTCGGCGCTGTAGATGCCGTCACCGCCGACCACGGGGATCTTGGCGCCGGCGGCCTTGATCTGCTTGCTCAGCGGGCCGGCCTGCGGGTATTCGCCGCCGTAGTAGACGACGTCCGCGCCGGAGTTCTTCACCTTGGTGGCGACCGCGGAGAAGTCCTTGGTGTCGGGGTTGATGTGCTCGGTGCCGGCGATCTTGCCGCCGAGCTTCTTGAACTCCTCGGTGAAGGTGGCGGCCAGACCGGCGCCGTAGGTCTTCTTGTCGTCGATGACGAAGACCTTCTTCTTCTTGGCGTCGTTGTAGACGTACTGGGCGGCGAACGGGCCCTGGATGGCGTCCGTGGTCGCGGTGCGGAAGTACGACTTGTACGGGCGGGTCTTGGTCTTCTGCCAGTCCGTGCCCTGGGTCAGGGCCGGGTTGGTGTTGGCCGGGGAGACCTCGACGAGCTTGGCGTCGTCGAAGACCTTCTGCATGGACTCGGCGACCGAGGAGTTCAGCGGGCCGACGACGCCGAGGACGTCCTTGTCGGCGACGAGCTTGGTGGCGTTCTGCTGGCCCGAGGAGGGCTGCGCCTGGTCGTCGAGGGCCTCGACCTTGAAGGTCACGCCTTCGACGGTCTTCTCCTTGTTCGCCGTTTTGGCGGCGAGGTCTACGGAGTTCTTGATGCCGAGACCCAGCGCGGACAGGTCGCCGGTCAGCGGTGCGTCGACACCGATGACGACAGTGGTGCCGCCGCCGCTTCCTTCGGAGTCCGAGCCGGCGCTGTCGTCGCGCGAGCCGCAGGCGGTGAGGGTGAGAGCTCCCGCCGCCAGCGCGGCGGTGATGGCGATGAGCGAGCGTTGACGCACGATCAGTCCTTTCCGTGGCACGGCCCCTCCTGGTTGAGCGGGCCGAGTCGAGCGCTGGGACGAAAATGACTTCGAATCCGAGGGCGCGGTGACTGGGCGTGACTCTAAGCGTGTGATGGGAACGTGGAGGAGGGTCTGACCGAGGCTGTGACGCTCTTGTTATGACACGACGTAATGCAGAGCGGTACTCCGTGGGTGGATGCGAGGAATTAAGGCCGATTCGCCCAGTCCACATAGTGAGAAGCCGCAGGAAGTGCATCGGCGTTTTCAGGAGTGTTCTTGGTCTTTGGTAGTGACATCGCGTCGTTGCTGCAGGCGACTTGAATCGCTTCGGAGAGGTCGCGGGCATAGCGTCGGCCCAGGATGAAACTGTGGTCTTCTATTGCGCGCCTATTACGCAGAGTTACGTCCAGGAAAGGCAGTCCGACGTTCCTCGGGACTTTCCCGCAATCCGTCACCCGCATGGTGATGACGATCGTGCGGGCATCGCCGACCGGGCTGCGGAAGGGCGGGCGGGGTGTCGTCGAGACGGTGAGTCCGGCATAGGGCTGAGAAACACGGGTCACGGTGACCGTGGGCCCGTCGCGCGTAGTGACCTCGACGCCGAAACGGAAGCTCCTCGCCGGCAGGTCCGCGGACGGGGGCTCGGTCCCCAGGTAGGTGAAGTCCACCGCCTGGGACGGGAA
>NZ_LIQX01000318.1 GCF_001418475.1 Streptomyces ossamyceticus | reverse complement strand
CGTCCACGGCGGAGGGATCGGCGCCATGCATGCCGGTGGTAGCGAGGGTCAGGCGCGCGAGGATCTCGGTCTCCGCCAGTCGGCCGTCCTCCAGGGGCACGGCGGCGCGGTTGTAGCGGACCTGGTTGCGGACGGCGAACGCGTTGAACGCGAAGTCGAAGTGCGGGGCCTGCGAGGGCGGGGGCGGCGGCAGGACGACGTCGGCGTGGCGGGCGGTCTCGTTCAGGTAGGGGTCGACGCTGACCATGAAGTCGAGCGAGTCGAGCGCCTTGTCGAGGCGGTCGCCGTCGGGCGCGGAGAGCACGGGGTTGGCGGCGACGACGACCAGGGCGCGGACGGGGCTGCCCTCGGGTGTGGCGGTGTCGATCTCCTCGGCGAGCGCGGACAGCGGCAGTTCGCCCTTGGCCTCGGGGTGGCCGCTCACCCGGCTGTGCCACCGGCCGAGGGCGAAGCCGCGGCCCGGTCCGGCGGGCCGTGGTGTCTTGTCGGTGGCGGCGAGGGGGAACAGGGCGCCGCCGGGCCGGTCGAGGTTGCCGGTGAGGATGTTGAGGACGTCGACCAGCCAGCTGGCGAGGGTGCCGTGCGGGACGGTGCAGCTGCCGATGCGGCCGTAGACGGCGGCGGTGGGCGCGGCGGCCAGTTCACGGGCCATGGCCCGGATCGCGCCGGCGTCCACGTCGCAGGCCCCGGCGGCGGCCTCGGGGGTGAACTCCCGTACGGCTTCGGCGAGTTCCTCGACGCCGAGGACGTTCGGGGCGAGGTCGCCGATGTCGACGAGGTCCTCCTCGAACAGGACGTGCGCCATCGCGGCGAGGAGCAGCGCGTCCGTGCCGGGGCGGATCGCCACATGCCGGTCGGCGAGCTTGGCGGTGCGTGTCAGCCGCGGGTCGACGACGGTGAGGGTGCCGCCGCGGGCCTTGAGCGCCTTGAGCTTGCCGGGGAAGTCCGGGGCGGTGCACAGACTGCCGTTGGACTCCAGCGGGTTGGCGCCGAGGAGCAGCAGGTGGTCGGTGCGGTCGAGGTCCGGTACGGGGATGGCGTGGGCGTCGCCGTAGAGGAGTCCGCTGGAGACGTGCTTGGGCATCTGGTCGACCGTGGAGGCGGTGAACAGGCTGCGGGTGCCGAGCCCGGCGAGGAGGACGGGCGGGTAGAGGGCGCCCGCCATGGTGTGCACGTTGGGGTTGCCGAGGACGACGCCGACGGCGTGCGGGCCGTGCGCCTCGACGACCGGGCGCAGTCCGGTGGCGACGGCGTCGAAGGCCTCCGCCCAGGTGGCCTCCCGCAGTTCCCCGTCCTTGCGGACCAGCGGGGCGCGCAGCCGGTCGGGGTCGCCGTCGGCCGCGCCGAACGAGGCTCCCTTCGGGCAGATGAACCCCTTGCTGAACACGTCGTCCCGGTCGCCGCGGGCCTTGGTGACCCGGGTGCCCTCGATGGTGAGGGTGAGCCCGCAGGTGGCCTCGCAGAGCGGGCAGATCCGCAGGGCGGTGCGGGAGTCGGGGGTGGTGGACACGGGTCCTCCCGGAGGGCGACGGCGTTGGCGCTCGGACGGGCGCCGCGCATACGGAGGGCGCGGCGCCGCAGCCGAGCATACCGACCGGTATGCATCAGCGGGAGGGGCGAGCGGGGTCGGGGCGGATCGGATCAGTCCAGGACGCGCGCGAGATAGGCGCGCAGCAGCTGCCGCATCTCCTCGATGATCCGCGGGTCCCCCTCGGGGGAGACCCGGAAGGAGAGGTGGACGAGAGTGTCGGCGGTCTCGACGGCGATGAGGAAGATGCGGCGCAGGTCCTCGTCGGGGGTGCGGCCGATGTAGTCGGAGAGCAGCTCGGAGAGACGGTCGGCGACGCGGGTGTTGGGTTCCTGGCGGCTGCCGCCGACGGGGATCTGGTTGCCGAAGTCGATGAGGGCGAAGCCGGGGGCGTGGCGCTTCATGTCGAGGTACTCGTCGAGGACGGCGTCCATGGCGGTGCGCCAGTCCCGGTCGCCGGTGCCCTCCAGCCGGCGTCCGACGCGTTCGGTGAAGCGGGCGAGGTTGCGCTCGGCAAGCGCGTCGGCCATCGCGCGCTTGTTGCCGAAGAAGCGATAGACGGAGCCGATGGGCACACCCGCGCGCAGCGCCACGGCACGGGTGCTCAGCCCGTCGTAGCCCACCTCGTCGAGGAGGTCGGCGCAGGCGTCGAGGATCCTGGTCAGTCGTTCGGCACTGCGCCGCTGCACGGGTGCGCGGCGCAAGGAGGTCGCCTGGGACACGGGCTTCATGATGCCTTTCCGCCGAGGTCCGATGAGCTTCCGGATACAGGTACGGCCGGTACCGCCGCTCCCGCTCAGCGGTCGAACACGGCGGACGACGAACATCCGCACGTCCGGGCCCTGCCGGGAGCGTAGAGCACCGCACTGACAAGACGGATCCATCTCGGGTCCGGTTCTCCGCGGGGGCCCGACGGCACCCGATGGGGCGACACCACGGCCGTGGCTCGCCACGGTCCGGCCATCGGCCCTCTTGCGCCCGTCCGGCCCGAATCCTACGGTGATGCATAGGAATCAGGAGCGCGAGGGAGCGATCATGAGCGGGGACGCGAGGAAGACCGCCGAGGGGCTGGAGTACCTCTCCGGTTTCGGCAACGAGCACGCCTCGGAGGCCGTCCCGGGCGCGCTGCCCGAGGGCCGCAACTCGCCCCAGCGCGCCCCGCTCGGCCTGTACGCGGAGCAGCTCAGCGGTAGCGCCTTCACGGAGCCGCGGGCGTACAACCGCCGCTCCTGGCTCTACCGGATCCGGCCGTCGGCCGCGCACCCGGCCTTCACCCGCGCGGACAACGGCGCGCTGCGCACGGCCCCGTTCACCGAGACGGTCCCCGACCCCAACCGGCTGCGCTGGAACCCCCTGCCGGAGCCCCCGGCGGGCACGGACTTCCTCGCGGGCCTGTGGACGCTCGGCGGGAACGGCGACGCGGCCCAGCGCGCCGGCATGGCCGTGCACCTGTACCACGCCACGTCCTCGATGGAGCGGGTCCTCAGCGACGCCGACGGCGAGCTGCTGATCGTCCCCGAGCACGGCGGCCTGCTGCTGCGCACCGAGTTCGGCCTGCTGCACGCGGAGCCCGGGGAGGTCGCCCTCGTCCCGCGCGGGGTCCGCTTCCGGGTCGAGCTCCTCGACGCCACCGCCCGCGGCTACGTCTGCGAGAACTACGGCGCCCCCTTCCGCCTCCCCGACCTCGGCCCGATCGGCGCCAACGGCCTGGCGAACCCCCGTGACTTCCGGGCGCCGGTGGCGGCGTACGAGGACGTGGAGGGCCCGGTGGAGGTGGTGAACAAGTTCTGCGGGAACCTCTGGACGGCCACCTACGACCACTCACCGCTCGACGTGGTCGCCTGGCACGGCAACTACACGCCGTACGTCTACGACCTGCGCCGGTTCAACGTCATCGGCTCGATCTCGTACGACCACCCGGACCCGTCGATCTTCACCGTCCTGACCTCGCCGTCGGACACCCCGGGGCTGGCCGGTGTGGACTTCGTGGTGTTCGCGCCGCGCTGGCTGGTGGGCGAGGACACCTTCCGGCCGCCGTACTTCCACCGGAACGTGATGAGCGAGTACATGGGCCTCATCGAGGGCGCGTACGACGCCAAGGCGGAGGGCTTCGTACCCGGCGGTGGTTCGCTGCACACGATGATGTCCGCGCACGGCCCCGACCGGGAGACCTTCGACCGGGCGAGCGCCGCCGAGCTGGCGCCGCAGAAGGTCGACGACGGGCTGGCCTTCATGTTCGAGACGCGGTGGCCGATCCTGACGACCGCGCAGGCGGCCGGGGCGGATCACCTCCAGCGGGGGTACGACGAGGTGTGGTCGGGCCTCCAGCGCCACTTCGGTCCGTTGCGCTGAACGGGCCGGGCCGGGTACGGATAGCGTCGTGACCTCCTTCGCCCCGGACTCGATCGTCCTGAACCGCAAGCTGCCTCTCTGGTATCAGGTCTCGCAGTCCCTGCGCGCCTCGATACTGGGCCGGTCGCCCCACGATCCGCTGCGGCTGCCCACCGAGGAGCAGCTGGCCGGGCACTACGGGGTGAGCGTGCTGACCATGCGGCAGGCGCTGAAGGAGCTGGAGGACGAGGGGCTGATCAGCCGGCACCGGCGGCGCGGCACGTTCATCGAGCCGGGCGCGCAACGGGGCACGCCCGTGCGGCTGCTCGGCTCGGTGGACGCGATCGTGGCCCAGCAGTCCGGTATGACGACCGAGCTGCTGGACCAGGGCAGCACCCCTCTGTCGGGTGAACTCTCCGACTACTTCCCCGACTTGACGGAGGTGGCCACCTACCACCGGCTGCGCGGCGACGAGCGGACGGGGGAACCCACCAACCACGCCCGCAACTACGTCCGCCCCGAGCTGGCCGCACTCATCGACCCGGAGGACCTGCTGCGCTGGCCGATGACCAAGGTGCTCCGGGACGCCGTCGGCGTGGCCATCAGCCGGATCACCGACACCGTCGAGGCCCGGCTCGCGGACCCGGAGACCGCCCGCCTGCTCCAGATCCCCCTGCTCAGCCCGATCCTGCACTACACGGGCGTCACCTACGACGAGTCGGGCCGCGTCCTGGACGTCGCGGTCATCCACTACCGCGGCGACCGCTTCTCCTTCACGGTCACTCTCGACGCCCACTGACGAGGTCGTACGATGCCCAGCGTGACGCACGACGACGCTCCGCTCCTCGCGGACCTCATGCCGTGGTCCGTCGCACCGCCTCGGCTGGGCCGGGCGTGGCCGGCGGGGCCCGACGCGGCGTCCCTGAGGGCCCGCTGGGACGCGCTGATGAAGGCGGAGGGCCCGGACCGCGAGGCCCTGTTCGGCCCCACGCGCTCCCGCACCCTCACGTCCGCCGTCCCGGGGCTGCCGGGCCGGTCCGGCGGCACCGGGCGGCTGGTCCGCGAGTCGGGCCCCTGCCCCGAGCCGGTACGGGTCCTCGCCGCGCCCTTCGACGAGCAGTGGCTCGTCCCCGACCACCGTCTGATCGACGCGGCCCGCCCCGAGCTGTGGCGGGTCGCGGACGAGCACCAGGTGTTCGTGGTGGAACAGACACCCGCCGCCGAACCGTCCGGGCCGCCGCTCCTCGCCACGGCGGTCCTGCCGCTGACTCCCCCGCACGGTCCGCGCGCCGGCCGGGTCCGCCCCCTGTACCGACGGCCCGGCGGCCGGGAACCCAACCTGGCCCCCGGTCTCACGGAGTTCCTCGCCGACCGCGTGGCCGCCGACCGCGTCGACCCCCTGGACGTCCTCGGCTGGATCCTGGTGACCGCGCGTCCGGGCCCCCGGGGCATCGAGGTCCCGCTCACCGCGGACCCCGACACCTGGTCCCGTGGCGTCGGGCTGGGCCGCCGCGCCCTCTGGCTGATGCGCCGCGACGGCGACCGTCCCAAGCTCCCCGGAGGCCGGCGCCCCTACGTCCGCGCCCCGCTCCCGGCCCGCCCCGTGGAACTGCGCTACGACCCCGACCAGGAGGCGCTCCTCCTCGACGAGGGCCGCGTCTCACCGGTGCCCGCCGGGGCCTGGGACTTCCACGTCGGCGGTGTCCGCGTCCTCGACGCGTGGTTCGCCCGTCGCACGGAGCCCGCGGAGCCGGGCACGCTGGAGGCCGTACGCCCCGCGACCTGGCCCCAGAACTGGACGTCGGAACTCCTGGAGCTGATCACGGTCCTGGCGCTGCTCGCCGAACTGCGCCCGGAGCAGGACGGGTTGACAGTGCGGGAGCGCCTCACGGCCGAGGACCTGCGCACAGCGGGCGTCCTCCCCGTCGTGGAGTCGGCGCGCAGGCCGGCCTCGGTGCTGGACCACGACGAGGAGGGCCCGGAGGGCCAGTTCACCCTGCTGTGAGCGGCCCCGCCGCCCGGCACGGCCTCAGGGCGTGAACGAGTCCAGCACCCGGTCCAGCATCCACGCGAAGACGGCCTCCAGGTCGATCGGGCCCGCGTCCTCGGTGAACGCCGCCGCCATCCGCGGATACGCCCCGGAAGCGATCTGCCCGCCCAGGTACGCGATCCGCACCTGGTTCTCCTGCTCCTCGGACCACGGCAGCGCGCGCGTCCGCTCCGCCGTCGCCAGCTCGTTCGCCACGTACGTCGTCACACACCCGTTGAGCAGCGCCAAGAGCTGGAGCTTCGTTCCGTAGGGCGCGTCGAGCGGGTCCATGCAGGCCAGACAGTGCTCCAGGAACCGCAGCGCGTTCGGGCTGAACCCGTACACCGGTGACATCAGCCGGGGCAGCCAGGGATGCCTGCGCATCAGCTCCCGTGTCTGATGGGCCACCCGGCGCAGGTCGGCCCGCCAGTCCCCGCTCGGCTCCCACAGCTCGTGCTCGCCACCGACGGCGTCGACCATCAGTTCGTGCAGGTCCTCCTTGCGCGGCACGTAGTTGTAGAGCGACATGGTGCCGCAGCCCAGATCGGCAGCGACATGCCGCATCGACACGGCGTCGAGCCCGCCCTCGTCGGCGAGCCGCACCGCCACCGCCGCGATGTCCGCACGGCTGAACGCGGGCCTCGGGCCACGGCCGGTGCGCTCGGGGCGCGCCCAGATCACTTGGGGTACGGCCGGTCGGCCAGCCATCGATCATCACCTCGGCCACCATCCTAGTTACGTACAGCGTACGTAGTGCGCTATGGTCGACCCATGACTTCTACGTACGCTGTACTTAGTGAAGGTCTGGAGAAGCGCTTCGGGGAGGTCCGTGCCGTCCGGGGCCTGGATCTGGCCGTCGCCCGAGGCTCGGTGGTCGGGATGCTCGGCCCGAACGGGGCGGGCAAGACCACCGCCGTACGGCTGCTGGCGACGCTGCTGCGGCCGGACGCCGGCTCGGCGCGGATCGCGGGGCACGACCTCGTACGGGAGCCGCACGCCGTGCGGCGGGCGATCGGGGTGACCGGGCAGTACGCGTCGGTGGACGGGGACCTCACGGGGCGGCAGAACCTGCGGCTGTTCGCACGGCTGCACCGCGTCCGCGACACCGCCGCCCGCGCCGGCGAACTCCTCGACCGCTTCGGGCTGGCCGAGGCCGCCGACCGACCCGTCTCCACGTACTCGGGCGGGATGCGCCGCCGGCTCGACCTGGCGGCGAGCCTGATACGCCACCCGGCGGTGCTCTTCCTCGACGAGCCGACCACGGGGCTCGACCCGGTCAGCCGCAACCAGATCTGGGACGCCGTGGGCGCCCTCAAGGCGGAGGGGACGACCGTGCTGTTGACGACGCAGTATCTGGAGGAGGCCGACCGGCTCGCCGACCAGGTGGTGCTGATGGACCGGGGCCGGATCGCGCACAGCGGCTCGCCGCCCCAGCTCAAGGCGCTCATCGGGTCGTACGCGGAGGTGGTCGTCGCGCACGCCGACGTGATGGTCGCGGCGGCGGGCGTCCTCGACCAGCTCACCGGGGCCGAGCCGTCGTTCGACCACGACCGGCACGCGGTCGGCGCGGTCTGTCTCGACCCGACGCTGACGCTTCCCCGTCTCGTCCGCGAACTCGACGCGGCCGGGGTGCCGTTGCTCGACGCGAGCCTGCGCCCACCGACCCTCGACGACGTGTTCCTCCGCCTCACCGAGACGCCCGCGACCGACCACTCCGACCACTCCGACGTCAAGGAGCGTGCCGCATGAGCGCGTTGGCGTACGACGGCGCGGCCATGCTCGGCCGTCAGCTGCGACGGGCCCGGAACAATCCGGGGCTGCTGATCCTCACCCAGACGATGCCGATCTCGATGCTGCTGTTCTTCGGGTACGTCTTCGGCAGTGCCCTCGCCGTGCCGGGCGAGGAGTACCGGCGCTTCCTGGTGCCCGGTCTGCTGGTCGCGACGGCGGCCGGCGGGATCATGACCGGCATGTTCCAGGCCGCGCAGGACACCCACCGGGGCGTGATGGACCGCTTCCGCACCCTGCCGATGAGCCGGGCCGCCGTCCCGCTCGGCCAGGTCGTGGCGGACCTGGTCCTCACGGCCGCGGGGACGGTGCCGTTCCTGCTGGTCGGGCTGGCGGTGGGCTGGCGGATCGAGGGCGGCGCGCTCGCGGCGGCCGGCGCGTTCGCACTGCTGCTGCTGTTCCGGTTCACGGCGGTGTGGATCGGTGTCTTCCTGGGCCTGCTCACCCGCAGCGAGGAAGCGGCGGGCCAACTGGGCGGGGCGACCTTCCTGTTGCCGCTGCTGTCCAGCGCGTACATCCCGACCGAGGGTCTGCCTGGCTGGCTGCGCACCGCCGCCGAGTGGAACCCGATCAGCGCGGTCACCACGGCCCTGCGCGACCTGTTCGGGAACGCGCCCGTCCCCGACGGCGCCGCCTGGCCGGTCGCCCACCCGGTCGCCGGTTCCCTGGCCTGGTGCGCCGTCCTCCTCGCGGTGTTCGTGCCGCTCGCGGTACGGACGTACGCGGCCGGCCCCAAGTGACCTCCGGCCCGTTCGGGGGACGGGCCGGACCCGGGCGGCCTCCGGCCCGCTGCGGCGAGGTGGGCCGGAGGCCGGTGCCGGGGCGGGGCACGTGACGCTCGGCACGCCCTGCTGACAACGGCACCCCGCCGGGGACATGATCCACGGCATGCGCTCACTGACCGGCACCGGCGATCCCCTGCCCCTCGACGGCCTCACCGTCGTCGCCGTCGAGCAGGCCGTGGCGGCCCCGTTCGCCACCCGGCAGCTCGCCGACCTCGGCGCCCGTGTGATCAAGGTCGAGCGGGTGGACGGCGGTGACTTCGCGCGCGGTTACGACACCGCCGCGCGGGGCCTCGCCTCCCATTTCGTGTGGTGCAACCGGGGCAAGGAGTCCCTCGCCCTCGATCTGAAGGACCCGCGCGGCCTGGACGTCGTCCGGCGGCTGGTGGCGGACGCGGACGTGTTCGTGCAGAACCTGGCACACGGTGCGGCGGCCCGGCTCGGCCTGGACGCCGCCACCCTGTGCGCCGCGCACCCCCGGCTGATCGCGGTGGACATCTCCGGCTACGGGGCGTCCGGGCCGTACGCGGACAAGCGGGCGTACGACATGCTCGTGCAGTGCGAGGCCGGGCTGGTGTCGGTGACGGGGACCCCGGAGCAGCCGGTGAAGGCGGGCATCCCGGCGGCGGACATCGCCGCCGGGATGTACGCGTTCTCGGGGGTCCTCGCGGCGCTCGTCCGCCGGGGCACCACCGGGCGGGGCGGGCCGGTGGAGGTGTCGATGCTGGAGGCGCTCGCCGAGTGGATGGGGCACCCGCTGCACCACACCCTGCACGGCGGCACTCCCCCGGTGCGGACGGGCCTCGCGCACGCGGTGATCGCGCCCTACGACGCCTATCCGACGGCGGACGGCGGCCGGGTGCTGCTGTCGGTGCAGAACGACCGGGAGTGGCGACGACTCGCCGAACAGGTGCTGGGGCGTCCCGAGTTGGCCGACGACCCGGCGTTCGCGACCAACCCGGCCCGGGTCGCGCACCGGGACCGTACGGACGAGGCGGTGGCGAAGGCGCTGGGCGTCCTGGACGCGGACGAGGCGGTGGCGCGGCTGGAGGCGGCCGGGGTCGCGTGCGCACGCCTGCGGGACGTGCACGAACTGGCGGAGCATCCGCAGTTGGCGGCCCGGGACCGATGGCGGGAAGTGGGGTCACCGGTGGGGCCGCTCAGGGCGCTGCTGCCGCCCATCACGCTGCCGGGCGGGGACGAGGCACGGATGGGGGCGGTACCCGCGCTCGGGGAACACACCGAGTCGCTGCTGCGCGCCGTGGGGATGACGGGCGACGAGATCGCAGCGCTGCGCCGGGACGGTGTGATCGCCTGAGCGCGGGCTTCCTGCTGAAGATCCTTGGTGCTAGCGGCTGCCGAAGAGCGAGCGGCGCAACCGCCTCAGGGGTGCGAAGAGCGAGACCCGGCCGACGCGGGTGTTCTTGGCGGCACGCTTGTCGTGCGGGGAACGCGCAGTCAGCTCGCGCATCAGCGAGGTCGCCTCGGCCGTCTCGCGCTGCGGCACGGCGGGGCCGCTCAGCACCGAGAGATGGCGGTCGAGGCGCGAACTGGTCGCACTGCTCCCGCAGGTGATCGCAGGGACGCGCGCCCTGCGGACTGTTATCTGTTCCATGTCACTCCCCACCCGTTCGAGTCCACCCGGCCCGGGCAGCGTAACCATATCGCCCCGCCCGAGCACTCGGGAATCACGGTCTCGGTATACACCTACCCCGTAAGGGCGTTGTCGACTACTCTCCGAATCCTACTGATTTCAGGGCGAGTTGGACAATCGGCTGACTGGTGGGCTGTGTTGACCCCCCGTCGGGCTCGACGGTCACGGCGAGTGACGTCGCGTCGGTGTCCAATCCGTTCGTGACCAAGGGCGTGTCGCCGTCGAAGAGGCCCAGGGAGCGCGGTTGCACGTCGGGGCGCATGAGCCAGAGCTGGTGCACCCGGTCGCGGGGGAGGTCCTCGAATCCGGCGAGCGTCACGATCGCACGCCCCTCCTCGGCGGAAGCGATCACTCCGATTCCATTGCCGCCCGCGTCCTGTTCGCGGGTCGCCCGGACGTCCGGCGCGGTGAGAACGTGGGCGATCTCACGCGACTGCGCGCGCTCCGCGTCCAGCTGATCCTGTGTCCGGTTCGCCTCGACGGCGAACAGCGACGCCACGACGAGCGCGCCGGCGGCGGTCACGGTGGCGAGCGGCATGAACAAAGGGCGCATCCGGGGCGCACGGGCGCGCGCCTTCGGTGGCGGCGCGGTGCCCCAGACATGCGGCGGCAGATGCTGCTGGGGTCGCGCCTGCGCCGGGGCCTCCTGGGGAGTGCTCCGTACGGCGGCGAGCACCCGGTCGCGCATCGCGGCCGGCGCGGGGACGGCCGTCGACCAGGCGAGGCGGACCGCGTCCTCCGCCAGGGCGCGCACCTCGGCGGGGCAGCGGTCGCAGCGTTCCAGGTGCTTCTCGAAGCGGCGGCGCTCGTCGGGTTCCAGGGCGTCGAGGGCGTAGGGGGCGGCGAGCGAGTGGAGGTCCTCGCGGCGGAACAGGCTCATGCCGCGCCTCCCTCGGGCACCCGGGCGCGGGACGCGGTGGAACCGGGCGGCGCCTCCTGTGCCAGGAGACCGATCAGGGCGCTCATGCGACTCCTCCCAGGCATTCGCGCAGCCGTGTGAGTCCGTCGCGCATACGGGTCTTGACCGTGCCGAGGGGCAGCGAGAGCCGCTCGGCCACTTCGCGGTAGGTGTAGCCGTCGTAGTAGGCGAGGGTGACCGACTCCCGCTGGAGCGCGGTGAGCCGCTCCAGGCAGTGGCGCACCCACTGGCGTTCGAGGCCCGCCTCGACCTCCTCGGCGACCTGGTCGAAGGCGGTGTCGTGGGCCCGAAGGCCCTCGCGCTGCTCGCGCTCCGTGGCGGCGCGGGCGCTGCGCACCCGGTCCACCGCCCGCCGGTGGGCGAGGGTGAGGATCCAGGACAGGGCGCTGCCTCGGGCGGGGTCGAAGCGGCCGGCGGAGCGCCAGAGTTCGAGCAGCACCTCCTGAGCCACCTCCTCCGACTGCGCGGGGTCGCGCACGACCCGGCGCACGAGACCGAACACCGGTCCGGACACCAGGGTGTACAGCTCCTCGAAGGCCCGCTGGTCACCTCCGGCCACCCGGACCAGAAGTTTGTCCGCCTCCACTCGCTCCCCCTCGCCTCCGGCCGAGCACGGCCATCCCCGCGCGTAAGGCATTCGCAACCGACCCACCTCCGGATGGGGTTACGGATCAGCGTGCCCAAAACGCGGGTCCCCCGTCGACGAATCCGATCGGATCCGGCCGGATCGGGTCCTGACGGGCTCCGGATCGGGTCCGGACGGGCTCCGGACGCGATCTCGATCGAGGAATCCCGTTCTCCGCTGAGACAACCTTTCAAACGCGCCGTAAGAACGTTTGGGATTCGACCAATCCACCCTGCCGACCGCTCCGAATGGCGTTCGTCAGGCAAGTTGGGACAGAGGACGGACGGCATGACGACACCTACTTCCAAGAGCGGCGCAGGGCGGCGGAGCATCGCGGCCCTCATCTGTGCTTCGCTGGCCGCCGGAGGGCTCGCAGCCGCCGGCGTCACCGTGCTGGAGCCGGGGACGGCCTCCGCCTCCAGCCACCGTGAGGCCCCGCTGATCTCGGGGGAGCCGCAGTTCGACAACACCGACGTGTACGCGTTCGTCAGCCCGGACAGGCCGGACACGACGACGATCGTCGCGAACTGGATCCCCTTCGAGGAGCCGGCGGGCGGACCGAACTTCTTCCCGTTCTCCGAGGAGGCCCAGTACGACATCCGCGTCGACCAGGACGGCGACGCGAAGGAAGACCTGATCTTCCGCTACACGTTCGACACCAAGACGAAGAACGACAGGACGTTCCTGTACAACACGGGTGTCGTGGAGAGCCTGGACGACCCGGACCTCAACATCACGCAGACGTACGACATCGAGCTGATCAAGCTGCGGGACCGCCGCCCGGTGTCCCGGACGAAGCTCGCCGACGACGTGTGGGTGGCGCCCTCCAACGTCGGCAAGGCGTCGATGCCGAACTTCAAGAAGCTGCGCGACGACGCCGTCTACAAGACCGCGAGCGGTGTGACGACGTTCGCCGGCCAGGCCGACGACCCGTTCTTCCTGGACCTGCGCGTCTTCGACCTGCTGTACGGCGGTGACCTCTCCGAGGTCGGGCGGGACACCCTCAAGGGCTACAACGTCAACTCGATCGCGCTCCAGGTGCCGAGCGCGGCGCTCGCCTACTCCAAGGACCAGCCGATCGTCGGCATATGGTCGACGACCCAGCGCAAGGGCGCCAACGGCCGCTTCCACCAGGTGTCGCGCCTCGGCATGCCGCTGGTGAACGAGGTCGTCAACCCGCTGAAGGACAAGGACCGGTTCAACGCGTCCTCGCCCACGGAGGACGCCCAGTTCCTGAAGAACGTCACCGAGCCGGAGCTGCCGAAGCTGATCGAGGCGATCTACAAGATCCCCGCCCCGAAGACGCCGCGCAACGACCTCGTCGACGTCTTCCTGAAGGGTGTCAAGGGCCTCAACCAGCCGCCGCGTGTGACCCCGTCGGAGCAGCTGCGCCTCAACACCTCCATCAAGCCCACCGCGAAGCCGAAGCGGCTCGGTGTCCTCGACGGTGACAACCAGGGCTTCCCGAACGGGCGCCGGCTCACCGACGACGTGATCGACATCGCGCTCCAGGTGGTCGAGGGCGAACTGGTCGGCGCCAAGAACGACCTGGGCGACGCGGTCGACAAGAACGACAAGAAGTTCGGCAAGTCCTTCCCGTACGTCGGTCTGCCGACGGCCGGTTCGCGGGGCAAGACGGTCAAGGGCAACACCACCAACAACGTGCGCAGCGCGCTGGGCGGTGGCGTCGAGGCCGGAACGGACGACACCACGCTGATCGCGGCCTCCGCGGGTGCCGGCGCGGTCGGCGTCCTGCTGATCGGCTCGGGCCTGCTGTGGTGGCGCCGCCGGAACGACCGGGCCTACTACTAGGCCCACCCGGCCGGGCCCCACGGGGCCCGGTCCACCGACCGGCGCGGTCCGCTCGTATCCATCCCCCACGGCGCGGGCCGCGCCCCACCGACGTCACCACCGTTGCTCGGCAAGGACTTTGAGGAGAGGGCATGTCCCCGCGTACGAACGACAGCGCGTCGCAGGACGGACGTCCGCGCCCCGACGAGGGGGCTCCCGAGGCCGACGGGCACGAGATCGTCGGGTCCGTCGCCGACTCCGCCACCGAGCCCGTCGCCGACTCCGGTGCCCGGCCCGTCGCCGAGTCCGGTGCCGGGTCCAAGTCCGAGTCTGGTTCCGAGGCCAAGTCGGAGTCCGGTGCCGAGTCCGGTGCCGCGTCCGGCGGCGTCGCGCCCTTGCGCGAGCCCGTCCGGGGGCGGTTGCTGCGGCTCACCGCGTGCGCGGCCGCGCTGGCCGTCGCGTTCACCGGGTTCGCGATCGCGCTGGGCGCCCGGGACGACAACGGGACGGTCGCTCTCTCCTCCTCGCCGGGGCTCCCGGCGGCACAGCTCGCGGGCGGGGACCTGGACACATCGGTCAAGGCGTTGCAGGCCCATCTCAAGGACCAGCCGCGCGACTTCGGCTCCTGGTCGACGCTCGGCCTCGCCTACGTGGAGCAGGCCCGCACCAAGGGCGACCCCTCCCGCTACCCGCAGGCCGAGAAGGCCCTGAACCGTTCCCTGAAGCTGCGCCCGGACAACGACCCGGCCCTCGCCGGCCTCGCCGCCCTCGCCGCGGCCCGGCACGAGTTCGAGGACGCCCTGCGCTACGCGGACCGGGCCCTCAAGGAGAACCCGTACAGCGAACGGGCGTTGTGCAGCCGGATCGACGCCCTCGTCGAACTCGGCCGCTACGACGAGGCGTTGAAGGCGGCCAGGCTCGCCGACACCCGCCGCCCCGGCATCCCCGTGTTCACCCGCTACGCCTATGTGCACGAGCTGCGCGGCGACGTGAAGACCGCCCGCCGCGTCCTGCGGCAGGCGCTCGACTCGGCGGTGACGCGGGGCGACATCGCCTACGTGGCCACCCAGCTCGGCCAACTGGCCTGGAAGCAGGGCGACGTCAAGACGGCGCTCGACGACTACGCGCGCGCCCTGGGCGCCGACGACACCTACCTCCCCGCCCTGGAGGGCCGCGCCCGCGCCCAGGCCGCGAGCGGCGACACCACCGAGGCCGTCCGCGGACTCGAACAGGTCGTGTCCGCCTATCCGCTGCCGGGCCCGCTGGTCCTCCTCGGCGAGCTGTACGACGCGAAGGGCGACAAGTCGGCGGCCCGCGACCAGTACGCACTGGTGAACGCCTACACCGCGATCGCCCGCGCCAACGGCGTCAACGCCGACCTTGACACCGCGCTCGCCGCCGCCGACCACGGCGACCGGAAGGCCGCCCTGCGCGCGGCCGAGGCGGAGTGGAAGCGCCGCGAGACGGTCCACACGGCGGACGCCCTCGCCTGGGCGCTGCACGTCAACGGCCGCGACAAGGAGGCCCTGCCGTACGCCCGGCGGGCCACCGCTCCCGGCTACAAGGACGCCACGTTCCTCTACCACCGGGGGATGGTCGAGTACGGCGCCGGCGAGAAGAAGGCCGCGAAGGCATCCCTCGAGGCGGCACTCGATCTGAACCCCGGCTTCGCCCCGCGCGGCGCCGCCGAGGCCCGTACGACCCTGAAGGCTCTGGAGGCCAAGTGACTGCCCCTCGGCGCCTGTTCGCCTCCTGCGCGGCGGTCCTCACGGCCGCCTGCGCCCTGGTGCTCGTGCCCAGCGGAACCGCCAGCGCGCACCCGCTCGGCAACTTCACCGTCAACCGGTACGACGGGCTGGTCGCCGCCCCCGGGCAGCTCAGGATCCTCCATGTGGAGGACCTGGCGGAGATCCCCGCCACCCAGGCCGAGCCCGCCATCGAGCGCCGGGGCAGGGCGGGGTGGGCCCGTGAGCGGTGCGCGACGGCCGCCGGGGACACCGAGGTGACGGTCGACGGACGGGCCGTCGAGGTGACCGTCACGTCGAGCCGGGCCCAGGACCGGCCAGGCCAGGCCGGGCTGAAGACCCTCCGTGTGGAGTGCCGGCTGAGAGCCGCCCTGCCGGACCGGGCCGTCGACGTGCGCTTCCACGCCGCCGTGGACTCCGGACCCGGCTGGCGCGAGGTCACCGCGCAGGGCGACCGGATGACCCTGACCGGGTCGGACGTGCCGGAGGAGTCGGTGTCGGACCGGCTCACCGACTACCCCCAGGAGCTGCTCCAGTCCCCCGAGGACACCGCGGCCGCGTCCCTCCAGGTGCGGCCCGGCGGTCCCGCCCTGGCGGAGCGCGAGGGCGACGCGCCGGGGGCCTCGATCCTCCCGCGCGGCGCGGACCGCTGGACCCGGGCCCTGGACGACCTGGTCTCCAGCCATGACCTCACCCTCGGCTTCGGCGCGCTGGCCTTCGGCATCGCCCTGTTCCTCGGCGCGATGCACGCCCTCGCCCCGGGCCACGGCAAGACGCTCATGGCCGCGACCGCCGCCGCCCGCGACCGGGCCCGGATGCGCGATGTGCTCCCCATGGCCGCGTCGGTGACGATCACCCACACCCTGGGCGTGGTCGCCCTCGGCCTGCTGGTCCTCGCCGGCTCCGCCGCCGCGCCGTCCGTCATCACCTGGCTCGGCATCGCGAGCGGCCTCTTCGTGATGACGGCGGGCGTGACCCTGGCCCGCCGCGCCTGGCTGAACCGCAAGCTCACGCTGATGCCGGGGCACGGACATGGGCATGGACATGAGCACGACCACGGTCACGAGCACACGCACGACCACGACCACGACCACGACCACGGTCACACCCACAGCCATGGGCACGGGCACTCCCACAGCCGCGGCCACGAGCACGGGGGCGGCCACTCCCCCACGCACGACCACGCGCCCGAGCCCGAGCCGCAGAAGCAACTCGTCCTCGCCCACGCGCACGCGCACCCGCGCCCACACGGCGAGGCCCACGCCCACACCCACGAGCCCGAAACGGCCCCGGCCACGGCGCACACCCACAGCCACGGCACCGCCCACGAGCACGGCCACGACCACGGGCACCAGCACGGTCACGACCACAACCACGGCCATGAGCACGCACCCGACGCGGGCCACACCCACGACCACGACCATGGCCACGACGACACCCCCGCCCCCAAGCGGTCCCTGCTAGGCGGTGGTCTGACCCACACCCACGGTGGTTTCACCCACACCCACCCCACCGCGCCCACCCTGCGCGGCACGATCCTGCTCGGTTTCGCGGGCGGCATGGTGCCGAGCCCCTCCGCGGTGGTCGTGCTGGTCGGCGCGGCGGCGATGGGCAAGGCGTGGTTCGGTCTGCTGCTGGTGCTGGCGTACGGCATCGGGCTGGCGCTCACGCTGACCGCCGCCGGGTACGCCGTGGTGAAGGCGGGCGGCTGGGCCGCGCGCGTGATGGACAAGGGCCAGGGCCGGCTCGGCGGCCCCACCGCGGCGCTGGTCCGCCGCACGGTCCCGCTGGCGTCGGCGCTGCTGGTTGTCGCCCTGGGGGCGGGTTTGGTGTTCAAGGGGGCGGCATCCGCGTTCCTCTGAGCTACTTTTGGGGAGAAATCGCACGGAGTGCAGACGTCGCGCGGATGCGAATGATGGGGGATGTCCGTGTCCGAAGAACCGGGCAGTGAACGTGTGATCGCGGGCCGCTACCGCCTGCTGACCCCGCTCGGCCAGGGCGGCATGGGAACGGTGTGGCGGGCCCGCGACGAGGTGCTGCATCGTGAGGTCGCGGTCAAGGAGGTGCGGGCACCGGCCGGTATCCCGACGTCCGACGTCGAGCGGATGTACGCCCGGCTGGAGCGGGAGGCATGGGCGGCCGCGCGGGTCGCCAACCGCAATGTCGTCACGGTGTACGACGTGGCCGTGGAGGACGGCCGCCCCTGGATCGTGATGGAGCTGGTGCGCGGCCTGTCGCTCGCCGACCTCCTGGACGCCGAGGGCCCGCTCCCCCCGCAGCGCACCGCGCAGATCGGCGCCGAGGTGCTGGCCGCGCTGCGGGCCGCGCACGAGGCGGGGGTCCTGCACCGGGACGTGAAGCCGGCCAACGTGCTGATGTCCAACGACGGCCGCGTGGTCCTCACCGACTTCGGCATCGCCACGGTGGAGGGCAGCTCCGCGCTGACGATGACCGGCGAGGTGATCGGCTCGCCCGAGTTCCTCGCCCCCGAGCGGGCGCTCGGCCGGACACCGGGGCCCGAGTCGGACCTGTGGTCGCTGGGAGTGCTGCTGTACGCCGCGGTCGAGGGCAACTCCCCCTTCCGGCATGACACCCCGCTGAGCACGCTGCGTGCGGTCGTCGACGAGGAGTTGCCACCGCCACGCCGGGCGGGCCCGCTGGCCCCGGTGATCGAGGGGCTGCTGCGCAAGGACCCGGCGGAGCGGGTCCCGGCCGAGCAGGCCGAGCGGGACCTGCGGATCATCGGCGCCGGGGGTACCCCTTCCAGCGCCGACACGGCCGGGGCCACCCCGTACGCCCCGACGGTGACCACGTCCCCGGCCGGGGGCGGGCCGACCCGACGGGACACCAGAGGGTACGGGGGCCCGACGCCGCCGTACACGGGCCCGGCGGCCGTGGCGACGGGCCCCTCGGCGGTGCCCGCCGGTGCGCAGGGACGCGACCGGCGCGCCCTCGTCTTCCTGATCGCGGGTATCGCGGCGCTCGCCCTGGCCGTCGCGGGGCTGACGTACGCCTGGGTCAACCGGGACGACGGCGGGGCCGACGGCAACACCACCAACGGCGCGGGCACCACGGGCGGCGGCGACGGACGGACGAGCGGCGGCGGTACGTCCGACGAGCCGAGCGACGAGCCCACCACCGAGGACGACGCGCCCTCCGACACCCCGGACGACGGTCCGACGACCAGCAAGCCGCCGGCCCAGTCCGTGAAGGTGGTGGTCGCGGGCGAGGCCACCCACTACTCGGGGGCCTGCCCGCCGTCCGAGGGCGACGCCCCGCGCTTCACGGCGACGTTCACCGTGGGCCGGGTGCCCGTGGAGGTCGAGTACCGCTGGGTGACCGCGAGCAGCAAGGCGCCGGACACCGAGTGGAAGACACTGTCGTTCCCGGAGGGCGGCGGGAAGAGCCGGCAGGACCGGATCGTCGTCACGACCTACGCGGCGGACACGACCTACGAGGACGAGATCACCGTCGAGGTGCGCGGGCCGGTGCGGACGACGTCCAACTCCGTGGCGTTCTCCGTGACGTGCGAGAAGGAGCCCCCGACCACGGGCGGCACCCCCTCGGACTCGGGGGACCCCGGAGGCTCGGACGACGAGGCCGGGGCCTACGGCCGTGCGGTGGAACCGCGGGCGTAGGGCCGGTCGTTCGGATCACGCCCGAGCCCTGGACAGGAGTTGACCGGGCCGGCCCCGGGGAGCGGGGGCCGGCCCGGTCGACGCGCTCCGGGCGTGCTCAGCGCGTGTTCAATGCGTTGTCGGTGCGTTGTCAGTGCCTGTTCAGGTCGTGCTCGTGAGGGCCCTGGCCGGGGTCAGGCCGCGTTCCTGAACACCGGCAGGTAGCCGCCCGACTGCCCCGCGGCCTTCGGGTGGTACGAGTCGCCGATGTTCAGCAGGTTGAGGCTGTTCAGCCAGGCGTCGCCGGAGCACAGTTCGTGCCCGGTGAAGACGGAGCGGACGTCACCGAAGGTGAATCCGTGGTCGGCGGCGCGCTTGGCGATCGCGGTGTTCAGGTAGTCGGCCGCGTTGTTGATGGCGGACCGCTTCGTCTGGGACAGCCCGGGGCAGGTGCCGCCCAGCTGGTAGAAGCGGGGGTAGCCGAGCACCACCACATGGGCGGCCGGTGCCTTCGCCCGGACGGCCGAGTACACCTTGTCGAGCTGGCCGGGCAGCGTCGAGTCGACGTACGCCTTGGCCGTGTTGATCCGGGAGACGCAGGAGCTGTCGGACTGGAGCACGCACGTGGTCATCACGTCGGCGAACCCGGCGTCGTTGCCGCCGACGGAGAGGGACACGAGTCCGGTTCCGGCGCCCAGCGGGCCGAGTTGACTCGCCAGAACATCACCCGTTCGGGCGCCCGAGCAGGCCGTGAAGTCGAAGGAGGAGGGGGAGTTGGCGGCGGCCCAGAGGTACGGGTAGGCCTTCGTGCTGCGCTTGCAGTCGCCGCTGGAGGAGAGGTAGCTCCCGGCGCCGACACCGGAGGAGTAGGAGTCGCCGAGGGCCACATAGCCGGTGGCGGCGGCCTCTTCGGACGCCTGCGCCGCCGCGGTCCCGGTCAGGGTGGCGGCGACGGCGAGGAGGAGTGAGGTCGTGAAGACCGCAAATCGGGAACGTCTCATGGAACCTCCCTTTAGCAGGATCTCTGTGTCAACTGTCGTAGCAACTACGCGTGTTGATCGGAAGTGTCCATGTCAAGACTTTCAGGCCTCGATCGACCCAAAGACACCTCGGTCAACTCGCGTTCGATTGCGTACATGTGACGTACACATGACAAGACCGCGACTCCCTTGTGCCGCGCTTGTGCCTCCAGCACGCTGCTGGGAGCCGTGAGCGGAACGCGACGCTCCCGGTCGTGCGTGCGATCCCGCACACCCCCCACAGACGCACGCCCCCCACCTGGCGTGCGCCGCCCATGAGGAGGACTCCCTCGTAATGGCACACCTGCGCAGCAAGAGGATCCGCGTCACCGCCGTCACCACCCTGGCGACGGCCGCCCTGTTCATCGGCCCGACCGCGCTGCCCGCCCAGGCCGCCCCCGCCGAGGGCACGGTGCTCGCGGCGGACTCCCCCACGGCCGTCAAGGACAGCTACCTCGTCACCCTCAGGAAGAACACCGGTCTCAAGGCCGCCTCCAACAAGGGCAGGAGCCTCATCGAGGAGTACGGCGGCACGGTCGAGCGGACCTACCGGTCCGCGCTCAACGGCTGGTCGGCCGAGCTCTCGGCGGCCGAGGCGAGGAGACTGGCCGCCGACCCGGCGGTCGCCTCCGTCGAGCAGAACCAGATCCTCACCGCCGACGCCACCCAGACCAACGCCCCCTGGGGCCTGGACCGCTCCGACCAGGCGTCACTTCCGCTCTCCGGCACGTACACCTACCCGGACTCCGCGGGCACCGGTGTGACGGCGTACGTCATCGACACCGGCGTCCGCGTCACCCACTCCCAGATCAGCGGCCGGGCCACCAACGGCTACGACGCCGTCGACGGCGACAACGTGGCGCAGGACGGCAACGGGCACGGCACCCACGTGGCGACCACCATCGCGGGCTCCACCTACGGAATCGCCAAGCAGGCGAAGATCGTGGCGGTGCGGGTGCTGAACAACTCCGGCTCGGGCACCACGGCCGGCGTCGTCGCGGGCATCGACTGGGTGACGGCGAACCACAGCGGCCCCTCGGTCGCCAACATGTCGCTCGGCGGCGGCGCGTCCGCGGCCCTCGACACGGCCGTCCGCAACTCCATAGCCAGCGGCGTGACCTACGCCGTCGCGGCCGGCAACAGCAGCGCCAACGCCTCCTCGTACTCCCCCTCCAGGGTCACCGAGGCGATCACGGTCGGCGCGACCACCAACACCGACGCCCGGGCCAGTTACTCGAACTACGGCTCGGTCCTGGACATCTTCGCCCCCGGTTCGTCGATCACGGCCGGCTGGTACACCAGCGACACCGCCACCAACACCATCTCGGGGACCTCGATGGCCACCCCGCACGTCGCCGGCGCCGCCGCGGTCTACCTGGCCGGCCACCCCTCGGCCACCCCGGCCCAGGTCGCCACGGCGCTGACCGGCGGAGCCGTCACGGGCAAGGTCACCAGCCCGGGCACCGGCTCTCCGAACCGACTGCTCCAGATCGTCCCGTGACACCGGCCGGCTCCGTCCCGGTCTCCCGAGGCCCCCTGAGCGCCTGAGCCCCTGAGGTCTCCTGGCGCGGGACGGTCCGTCCGCACACGAGTTCCCCGGAGGCGCCCGCCGCCTCCGGGGAGTCCTCGTCCCCGGGCCCGGAGATCACCCCGCCGTCGCTTCTCCGCCGACCTCCCGCGCGAGCGCGCACCGTCGAGTTCCGCATCTTGACTGCCCCGCGCCCACTGAGCGACATTGAAGCCCGGCATCCGGCGCTTCGGGGGGCAAAGTCGCCAATGCAGACCTTGAGTACCAAGCCATCCCTGTCCGACAGCGGCGGGCCACTGCTCGCGGGCGTGGCCGCGGCCGTGGCGGGGACCGGCGCGGTGCTCGCGTTCGCCGACGCGGACTCGGTCCTGCGCGGCCCTTTCACGCTGTTCTTCCTCCTCGTCGCGCCCGGAGCCGCCATCGGGGCCGCGCTGCGCGGACTGGAACCCTTCGGCCGCGTCGTGGCGTCCGTCGCGGGCGCGATCGCGGTGAACCTCCTCGTCGCACAAGGCATGATCGCCACCCACTCCTGGTCGGTACCCGGCGGGATCGCGGCCGTGACCGCGATCAGCTCGCTCGTTCTCCTGCTGAGCCTGGTACGGCGCGTGCGCGGCCGTACGGAGAGAAGACGGACCTGAGACGTGGACATCAGCGTGTACCGCCCAGGCGAACTGAGCGCCGCCGACCGGGCGGCCTGGACCGCCCTCCAGTCGAAGGCACACCTCCACGGCGCGCCCGAGCTGGCGAACCCGTTCCTGTCCCCCGAGTTCGCCCTCGCCGTCGGCCGGTGCCGGCGCGGGGTGCGGATCGCGGTCCTGCGCGAGGGCGGTGAACCCGCGGCGTTCTTCCCGTTCCAGAGAACCCCCGTCGGGGTGGGCCGGGCCGTCGGCCTGGGGCTGTCCGACTGCCAGGGCGTCGTCCACCGCCCCGGATTCACCTGGGACGCCGAGGCGCTGCTGCGGGCCTGCGGGCTCGCCGTCTGGGAGTTCGACCACCTGGCCGAGGGCCAGACGCCGTTCGCGGACCACGTCACCGGGACCTTCCCGTCACCGGTCATGGACCTCGAACAGGGCTACGAGGCCTATCTGGGCCGGCTGCGGGCCGGCTCCCCCAAGTTCGTCCGCTCCACGCTCGCCAAGGAACGCAGACTCGGCCGCGCGGTGCGCGAGGTCCGCTATGTGCACGACGAGCGCGACCCGGAGGTCCTGCGCACCCTGATGGCCTGGAAGTCCGCCCAGTACCGCAGGACCGGTCGCAGCGACCGCTTCGCGCACCCGTGGATCATCCGGCTCGTCCAGCAGTTGTTCCACACCCGCTCCGACTCCTTCGCCGGCCAGCTGTCCGTGCTGTACGCGGACGGCAAGCCGGTCGCGGCCCACTTCGGACTCCGCTCCGAGCGGGTGCTGACCTGCTGGTTCCCGGCGTACGACCCGGCGTTCGCGAGGTTCTCGCCGGGACTGCTGCTGCACTTGCACATGGCGGAGGAGGGCGCCGCGGACGGGATCGCGTACCTGGATCTCGGCCGGGGCCAGAAGCAGTACAAGGACTCCCTGAAGACAC
This sequence comes from Streptomyces ossamyceticus, assembly GCF_001418475.1. Lineage (GTDB taxonomy): Bacteria > Actinomycetota > Actinomycetes > Streptomycetales > Streptomycetaceae > Streptomyces > Streptomyces ossamyceticus. Next base: position 5,106 of record NZ_LIQX01000318.1, on the reverse strand, counting down.
GGGAGATATCCGTGTCCGAGGGGTGGGTCACCCGGCGTCACCCCGTGGCGCTCGGGCACCGGGCCCGTCGCGCCCCCGTCCGGGCGCTGCGGAACGCCGTGCTGGCCCGGCCGGAGCTGTTCGCGTCGGCGGACAGAGCACTGAAACGGATGGGGAGAATCCGGTCAGGAATGTAGCTAACGGACACAACAACAAAAATGTGAGGGCTCGCAGTAGGCCTTGCCATACGGGCTCAATCATCAATACCGTCTTACATCCACCCGCATCGGTCCGTCGACAGTGGTCCCAAGGGGAGGGCTCGAGGGGCGTGACGGTCCCGGCGCGGGGCGCGGTAGGGGGGTGCCGTGCTCGGTGACCGCTTCTGTTGCCGAGTCGTGCCGCGCGACCGACTGCCGAGTCGCGACAGTCGGCCGGCTTTGCCAGCTCACCCTGTCATGCACCAAGGGGTCGATACGGAGATCGATTTCGCGTGCCGTGGGTGAGAACCCCCCTTTCGAACCGGACACATAGCCGGACCGCCCAGGGGCGGGCGGTCCACCGGACGAGAGGGACCAGACTCATGAGCTCAGTTCTGCGCCCGGCGATATCCGATACCGACACGGCCGAGGAGCCCGAGACCATCACGGTCGCCTCGGGCAAGTACCGGCCGGTCTCCACCCATCTGGCCATCGCTCCGCCGGTGAGCGTGGTGATCCCCGCCATGAACGAGGCGGAGAACCTCCCGTACGTCTTCAAGACACTGCCGGACTGGATCCACGAAGTGGTCCTCGTCGACGGCAACTCCACCGACAACACCGTCGAGGTGGCCCGCGAGGTGTGGCCCGGCGTCAAGGTGGTGCCGCAGCAGGGCAAGGGCAAGGGGGACGCCCTGATCACCGGGTTCGAGGCGTGCACCGGCGACATCATCGTGATGGTCGACGCGGACGGCTCGGCCGACGGCCACGAGATCCTGTCGTACGTCTCCGCCCTGGTCTCGGGCGCGGACTTCGCCAAGGGGTCGCGCTTCGCCAACGGCGGCGCCACCGACGACATGACGCTGATCCGCAAGTTCGGCAACTGGGCGCTGTGCACGGTCGTCAACCGCAAGTTCGGCGCCCGCTACACCGACCTCTGCTACGGCTACAACGCCTTCTGGCGGCACTGCCTGGACAAGATCGACCTCGACTGCACCGGGTTCGAGGTCGAGACCCTGATGAACATACGGGTCGTCAAGGCCGGTCTGCGCGTACAGGAGATACCGAGCCACGAGTACCTCCGCATCCACGGGGCGAGCAATCTGCGGGCGGTGCGCGACGGGCTGCGCGTGCTGCGGGTGATCCTGAAGGAACGCTCCAACCGACGTGCGCTGCGGCGCCGTTCGCACGCGACGATGCTCGTCTCCGGCCGAGGAGAGGTGTCTTGAACGGACCGGCCGTCTCGGTCGTGATCTGCGCGTACACCGAGGACCGCTGGGAGGACATCCTCGCGGCGGTCGCCTCGGTCCGCGCGCAGTCCCGGCCGGCCCTGGAGACGCTCCTGGTGGTGGACCACAACCAGGCCCTGCTGGAGCGTCTGACCAGCGAGTACAAGGAACTCCGGGAGAGCGGCGAGGTCCGGGTGCTCGCCAACGCGGGCCCCCGCGGCCTGTCCGCCGGCCGCAACACGGGCATCGTCGCCTCGTCCGGCGAGATCATCGCCTTCCTCGACGACGACGCCGTCGCCGAACGCGACTGGCTGCGCTGGTTCGCCGAGGGGTACGCCGACCCCCGCGTCATGGCCGTCGGCGGCCGTACGGTGCCCGTCTGGGCGTCCGGCCGCCGTCCGGCCTGGTTCCCCGAGGAGTTCGACTGGGTGGTGGGCTGCGCCTACAAGGGCCTGCCCGGCGGGGTGGCCCGGGTCCGCAACGTGCTCGGCGGCAACGCCTCGTTCCGCCGTGCCGCCTTCGACGCGGCCGGGGGCTTCGCCACCGGGATCGGCCGCGACGGGGACAAGCACCCCCTCGGCTGCGAGGAGACGGAGCTGTGCATCCGGCTTTCCCGCGCCAGGCCGGACGCGATCCTGCTCCTCGACGACCGGGCGGTGATCCACCACCGGGTGCCCGGCGCGCGCGAGCGCTTCGGGTACTTCCGCGCGCGCACCTACGCCGAGGGCCTGTCGAAGGCGCTGGTCGCGCGGAGCGTCGGCGCCGACAAGGGCCTGGAGTCGGAGCGCCGCTACACCACACGCGTCCTGCCCGCCGGGGTGGCGCGCGGCCTGCGGGACGCGCTGCTCGGCCGCCGGGGCGGCGCGGGCCGCGCCGGTGCCATCGTCGCGGGGGTCACGGCGGCGGCCGGGGGGTACGTTGTGGGCAGCGTCCGGGCCTGCCGGGGGGATGTCACGTTCTCCGTCGGCGGGATCCCGGCCGGTGAGGGCGGCGAGGGGGGCTCGTCATGACGGAGGACGCCGTACCGGTCCTGATGTACCACGCGGTCGCCACCGCTCCGGGCGACGCCACCCGTGCCCTGTCCGTGGCACCGGAGGCGTTCGCGGAGCAGATGGCGGTGATCGGGGACCTCGGTCTCACCCCGGTCGACACGGCCACCCTGGCGGCCGGCTGGCGTTCAGGTCGCCCGCTGCCCGCCCGGCCCGTGCTGATCACCTTCGACGACGGCTACGAGGGCGTGCACCGCCATGCCCTGCCCGTCCTCGCCAAGCACGGCTTCGCGGCCTCCCTGTTCGTCTCCACGGCCTGGATCAAGGGCCCGTACGACGACGGCGGCGCCCTCGACACCATGCTCGACTGGGACCAGGTCCGCGAACTCGCCGACCACGGCGTGGAGATCGGCGGACACAGCCACACCCATCCGCAGCTCGACATGCTCGACGAGGACCGGCTCCGGTTCGAGCTGCGGCGCTGCCGGAGGATCGTCGCCGACGAACTGGGCGCCCCGCCCGTCTCGTTCGCCTACCCGTACGGCTACTCCAGCCGCCGGGTGCGGATCGCGGTGCGGGAGACGGGGTTCGCGCAGGCGCTCGCCGTCGGCAACGCGCTCGCCCGGCGCCGGCAGGGCCCGTACGCGCTGCGGCGGGTCACCGTGCGGCGTTCCACCGGCGCCGAGGAGTTCGAGCGGCTCGTCGAGGGCCGCGCCGTCGCCCGCGGCTTCGCCCGGGACCGTGCCCTGACCAAGGGGTACGCCATGGTCCGAAGAGCACGACAGGTGGGAAAGGCCATCCGTTCCCGTGTCTGACACGACGACCACCACGGCCGGGCAGACCGACACCGGCACGGCGGACACCACCGGGCCGCGGCCCGGCCCCGCCCGCCGGCTGCGGCTGCCCGGCCTCGGCAGAGGGGCCGGCGGCAACCAGCTGTTCCGCAACGCCTACGCCCTGATGCTGAACACCGGTATCTCGGCCGTGCTCGGCCTCGGCTTCTGGCTGGCCGCGGCCCGGTACTACACCGAGGAAGCGGTCGGGCAGGGCTCCGCGGCGATCGCCGCGATGAAGCTCCTGGCGGGGCTGGCCGCGCTCACCCTGACGGGGGCCCTCGCCCGGTTCATCCCGGTCGCGGGGCGCGGCACGGGACGGCTGGTCTTCCGTACGTACGCGGGCAGTTCGGTGGTCGTGGCGCTCGCGGCGGGAGGGTTCCTGCTGACGCTCAAGCTGTGGGGATCCTCGTACCGCTTCCTGCACGACCCGCGGGACGCCGTGTTCTTCGTGCTCGCGGTGGTCGCCTGGTCGCTGCTGACCCTTCAGGACGGGGTGCTGACCGGGCTGCGGAGCGCCCTGTGGGTGCCCGTCGGCAACACCGTGTTCTCCGCGGTGAAGCTGGTGCTGCTGGTGGTGTTCGCCGCGGCCATCCCGACCATGGGCGTGTTCGTGTCCTGGGTCGCGGCGATCGCGGTGTCCGTGCTGCCGCTGGGCTGGCTGGTGTTCCGGCGGCTCGTCCCCCGGCATGTGAAGGCGACCGAGGGCCGGGCCCACCCGCCGTCGCTGCGGGAGATCGGCCGCTTCCTCGCGGGCGACTACACCGGCTCGCTGTTCTCCCTCGCGGTGGTCTACCTGGTCCCGGTGATCGTCGCCGCCCAGGTCAGCTCCACCGACAACGCGTACTTCTACATCACCACCACGATCGGCGGCACGGTCAACCTCCTCGCCATCAACATGGGTGCCTCGCTGACCGTGGAGGGCGCGCACGACCCGGCGCGGCTCGCGGCGAACACCCGGGCCGCGCTGCGGCGGATGGCCCGGATCATGCTGCCGGTGTGCGGGGTGCTGTTCTTCGGGGCGCCGTGGATCCTCGCCGTGTTCGGGCCGGGCTACGCGGACGCGGCGACGGGGCTGCTGCGCTGGTTCGCGGTCGGCGCCGTGCTGCGGGTGGTGATGGAGACGTACTTCGCGGTGCTGCGCGCCCAGAGCCGTACCGCAGGACTCGCCTGGTTGCAGGGCCTGCTGTGCGCCCTGGTCCTCGGACTGACGCTGCTGCTGCTCCCCCGCATGGGACTGCTCGGCGCGGGGGTCGCCGAGATCTCCAGCCTCGCGGTGATCGTGCTGATCGCCGCGCCCCGGCTCTGGCGGATCGTCCGCACGGCACCGCCCGCCGCGGTCCCCGAGGACGCGGCGCCCGACGGCGACCTCGCCGACCTGGGCCGGGTGGCGACCACCGCGAGGAAGGAGAGCGGTGCCTGGTCCCGGAGGCTCGACTCCGACACCCTCGCCCTCGGCCTGCACCTCGACTTCGACCACATGGAACGCCGCCCCGACGTACGCCCCGGCCCCGGCACCCCGCCCGCAGGAACCCCGGCCGTCCGCAAGGACCACCGGCCGGCCTGGGCCCAGGACCGGCCGACCAGGCCGCTCCACCTCAACCGGCCACCGTTGCCCGGACGGCCCGCGGACGGGGAGGCCCGCCCGGTCGACGACAGCGAGGGCGCCGCACGGGACGCGGCCGCCGTACCGGCGTCCACGGGAGCGGAGGCCGCCGGGGAGCCCTACGTACAGGAACCGGCACCGCGGCCCGTCGGCACGCCGCCCGCCCCGTCCCCGGCGCAGCCACCGCCGCCCGTGCCCCGCCGGGAACGGCTGCCGCGCCCCACCCGCGCCGGTGTGCTCCTCGGCTGCCTCCTGACCGCGGCGCTGCTGCTGTAC
>NZ_LIQX01000317.1 GCF_001418475.1 Streptomyces ossamyceticus | reverse complement strand
CGCCCGGCGGCCGTCCCGGCTCGGCCCCCTACCTCCAGCGCGCCGGGGCGACCCCGGGCGCGGCTGGACGCACGCGCTACTGGATCGAGATCAATGGCACCCGCCATCAGATCTCCCGCCCGACGCTGGTGCTGGGCCGCAGCACCGAAGCCGACGTGCGGATCGACGACCCCGGCGTGTCCCGCCGGCACTGCGAGATCCGGACCGGAACGCCCTCGACGATCCAGGATCTCGGGTCCACCAACGGCATCGTGGTGGACGGGCAGCACACCACCCGCGCTACGCTCCGCGACGGCTCGCGGATCGTCGTGGGCAGCACCACCATCATTTACCGGCAAGCCGAAGGGTGAAGCGGGGGCAATGTCAGAGCTGACCCTCACGGTCATGCGGCTGGGCTTCCTGGCCGTACTGTGGCTGTTCGTGATCGTGGCCGTGCAGGTCATCCGCAGCGACCTGTTCGGAACGCGCGTCACCCAGCGGGGGTCGCGCCGGGAGAGCGCGCGGCCGCAGAACGCCGCCCGGCAGACCGCGCCGCCGCAGCAGCGCGGCCAGCAGCCCGCCGCCACCGGCGGCCGCCGCGGGCGCAACGCCCCCACCAAGCTCGTCGTCAGCGAGGGCACGCTGACGGGGACGACCGTCGCGCTGCAGGGCCAGACCATCACCCTGGGCCGCGCGCACGACTCCACGATCGTGCTGGACGACGACTACGCCTCCAGCCGGCACGCCCGGATCTACCCGGACCGCGACGGCCAGTGGATCGTCGAGGACCTGGGGTCCACCAACGGCACGTATCTCGACCGGAACCGACTGACGACTCCCACGCCGATCCCGCTGGGCGCGCCGATCCGCATCGGCAAGACCGTCATCGAGCTGCGGAAGTAGTGCTACATCATGAATAGGCGCGAGCGGAGCGAGCACGCAGCGGCGGTCCCCACCAGGGGCCCCGGCGCGCTCCCGACCGGAGGGTGGGCACCGTGCGGATGTACCCGGAGCCGACGGGCGAGGTGCGCATGAGTCTGTCACTGCGCTTCGCCGCCGGATCGCACAAAGGCATGATCCGTGAGGGCAACGAGGACTCCGGCTACGCCGGCCCGCGGCTGCTCGCGATCGCCGACGGCATGGGCGGCCAGGCGGCCGGCGAGGTCGCCTCCTCCGAGGTGATCTCCACCCTGGTCACGCTCGACGACGACATCCCCGGCTCCGACATCCTGACCTCCCTCGGCACCGCCGTGCAGCGCGCCAACGAACAGCTGCGCGCCATGGTCGAGGAGGACCCCCAGCTGGAGGGCATGGGCACCACGCTCACCGCCCTGCTCTGGACGGGCCAGCGCCTCGGTCTCGTCCACGTCGGTGACTCCCGCGCCTACCTCCTGCGCGACGGCGTCCTCACCCAGATCACCCAGGACCACACCTGGGTGCAGCGGCTGGTCGACGAGGGCCGCATCACCGAGGAAGAGGCCACGACCCACCCGCAGCGGTCCCTGCTGATGCGCGCGCTGGGCAGCGGCGACCACGTCGAGCCCGACCTCTCCATCCGCGAGGTCCGCGCCGGGGACCGGTACCTGATCTGCTCCGACGGCCTGTCCGGCGTGGTGTCCCACCAGACGATGGAGGACACCCTCGCCAGCTACCAGGGCCCCGAGGAGACCGTCCAGCAGCTGATCGAGCTCGCACTGCGCGGCGGCGGCCCCGACAACATCACGGTCATCGTCGCCGACGTCCTCGACCTCGACACGGGCGACACCCTCGCCGGCCAGCTCCACGACACCCCGGTCGTGGTGGGCGCGGTCGCCGAGAACCAGCTCCACCTCCAGGACAACGGCATCATGCAGACCCCCGCCGGCCGCGCCTCCGGGCTCGGCCGCCAGGGGCACGCGCAGGGCGGTGGCGGTGAGTTCGGCCCGCCCGGCTCCGGCGACACCACCGGGTACATGCCGTCGGCGGGCAGCTTCGGGAACTACTCCGACACCGACTTCGTCAAGCCGCCCAAGAAGGGCCGGTGGCTCAAGAGATCCTTCTTCGGCATCCTCGGCCTCGCCGTGATCGGCGGGGGCCTCTACGGCGGATACCGCTGGACTCAGACGCAGTACTACGTCGGCGCCAACGACGACCATGTCGCGCTGTACCGCGGCATCAGCCAGGACCTGGCCTGGATCTCGCTCTCGAAGGTGGAGAAGGACCACCCCGAGATCGAACTCAAGTACCTGCCGCCGTACCAGCAGAAGCTTGTCGAGGCCACGATCGCCGAGGGCGGTCTGGACAACGCCAAGAAGAAGATCGACGAACTGGCCACCCAGGCGTCGGCGTGCAAGAAGAGCGCCGAGCGCCGCGAGGCGGCGGACAACAACGCCAAGACCGGTGCGGGCGAGGCCGGGGGCACCACGGGAACCACAAAGACCTCCCTCACGTCCAAGGCCACACCGTCCCCGACGTCGAAGCCGTCGACGTCCCCGAGCCCGACCCAGTCCACACCCACACCGTCAGCCGGCCCCAGCCTCTCGGAGGACGAGCAGAAGCTGGTCTCGCGGTGCGGTGAGCAGTAGGCAAGCCGCGAGGGGCGCACGCACACGATGAGCAGTACTACCAACACGTCGACGCAGCACACGTCCACGATCGGCGCGATCGGCGCGCCGAGCCGCCGCAACACCGAACTGGCGCTGCTGGCTTTCGCGGTCGTCATTCCGGTGTTCGCCTACGCCAACGTGGGTCTCGCACTCAACGACGAGGTACCGGCCGGGCTGGCCGCCTACGGCATCGGCCTCGGAGTGCTGGCCGGCATCGGCCACCTCGTCATCCGCAAGTTCGCGCCGTACGCGGACCCGCTGATGCTGCCGTTGGCCACGCTGCTGAACGGGCTGGGGCTGGTGGCGATCTGGCGACTGGACCAGTCGGCACTGCTCCAGCGGATCGGACAGGCCGGCGGCAAGGCGACCAATCAGTTGGTCTACACGGCGATGGGTATCGCGCTCCTCATCGCCGTACTGATCTTCCTGAAGGACCATCGCACCCTCCAGCGCTACACCTATATCTCCATGGCGGGTGCGCTGGTCCTGCTGCTACTCCCCTTGGTGCCGGGTCTCGGTGCGGAACTCACCTACGGCGCCAAGATCTGGATCCAGGTCGGCAGCTTCACCATCCAGCCCGGCGAGTTCGCCAAGATCGTGCTGGCAATCTTCTTCGCCGGCTACCTAATGGTGAAGCGCGACGCGCTCGCACTGGCCAGCCGCCGTTTCATGGGCATCTACCTCCCGCGCGGCCGCGACCTCGGGCCCATCATCGTCGTCTGGGCGATCTCGATCCTCATCCTGGTCTTCGAGACCGACCTCGGTACCTCGCTGCTGTTCTTCGGCATGTTCGTGATCATGCTGTACGTCGCGACCGAGCGGACCAGCTGGATCGTCTTCGGTCTGCTGATGTCCGCGGCCGGCGCGGTCGGCGTGGCCTCGTTCGAGATCCACGTGCAGCAGCGTGTGCAGGCCTGGCTGGACCCCATGGGCGAGTGGGAGCTCTCCAAGACCGTCGCCGGCCACTCCGCGCAGTCCATGGAGGCCCTTTGGGCCTTCGGTTCCGGCGGCACCCTCGGCACCGGCTGGGGGCAGGGCCACTCCGAGCTCATCCGCTTCGCCGCGAACTCCGACTTCATCCTCGCCACCTTCGGTGAGGAACTGGGTCTGAGCGGAGTGATGGCGATCCTGCTGATCTACGGTCTGATCGTGGAGCGCGGCATCAGGACCGCCCTCGCCGCGCGCGACCCGTTCGGCAAGCTGCTCGCCGTCGGTCTGTCCGGCGCCTTCGCCCTCCAGGTCTTCGTTGTCGCCGGCGGTGTGATGGGCCTCATCCCTCTGACCGGTATGACGATGCCCTTCATGGCCTACGGCGGTTCCTCGGTCATCGCCAACTGGGCGCTCATCGGCATCCTGATCAGAATCAGCGACACCGCGCGTCGGCCCGCGCCGGCGCCTGCACCGAACCCCGACGCCGAGATGACCCAGGTGGTCCGCCCGTCATGAACAAGCCCCTGCGCCGCATCGCGATCTTCTGTGGGCTACTGGTCCTCGCCCTGCTCATTCGTAGCAACTGGCTCCAGTACGTCCAGGCGGATTCCCTCGCCAGCGACAAGAACAACCGTCGCGTCGCCATCGAGCGCTACGCCACGGCTCGCGGGGACATCATCGTCGACGGTAAGGCCATCACGGGGTCCGTCGCTTCCGAAGGGCTTGACTACAAGTACAAGCGCACTTGGAAGAACGGCGAGATGTGGGCCCCTGTCACCGGGTACTCCTCGCAGATCGTCGGCGCCACGCAGTTGGAGAACCTCGAGGACGGGATCCTCACCGGCAACGACGACCGGCTGTTCTTCCGGAACACGCTGGACATGATCACCGGCAAGAAGAAGCTGGGCGGCAGCGTCGTCACCACCCTCAACGCCGCCGCGCAGAAGGCGGCCTTCGAGGGCCTCGGTAACAAGAAGGGCGCCGTCGCCGCGATCGACCCGAAGACCGGCGCGATCCTCGCTCTCGCCTCCACGCCGTCGTACGACCCGTCCTCCTTCGCCGGCATCAGCCAGAAGGACAGCGAGACCTTCTCGAAGCTGGAGAAGGACAAGGACAAGCCGATGCTGAATCGCGCGCTGCGCGAGACCTACCCTCCGGGCTCCACGTTCAAGGTGGTCACGGCCGCCGCCGCGCTGGAGAACGGCATCGTCGACGGCATCGACAAGGCCACGGACACCCCCGACCCGTACCAGCTGCCCGGCACGAGGACCGACCTCACCAACCAGCACGGCAAGTGTGAGAACGCCACACTGCGCGAGGCCCTGAAGGTGTCCTGCAACACCGTCTTCGCCAAGCTCAGCGACAGCGTCACCAACGACAAGATGATCGAGCAGTCGAAGAAGTTCGGCTTCAACGAGGCCCAGCTGGACATCCCGGTCCGTGCCGCGGAGAGCGTCTACCCCGAGGACAACAGGCCGCAGAACGCGCTCGATGGCATCGGCCAGGGCTCCAACCGCTCCACTCCGCTGCAGATGGCGATGGTCTCCGCGGCCATCGCCAACGACGGCAAGCTGATGAAGCCGTACATGGTCGACCAGCTGCGCGCCTCCAATCTCGACGTCATCGAGTCCCACGACCCCGAGGAGCTCTCCCAGGCCGTCTCTCCGGAGACCGCCCAGAAGCTGCAGGAGATGATGGAGACCGTCGTCAACGATCCGGGCGGCACCGGTGGTGCGGCCAAGATCAACGCGGAGGGTGTCACCGTCGGCGGCAAGACCGGCACCGCCCAGCACGGCGTCGACAACAAGGAGCTTCCGTACGCCTGGTTCATCTCCTACGCCAAGCTCGGCGACGGCAGCTCGCCGGTCGCCGTGGCCGTGGTCGTGGAGGACGGCAGCGCCAACCGTGGCGAGATCTCCGGTGGTGGTCTCGCCGCCCCGATCGCGAAGAGCGTGATGCAGGCAGTGATCAACAGCAAGAAGTGACCCCGCTCACGTCACCTCCACATCGGTGCACGTTGCGATACCGGTCCTGTATCGGGTGACGCGGTTGGCCAGGTCATGAAAGGCGAGACGGGTACCGTATGCCCGGAGCACAGCCGCCGGACCACACAGAGGTGCGGTCGGGACCGACGGAGAGGGCTGGTAGGAAGCTATGGAAGAGCCGCGTCGCCTCGGCGGCCGGTACGAGCTGGGCCAGGTGCTCGGCCGTGGTGGCATGGCGGAGGTCTACCTCGCGATGGACACCCGCCTCGGCCGCACCGTGGCGGTGAAGACGCTGCGAGCGGACCTCGCGCGCGACCCCACCTTCCAGGCCCGGTTCCGCCGGGAGGCCCAGTCGGCCGCCTCGCTCAACCACCCCGCGATCGTCGCGGTCTACGACACGGGCGAGGACTACATCGACGGGGTCTCGATCCCGTACATCGTCATGGAGTATGTCGAGGGCTCCACGCTCCGTGAGCTTCTCCACAGCGGCCGCAAGCTGCTGCCGGAGCGGGCCATGGAGATGACCATCGGCATCCTCCAGGGTCTGGAGTACGCCCACCGCAACGGCATCGTCCACCGAGACATCAAGCCGGCCAACGTCATGCTGACGCGCAACGGCCAGGTCAAGGTGATGGACTTCGGTATCGCCCGCGCCATGGGTGACTCCGGTATGACGATGACGCAGACGTCCGCCGTCATCGGCACCGCGCAGTACCTCTCCCCCGAGCAGGCCAAGGGCGAGCAGGTGGACGCCCGCTCCGACCTGTACTCCACGGGCTGTCTCCTCTACGAACTGCTGACGGTCCGTCCCCCGTTCGTCGGCGACTCCCCCGTGGCGGTCGCCTACCAGCACGTACGGGAGGAGCCGCAGCCTCCGAGCGTCTTCGACCCGGAGATCACGCCGGAGATGGACGCCATCGTCCTGCGTGCCCTGGTCAAGGACCCGGACTACCGCTACCAGTCCGCCGACGAGATGCGCGCCGACATCGAGGCCTGCCTCGACGGCCAGCCCGTCGCGGCCACCGCGGCCATGGGCTCGGTCGGTTACGGCGGCTACCCGGACGACCAGGCCACCACGGCGCTGCGTTCCCAGGACGCCGGCGCCACCACGATGCTGCCCCCGATGAACGGGGACGACGGCTACGGCTACGACGACCGCCAGGGGCGTCGCCGCCAGCAGAAGAAGAACAACACCTCGACGATCCTGCTGGTCGTCGCGGGTGTGCTGGTGCTGGTGGGCGCGATCCTCATCGGACGGTGGATGTTCGCCGGTGGGGACACGGGCGGGAACACCCTCAAGGCGCCGAACTTCGTCGGCCAGACCGAGAAGGAAGCCAGACAGGCGGCGAACAACGTCGACCTCAAGGTGACCACCACCCAGAAGGCGTGCGAGAACCAGAAGACCGGCAACGTCTGCAGTCAGAACCCTGCGGCCGACGAGCCGGTGAAGAAGGGCGACACCATCGCCCTGGTGATCTCGACGGGCGCGCCGAAGGTCTCCGTCCCCGACGTCACCGGGCTTCAGTTCAACGAGGCCAAGGCCCAGTTGGAGGAGAAGGGCTTCGAGGTCGAGCGGAAGAACGAGGAGTCCGACCGCAAGCCCGGCGTCGTGATCAGCCAGGACCCCGACAGCGGCAAGCTCGAGAAGGGCTCCACGGTCACGCTGACGGTGGCCAAGGAGGCGGAGAAGTCCGTCGTGCCGACGGTCGCGGGCCGCAGCTGTGACGACGCCAAGGCGCAGATGGAGGCCAACGACCTCGTCGGCACCTGCACCGATGTGGAGACCGACGACAACAACCTCGTCGGCAAGGTCATCGCCACCAACCCGGAGGCGGGCACCGAGCTCAACCCGGGCGACACGGTGACCATCCAGATCGGCAAGAAGGCCGAGGAGAAGAAGGCCAAGGTCCCGAACGTGGTCGGCCAGACCGTGGGTCAGGCGAAGCAGATCCTGCAGCAGAACGGCTTCACCAACATCCAGTTCGCCCAGGGCAGCGACCAGAGCGACACCGCGCTGGTCACCGACCAGGACCCGGACGGCGGCAACGACGCCGACCCGGCCAAGACGACGATCACCCTCGCCTCCGTGAGCTTCGGCGGCAACAACAACGGCGGTAATGACAACGGCGGCAACAACGGCGGGGGCTTCTTCGGAGGCCTCACCGGCGCCCGCTTCGAGGACTGATCACCGCCTCGTCCCGCATCAAGACCGATGCCCGGCCCCTCCTGAGAGGGGCCGGGCATCGGTCTTTCCGGGGAAAGCCGGGCATCAGCCGCCATAGCGATGTTTCACGTGAAACCGTCGCGGCTAGCGCAGTTCCTTCGGCAGGGTGCGTTCCGCGTTCACCCGCTCCACCCGCTCCAGCTCGCCCCACACGATGAAGCGGTGGCGGGAGGTGTATACGGGAGTGCACGTGGTGAGGGTGATGTACTTGCCGGCCTTCTTCTTGCCGGACTCCCTGGGGATGCTCGCCAGGACCTTGACGTTGTACTTCGAGGTCTCGGAGAGGGTCTCGTAGACCGTGTAGACGTACCAGTTGTCGCGGGTCTCGAAGACGATCGGGTCGCCCTTCTCGAGCTTGTCGATGTTGTGGAACTTGGCTCCGTGACCGTCGCGGTGGGCCGCGAGGGTGAAGTTGCCGTCCTTGTCCGTGGTGGGGAGGGTCGCCTTGACCGGGCTCATGTAGTAGCCGGCGACACCGCCGTTGAGGACCTTGGACGAGGTGCCCTTCTTGACCAGGACCTCGCCGTTCTCCATGGCCGGCACATGCAGGAAGCCGATGCCGTCCTTGGTGTCCAGGGCGCCCGGGCTGTCGTCCGCCGCCTGCCAGTTGTCGCGGACCCTGTCTGCTTCCTCGCCGGCCTCGCGGTCGGCCAGGACGTTCGTCCACCACAGCGAGTAGACGACGAACAGGCCCAGCACCACGCCCGCGGTGATGAGCAGTTCACCGAAGACACTGACCGCCATCGCGATCCGTCCCATGCGACGACGCTTCGGCGCGGTCTCGGACGTGTCCGTCCGCTCTTCGGTCTCGTCGGTGGTCACTGCCACAGTTCATCCGCCCTTGATCGAGCCCCTACTGGACGAGCGCGTCGGGCTTCCCCTTGCTGCGCGGCCGTTCCTCCACCATCTTGCCCCACACGATCATGCGGTACTTGCTGGTGAACTCCGGGGTGCACGTGGTGAGGGTGATGTAGCGGCCGGGCCCGGTGAATCCCGAGCCCGGGGGCACCGGATTGAGCACGCTGACGTTCGACGGCGGGGTCACGGGCAGAATCGACGCCATGTCGTAGACGTAGTACGTGTCCTGGGTCTCCACGACGATCGGATCGCCCGGCTTCAGACGGTTGATGTACCGGAACGGTTCTCCATGGGTGTTCCGGTGTCCCGCGATACCGAAGTTGCCCGTCTTGTCCTGGGGCATCGCCGTCTTGATGCTGTTCTTGTCGTAGTGCCCGACCATTCCGCGGTCCAGGACCTTCGACTTGCTGATGCCCTCGGCGATGGGCACGACCACGTCGAGCTTCGGGATGTGCAGGATGGCGAAGCCCTGGCCGGGCTCGAACGCACCCGGCGCGCGCTTGCCGCTCCTCCACTCCTCCTGAAGGCTCGTCGCCTCGCGGCCCGCCTGCTGATGGGCCCGGATGTTCGACCACCAGAGCTGGTACGTGACGAACAGCAGCATCAGCACGCCGGTGGTGATGAACACCTCGCCGATCGCCCGGCTCGCGACCACGCTCATGCTGGGCTTGCGCGCTCGCGCAGCCCGCCGCGCCTCGACCCGGGAGAGCGGCGCCGAGACCTCTCCTGCTGCTCCTAAGGCCTTGTCGGGCCCGTGAGCGGCTCCGGAGCCCGCCTGGGCTCCCAGGGACCCTCCGTGCCTCCCATGCCGTCTGGCGGCCTTACGGCGGGCCGCTCGGCCCCCGGGAGCGGGCGGTGTCTGTAGCGCCTCGGCCTCGGCGGCCAGGCGTCGGGCCTCCTCCACCCGGAGGGCCACCGTCTCCTCGTCGATCGGAGGGTGCTCCTGGGCGGTGTCGACCGAGGGGTGCTCGTGCACGACCGGTTCATAGGCCGAGGGCGGTGGCGCCTGATAAGCGGTCGGTTCGTAGTTCTCGAAGGGCTCCCCGTAGGGCGTCCTGCGCGGTTCGTAGGACGGCTCCGTATAGTCCCGCCGGCCGTACCAGTCGCCCTGGGAGTAGTCCATCTCCTGGGGCTGGGCCTGCGGCGGGGCGTACCACTGCTGCGGCGGATCGGCCGGGGGGCGGGTGCGGAAATCCTCCGCCTCGAACGACTCGGCGCCCCCGTACGCGGCCTCGCCGCCGTAGGGGGCACTCTCGCGCTCGGGGCGCAGGGCTGTCACGCCGTGGCCCTGCCCACCACCGGGGCGAGCCCCGCCGACCTCGCCACGGCGCCGTCGTCCCCGCATTCCACCAGCCAGTTGGCCAGCATGCGGTGGCCGTGCTCGGTGAGCACCGACTCGGGGTGGAACTGCACGCCCTCGACGGGAAGTTCACGGTGCCTGAGGCCCATGATGATCCCGTCGTGCGTACGAGCCGTGACCTCCAGTTCGACCGGTACGGTCCCAGGCGCGGCGGCCAGCGAGTGGTAGCGGGTCGCGGTGAAGGGGGTCGGCAGGCCCGCGAAGACGCCCCTGCCCTCATGCTCCACCAGCGAGGTCTTGCCGTGCAGCAGCTCGGGGGCGCGGTTCACGACCCCGCCGTACGCCACCTGCATGGACTGCATGCCGAGGCACACCCCGAACACGGGCACGCCGGTCTCGGCGCAGTGGCGGACCATGTCGACGCAGACGCCGGCCTCTTCGGGGGTGCCCGGTCCGGGGGACAGCAGGACACCGTCGAAGTCGTCCTGGGCGTGCGCGGGTGCCACCTCGTCGTTGCGCAGCACCTCGCACTCCGCGCCCAGCTGGTACAGGTACTGGACCAGGTTGAAGACGAAGCTGTCGTAGTTGTCGACGACGAGGATGCGGGCGGGTCGGGCGGCACTCACTGGTCGTTCACCGTCACATCGTTGAAGGGCAGCAGGGGCTCCGCCCAGGGAAAGACGTACTGGAAGAGGACGTAGACGACGGCCAGCGTGAGCACGAGGGAAAGCAGCGCCTTCACCCACACATTGCCGGGCAGATGCCGCCAGATCCAGCCGTACATGCCGTCCCTTCCTTCACACCACGGCACCGGATTCACGCCGTACCGCCACCAGACTAACGGCGTAGCGCCTCAGGTTTCCCTGACTCCACAGGCTTCGTGGATTCGAGATGGCCCCACACGATGAGCCGATGGCTGTGGCCCCACTCCGGGTCGCAGGTCGTCAACGTCAGATAGCGCCCCGCGCGCGTGTAGCCCGATTTCTTCGGCACGGGGTCGATGACCTGGACGTCCGTGGGCAATGTCCGATAGGGCCCTTGGTCGATGACGTACGTGTACCAATGGGCGCCGTCGGTCAGGACCACCGCGTCACCG
Source organism: Streptomyces ossamyceticus (assembly GCF_001418475.1). Classification (GTDB taxonomy): domain Bacteria; phylum Actinomycetota; class Actinomycetes; order Streptomycetales; family Streptomycetaceae; genus Streptomyces; species Streptomyces ossamyceticus. The sequence goes on along the minus strand of NZ_LIQX01000317.1, from coordinate 7,945 downwards.
GCCCGCAGCTTGGGAAAATCTTTGAAGGGATCGCCATAGGTGCGGCGATGGCCGGCGACCGCGAAGTTTCCCTTCTGTCCCAGCTGAGCGGTGTTCGCGTAGTGCCCGAGCCCCTTCTTCAAGGTGCTGGTCCGGGTGCCCTCCAGCACGGGCTTGTTCCACGTGAAACCAAGACGCGGGATGTACATGAGGGCGAAGGGTTTTGCCTCCCTGTACGGCGCGGGCGGCTTCGGATTCGCCGTGGCCCCCGCCGCGGTGGTCGGTCGCACCGGTTGCCTCGCCCACTGGTCCTGGAGCAGGTCGACCTGACGATCCATCTCGGTGTCGGCCTTCACGCCGGTCCAGAAGAGCACGTAGACGACGAAGAGCACGATCAAGGTGCCGACGGTGATGCAGAGTTCGCTGACGGTCCTGACGATCACACGCACCGACACAGGTCCCCCGGCTGCCGTTACGGGCTTCTACTCCACGGGCTTGGCGTACTGCAGATCCACTGTGCCCGAGTAGCCGGGCAGAGTCACCGGCCCGTCCTCGGTGACTTTCCAGCCGAGTCCGTAGACGTTGACGTACACCATGTAGTTCTGGATCGCTTTGCTCTCGGCGAGCGCCTTCTGGAGCTTCTCGGGGTCACCGACCGCCTGGATCTTGTACGGCGGTGAGTAGACGCGACCTTGGAGGATCAGGGTGTTGCCGACGCACCGCACGGCGCTGGTGGAGATGAGCCGCTGGTCCATGACCTTGATGCCTTTTGCGCCGCCCAGCCACAGGGCGTTCACCACGGCTTGCAGGTCCTGCTGGTGGATGACCAGGTAGTCGGGCTGCGGCTCGGGGTAGCCGGGCAGCTTGGCGGTGGCGTTCGGCGGGGCGTCGTTGAGGGTGACGGTGATGGCCTGGCCCTTGAGCCGCTGGGTCCCGGCGTTCTTCTCCAACGCCGTGAGCCGGGCATCCTCGGCCTCGGTGCTGCCGTCGTCCCGCTCGGCGAGGGCCTCGACGTCGTCCCGGAGCACCCCGTTGGACTCGTCGAGCTGCCCGTTCTTGTGGCTGCGCTCCTGGATCAGGTCGGAGAGCTTGAGCAACGAGGCGTCCGTGCGGATGTTCGTGCCTTTGGCCGTGTCGAAGCTGGTGAAGAAGATGAGCCCGGCGAGGGCGAAGACCCCCACGGTGAGCACGCGTACGGGCCGGACACCGCCCCGGGCGGAGGCGTCACCGGTAGCGAGGGACGAGGAGCCGTCGGACTCGACGGTCCCGGAACCCGGCCCGGAGGAGTCGCCGGAACCGGCCTCGGGGGAGTCGGCTGAATTGCTCAACGTACCCTTATCTCCTTAGGCGGCGCGGAAGCACTACGCTAACGGACGCCCGGGGGAGCATTCAGTGTCCCCTTGTACCCTGCCCCGGAGCCCGCCCCGTTCCCTGCGCGGCCACGCAGCGCATCGACAGGAGAGACCCTCGTGCCGAAGTCACGTATCCGCAAGAAGGCCGACTACACGCCGCCGCCGTCGAAGCAGGCCACCGCCATCAAGCTGAACAGCCGTGGCTGGGTGGCTCCCGTCATGCTGGCCATGTTCCTCATCGGCCTGGCCTGGATCGTCATCTTCTATGTGACCGACGGCTCGCTGCCGATCGACTCCCTCGGCAACTGGAACATCGTGGTGGGCTTCGGCTTCATCGCCGCCGGATTCGGCGTCTCGACCCAGTGGAAGTAGCACTTTCCACACCCGTGTGACCAGCCCTCCCCAGAGCTATCCACGGAGTTATCCACAGGCGTTTTCCACAGTGGGGAAAAAGAACGACGATCTGTGGATAACTCATCGGGTGTTGACGCCGGTATGACTGATCCGTCACTCCCGCAAGCATGTTCGCCCCCTGCCTGACCTGCGAAAACGCAGGTGAGCGACAGGGGGCACACCTGTTCCCGCACCCTATGCACAAGATCCGCCACGGTCTGTGGACAACAGTGCTGTAGCAGCACCGTCGGGGTGCCCGCTCCCAAGTGAATCAGGGCTGATCAGGTGAGCTGGGCGGTCCTGACCACAGTCATGATCACGACGGTGGCCAGGACCAAGGCGCACACCCCGAACTGGATCAGCGACCGCCGCTTCCGAGGAGCGTGCACCATCGCGTAGCCGACCACGACACCGCCGACGAGGCCGCCCACATGGGCCTGCCACGAGATGTTGAAGAACGGGCTGAACGTGAAGATCAGGTTGATCACCAGCAGGATGACCAGCGGCCGCATGTCGTAGTTGAGGTGCCGCATAAGGACGCCGGTCGCACCGAAGAGACCGAAGATCGCACCGGACGCACCGAGGGAGGGCTGGTCCGGCGCGGCCAACAGGTAGGTGAGGGCACTGCCGGCGAGGCCGGAGACGAAGTAGAGCGTCAGATAGCGGGCACGGCCCAGGGCCGCCTCCAGGGGGCCGCCGATCCACCAGAGGCTGAGCATGTTGAACAGGATGTGCGTGACGCCGCTGCTGTGCAGGAACATCGACGTCACCAGCCGGTACCACTGGCCTTCGGCGATGCCTTGGAACGAGGGCCCGAGTTCCGGGATCCACTTTCTCGCGACGAGGTAGAACCGGTCGGTGAAGCGATCGCCCAGCGACATCTGCACCAGGAACAGCAGCAGGTTCACGCCGATGAGGATCTTGGTGAGGAGCCGGGGATCGGCGCTGACGGTGCCGCCCGCGAGGGTCCGGGGCTGGGAGGCGGAGGGCGCGTGGCCCGTGCCCGAGCCGTTGCGGACGCAGTCCGGGCACTGGAAGCCGACGGAGGCGCTGACCATGCACTCGGGGCAGATGGGGCGTTCGCACCGGGTGCAGCAGATGCCCGTCTCGCGATCCGGGTGCCGGTAGCAGGTGGGCAGGCTCTGCGCGTCCTGCGAGCTGCTCGGCACCTGGTCCATCGGGCCCCTCCGTCTCGTGTGTGGAACACATCGGCCCCGCCCATCCTTACGGATGAGCGGGGCGAATGGTTCCCTTGGGGACCTTGCGAACCTTTCGGTTCCGGCGCACGCGGGCGCACCTGAGGCCCTGGCCCCTGTGGCGGGCCTTCGGACGGCTCAGCCCTGGCGGGTCTCGACGACGACCGACTCGATGACGACGTCCTTGACCGGGCGGTCGGTGCGCGGGTTGGTCTGGGTGGTCGCGATGGAGTCGACGACCTTCTGGCTGGCCGCGTCGACGACCTCGCCGAAGATGGTGTGCTTGCGGTTCAGCCACGCCGTCGGGGAGACGGTGAGGAAGAACTGCGAGCCGTTGGTGCCCGGACCGGCGTTGGCCATGGCCAGCAGGTAGGGCTTGTCGAACGCGAGGTCCGGGTGGAACTCGTCCCCGAACTGGTAGCCGGGGCCGCCGGTGCCGTTGCCCAACGGGTCACCGCCCTGGATCATGAATCCGCTGATCACCCGGTGGAAGACCGTGCCGTCGTAGAGCTTGTCCGTGGACTTCTGGCCGGTCGCCGGGTGGGTCCACTCACGCTCGCCCTTGGCGAGCTCGACGAAGTTCTTGACCGTCTGGGGCGCGTGGTTCGGCAGCAGCCGCACCTCGATGTCGCCGTGGTTTGTCTTCAGGGTGGCGTACAGCTGCTCAGCCACGATCTGCCTTCCGTTGTCCTCTGTGACTCCCCCGATCCTCGCACGGACGGCGCCCGGAGGCGCCCGACGGCCACGCCCTCGTCCGGCATGCGCACCGAAAACGGGCCGAGTACCCACGGTATCGGCGCGCTTGACGACGATCCGTGGCATTGTCGGCATCGTGGACAAGCTCCCGTTGCCCCGTATTCATCCGCAGTTGCACAGCACCGGATCGCGAACGGTTCCCAGCTTCCTGACCGCGCGGAGTCGACTCGCATGACCCGGATGCCCGCCCTCACATGCCTCAGAGCGTTCCGAGAGGCATGATCGCCAAAAGGGTGGAAAGTCGAAATACCGTACGCCACCGAGGAGGAGGATCCCGTGACCCGCATCGACAGCGTGCGCGCCGCGACCGGTTCGGCGAAGGACAGCGTGCTGCACGCCGCGGAAGTGGTGGCGCCCTACGCCGACACGGCCAAGGAAAAGGCCTCGCACTACGCACACGAGGCGCGCGTGAAGATCGCGCCCAAGGTGTCGCAGGCCGCGGAACAGGCACGCGTCCAGTACGGCGCCCTTGTCGTCCCGCGTCTGGAACAGGCACGCACGCACGTACCGCCGAAGATCGACAGCGCGGCGCATGAAGCCGCCGTGCGCACCCGGAAGGCGGCCCGCCAGGCCGCCGACTACTCCCGCCCGCGACTCGAGCAGGCAGTGGCCGCTGCCGGCCCCATGCGGGAGGAGGCCACGGCCCGAAGCGTGGCGGCGCTGGCCGCGCTGCGCGGTCAGGTGTCGCCCGAGCAGATCCAGAAGCTCGTCCGCAAGCAGCAGCGTCGCGCCAGGGCGGGCCGCGTCTTCAAGGGCGTGGCCGTGATCGGTGCCCTCGCGGGCGGCGCCTTCGCCGCCTGGAAGTGGTGGGACAAGCAGGCCAACCCCGACTGGTTGGTCGAGCCCCCCGCCGCCACCGAGGTCTCCGAGCCCGAGCGGCTGTCCTCCGTGGGCGGCAGCGACGAGTCCGTCCTCGACCCCGAGGTCGAGGCGAAGCAGGCCGAGGACGAAGCGGCGAACCGCGACGACCGCCGCTGAGACACGCTCAGACGAGCGAGCGCCGCTACCAACGCAATGGCGGTGCCGTGATCGAGGCCGGCGGTGCCGCCCGGAAGCTGGCGGTGCCGCCATAGAGGCCGGCAGCCGGGGACGTCGGTCCGCGGCTGATACGAGCGTGCCCGCCCCGGCCAGTCTGAGGCGCGGCGCCTTCAACAGCCCTGTGGGCCGGAAGATTTGATGGTCTTCCGACCCACAGGGCTGTTTCACGTGAAACACACCTGGGCGCCAGCCATCAAGAACCCCGAACTGGAATGTGCTCGTCCGATTGCAAAGAGTGATAGCCGCCTCCGACCTGCATCTGTGTGACGCAGACCATGGTTTTCGCATATGCGCACGCCAGCAGGCACCTTGGCCCGTCTCACGGCTCCAGAGGCAGTCCGGTCATCCAGTGCACAGATCGCGATCGCGACGCGGCCCTCCTGGAGGGCCCCGGGACGAGGGAGGCGGGACCACAGAAAAGAGACCGGGCCGGACGTCTTCTGACGTCCGGCCCGGTCCATCCGCTGTGGAGCCTAGGGGAGTCGAACCCCTGACATCTGCCATGCAAAGACAGCGCTCTACCAACTGAGCTAAGGCCCCGGAAGGGAAGCGTCCGCCCGGAAGTACCGACCACCGGGTGGCGCCGCAGACCAGAGTACCGGGTCACCCCCGGTATCTCGCAAAAAGATTGGGGGTCCCCGTGAACGACCACTCTCCGTAAGATGCTCGTCGTGGTTCGCTACAGCGAACCGCAGTTTTTGGGGAAGCGATGGGGAGACGCAATGGACGCCGCACAGCAGGAAGCGACCGCAAGAGCCCGGGAGCTGCAGCGGAACTGGTACGGAGAGCCACTGGGGGCGCTCTTCCGTAGGCTCATCGAGGATCTGGGCCTCAACCAGGCTCGCCTCGCGGGGGTACTGGGACTTTCCGCTCCGATGCTGTCGCAGCTGATGAGCGGTCAGCGGGCCAAGATCGGAAACCCGGCCGTGGTTCAGCGGGTGCAGCTGCTGCAGGACCTGGCGGGGCAGGTCGCGGACGGCAGCGTGAGCGCCGCCGAGGCGACCGAGCGCATGGACGAGATCAAGAAGTCGCAGGGGGGATCTGTGCTCAGCAACACCACGCAGTCGACGACGAGTTCCGGGGCGCCCACGGTCAAGCGGGTCGTCCGCGAGATCCAGTCGCTGCTGCGCTCGGTGGCGGCTGCGGGCGACATCATCGAGGCGGCGGACACCCTCGCCCCGACCCACCCCGAACTGGCAGAGTTCCTCCGGGTGTACGGCGCAGGCCGCACCTCGGACGCGGTGGCCCACTACCAGTCCCACCAGAACTGAGATCGAGGCCCGGTCACCGAGACGGGGTCGGCGACCGGGCCGCGGCCTGAGCGGGGGACCAGTGGCACAGGCTGGGGGACTTGTGACGCAGGCTGGGGACACAGGCTGACGAGGCCCATGAACAGGCCCACCAGCACCGATGTCATGAAGACGCGGACGTAGGCTCGACGAGAGCCGAGAGGGAACGGACCGGGCCGCCGGAAGGGCGGGCCGAGGCAGAGGTCCGGCGCGGTAGAGGACCGGGCCAGGCAGAGGCTGCGAAGGGGGCTGAGGGGACGGGCCACACAATGCGGCTGGGGGACAGAGGTACGGAAACGAGCTCCGTGGGAAACCGGTAGGCAGAAGCCGACTCCGCGGGGGGCGGCTCGGAAGCCGTGTCCTCCGCCGACGGGCAGCCAAGGGGGGAGCCGAAGGGGGAACGACGCACAACCATGGGTGAGGTCTTCGCCGGCCGGTACGAACTGGTCGACCCGATCGGACGCGGGGGAGTCGGCGCGGTCTGGCGCACCTGGGACCACCGACGCCGCCGGTACGTGGCCGCCAAGGTCCTGCAGCAGCGCGACGCGCACGCTCTGCTCCGCTTCGTCCGCGAACAGGCCGTGCGGATCGACCACCCCCACGTGCTCGCGCCCGCCAGCTGGGCCGCCGATGACGACAAGGTCCTGTTCACCATGGACCTGGTCGCGGGGGGCTCCCTGGTCAATCTCGTCAACGACTACGGCCCTCTTCCTCCTTCCTACGTCTGCCTCCTGCTCGACCAGCTGTTGTCCGGCCTCGCCGCCGTGCACGCGGAAGGCGTCATCCACCGCGACATCAAGCCCGCCAATGTGCTGCTGGAGGCCACCGGCACGGCAAGGCCCCGCCTCCGCCTGTCCGACTTCGGCATCGCCATGCGTCTGGGCGAGCCCCGGCTGACCGAGACCAACTACGTCGTGGGCACGCCGGGTTACTTCGCCCCCGAACAGATGCTGGGCGCGGACCCCGACTTCCCCGCGGACCTCTTCGCGGTGGGCCTCGTCGCCCTGTACCTCCTGGAAGGCGCCAAACCCGACTCCAAGGCGCTCATCGAACACTTCGCCGCCCATGGCACGCCCAAGGCACCCAGAGGCATCTCGGAGCCTCTGTGGCAGGTCATCGCCACGCTGCTCCAGCCCGACCCCCATGCCCGCTTCCGTACGGCCACGGGAGCCCGCAAGGCCTTGGCCGCTGCCACCGAGTTGCTCCCCGAGCCCGGCCCCGACGACGAGTTGGTGGAGGTGTTCGATCAACTCGGCCCCCTCCCCGTGGGGTTCGGCTCGGAAGGCCCGCTGCAGCGAGCGTCAGGGCTGGATGTGAACGGGGCGAGCACGGGCGCCGCGTCCTCGTCGAGGTCTGGGCGTGGGACGGCCTCTTCTCGGGTCAGCGCGGGTGCCCCTCCTGAGGGCAGCCCGACGCCGGGAGCGGAAGGCTCATCGCCGGGCCCGGGGCTTCTGCCGCCGAGTGCGCATGCTCCTCGTCCAAGCCCTGACACTCCTTCCAACTCACCAGGCCTGTCTGCCTCTTCGCCGTCCGGCGTCGACATGACGCCTCCGCCGCCCTCCACGCCGCCTCCCTCCGCTCCGCCGCTTCCGGCTCAGCTGCCCGAGGCCACACCGCCCCAGGGCTCGCTCGCTCAGCCCGGCGGCGCAGGCGCCGTACCTCCGGCACCACCCAACGGCTCCGTGCCCCCTCAACCTCCGTACACCGGTGCCGTATTGCCGCCGCCGATGCCCCCATCAGCGCCGCCCGGGACCAACTCGGGAACGGGCACGGGCCTAAACCCAGGCACGATCTCCAGCACAGGCACAGGCACAGGCACAGGCACAGCCGCAGGGCAGTGGTATCAGGGTGCGGGTTCCCCCTCTGCGGAGCGTGAGGATCGAGTGGCCCCCGAGCCACCCTCCGTCGCCGTACCACCTCAGTCCGAATCCATACCGGCGCG
>NZ_LIQX01000316.1 GCF_001418475.1 Streptomyces ossamyceticus | reverse complement strand
CCCGGCCCTCGTCGATCACGCACGCAAGGTCGCCGACGACCACCGCACCCGAACCGGCAGCGCCATCGACACCGCCACGCTGCGCGCCCGCCTCGGCATCCCCGAAGACCTCGCCGGCGCCATCGTCGCCCAACTCGCCTGACAGACAAGGAGGTTCACTCATGTCTCGCCGCCCGAACACCTTCTACGACGTGATCCGCATCGGTCCCGTCAAGGTCGGCTCCTTCTACAACGGGCGCGGCCAGACCAAGCACACGGCCGCGTGCACCGCCCCGAAGTGTGGCTTCTCGTCCGAGTACGGCGACCGGTCGGCGGCCGAACTCGCTGCCCGTACCCACCGCTGCACGGCCTGAGAGGAGGTGCCCTGATGCGACTGCCCGACGAACAGCGCCGCGCCGGACACATCCCCGCCGAGGTGTACCGGCAGATCCCGCCCGGCACCGACGTGCGCAGGGTCGTGATCGTGCAGGAAGCCCCGCGCTCCTACACGGGCCCGATCGTGCTGACCCTCGTCATCTCCGCCGGCTCCGTGGTCGTGCTGCTGGTCGTCGCGTACGTCACCCAGGTCATCGCCGCGTCGCTCGTCTCGGTCCTGTCGGCGACCTGCGGCATCACGTACACGATCAGCCGCACCGCCAAGCGCAAGGGATCGTCTCGCGCGCTCGGCAAGTAACACCCTCCGGGGCGGCCTCAACCGCCAAGTTTCCGCCGCCCCGGACGGCTCTCACCACTTCCCGATCTCCCGATCCGAAAGGGCTGTACTCATCATGCCTTCCCGCGTCCCGAACCGTCCGGTCTGCCGCTCCTGCGACGGCTTCCCCGTCGTCTCGATCACCACCGGCGACCGCCACCGCGACGGCTCCCGTGCCACCCTGACCGTCGCCTGCCCGGCCTGCAAGGGCACCGGCCACACCCTCCCCGCGTCCGCCTTCGCGAAGACCGGGCGGTGACCGAGATGTTCCGCAAACTCCCCGCTGACCTCATGCCCACCGAGGACAGCCCCGGCCTGCGCGTCAAGGCCAGCACCAAGTACAGCCGCTCCCAGGGCGACTACGTGTGCGGCGGCTGCGGCGCCGAGGACCACGCCAACGGCGACAGTGACGTCACGGCCATCGTCCAGGACTACACCGACAACCACGGCCCCGCCCACCGCAAGGGGGGCAAGTGATGACTGCCGCGCTGCGGGTCCTGGACCTGTTCTCCTGCTCGGGCGGGGCCGGCTGGGGCTACCACCTCGCCGGGTTCGCGGTCGACGGCTGCGACATCGCCGACCGCCCCCGCTATCCCTTCGCCTACCACCGGGGCGACGCGCTCGAATACCTCGCCCACCTGATCGCCACCGGCGAGATCGGGCGGTACTCCCTCGTGCACGCCTCCCCGCCCTGCCAGGCCGGCTGCGCCCTGACCGTGGGCACCAACGCCTCTCAGGGCTGGGGCGGTGCACACACCGACCTCGTCGCGCCCACACGGGACCTGCTCGACGCAACCGGCCTGCCCTATGTGATCGAACAGCCCAACGGCCGGGCCCAGATCCGCAAGGACCTGTCCCTGTGCGGGGTGATGTTCGGCCTCGGCGTCCTGCGCCACCGCAACTTCGAACTCGGCCGCTGGTCCACCGCCCGACCTCCCCACCCCAAGCACCGCGGCTACGTGCGCGGCCACCGTCACGGCGTCCACCGCGACGGCCCCTACGTGGCCGCCTACGGCAACGGCGGCGGCAAGGCCACCGTCCCCGAGATGCAGCACGCCATGGGCATCACCTGGACCGACGTGCGCGAGGAACTCACCGAAGCCATCCCGCCCGCCTACACGCGGTGGATCGGCACCGCCTTCCTCACCGCCCGCCAGGAGGTGTTGGTGTGACCGACACCGCCACCCCGGCGGGTCTCGACCCGGCCACCCTCGCCGACGTGCTCAGGGTGGCTGGCTCGGCCGACTTCGACCGCTGGCAAGAGCAGATCCGCCGCACCGGCGGCTGCTCCGACCCCATCCGACTGGTGGGCGGCACGAAGACCATCGACCCCGCCACGAAGACCGTCCTGCACTACTACAACACCGACGAGGAACCGGGCGGCATGCTCCGCATCGCCTGCGGCAACCGCCGCGCCTCGCGCTGCCCGGCCTGCGCCTGGACCTACGCCGGCGACACCTACCACCTCATCCGTGCCGGACTGACCGGTGACCCCGCCAAGGGCACCCCGGACACGATCCGAAATCATCCCCGCGTCTTCGCCACCCTCACGCCCCCGTCGTTCGGTCCGGTCCACAACCGCACCGGCAACCGAGCCTGCCGCTGCGGCATCCGCCACCCCGAAGACGCCCCCGAACTCGGCACCCCGCTCGACCCGGACACCTACGACTACGCCGGCGCCGTGCTGTGGAACAACCACGCCTCCGACCTGTGGCGCTACTTCACGATCTACCTCCGCCGCGAGATCGCCAAGCGGGCCAGCCTCACCCAGAAAGACGCCCGCGAACAGTCCCGCGTCTCCTTCGGCAAGGTCGCCGAGTACCAAAAACGCGGCGGTATCCACTTCCATGCCGTGATCCGCTTCGACGGGCCTGACGGACCGGACTCCCCGCCCCCGGCCTGGGCCACCGTCGATCTCCTCACCGCCGCGATCCGCGCCGCTGCCGACCGCGTATCGGTCGACGTCAAGCCCGCCGGCGACCAGCCTGCCCGCGTCCTGCGCTGGGGCAAGCAACTCGACGTCCGCACGATCCGCGCCTTCGGCGACGGCGAGGAGATCACCGAACAAGCCGTCGCCTCCTACCTCGCCAAGTACGCCACCAAAGCGGCCGAGACCACCGGCACCATCGACCGCCGCATCGGCAACAAAGAAGCCCTCGCCCTGCTCGACGTGCCCGACCACCCCCGCCGGCTCATCGAAGCCTGCCTCGACCTCCACCCGCTCTACCCCGACCGCAAGCTCCGCGACTGGGCCCACATGCTCGGCTTCCGCGGCCACTTCTCCACCAAGTCCCGCCGCTACTCCACCACCCTCGGCGCCCTCCGCCAGACCCGCGCCGACTACCGCGCCGCACAACAACGCGCCGCCCTCGGCCTACCCGACCCCGACGAGAACCCGGAGGCAACCACGCTCACCCTCGCCCACTGGACCTACGCCGGCCACGGCCACACCCCCGGCGAATCCTGGCTCGCCGCCACCATCCACCGAGACATCCAACAGAACCGCGAGATCGCTCGCGAAGAACGGCACAACCAACTCGCCCTGGAAGGAGCTGCCGCATGACCACCACCGTGATCGAACGGAAGTGGTACACCACGCAAGAGGTCGCCGAGATGCTCGGCTACGGCCTCTCCAAGACCAAGATGTTGGTGCTCACCGGCGAGATCCGTTCCATCAAGGACGGCCGCAACCGCCGCATCCTGCCTCGGTACGTAGACGAGTACGTCGAACGCCGTGCCCAGGAAGCGGAAGCGGGGTGGTCGGCTTGAGCGGCAAGCGTGGCAACGGTGAGGGCTCGATCTATCCGTACAAGAACGGCTTCGCCGCCTACGCCTGGGTGACCACGCCCGAGGGCAACCGCAAGCGGAAGTACGTCTACGGCAAGACCCGCGAAGATGTCCACGACAAGTGGATCAAGCTGCACGCCGAAGCCAAGCAAGGCCCGGTCGTCACGTCCTCGCCGACGCTCGCGCAGTACCTCGCGCGGTGGCTCAAGGAGGTCGTCACGCCCGACCTGAAGCCCAAGACCGCCGAGACGTACGCGATGCACGTCCGGCTCTACATCACCCCAGGGTTGGGCTCCAAGAGGCTCGACAAGCTCTCTGTGCGAGACGTAAGGAACTGGGTGAACAGTCTCCTGGAAGACTGCCAGTGCTGTGCCCAGGGACTTGACGCCAAGCGGGACAAGCCCCGGTGCTGTGCCGCCAGCGACTGCTGTGAACGCGTGCCGTCCCGCCGTACTGTCCAGGACGCCCGCGCCGTCCTGCGGTCGGCCCTGACCAACGCCATGACCGAGGAACTGATCACGAAGAACGTGGCGGCCATGGTCAAGGTGCGGTCGGCCCGGAAGAAGAAGCGGCATCCGTGGTCGGTCGAAGAAGCGCGGCAGTTCCTCGAAGCGGCCAGCGCGGCACATGACCCGCTGTACGCGGCATACGTACTGATCCTGGTCCTCGGCTTCCGACGCGGCGAGGTGCTGGGGCTCACCTGGGAAAACGTCAACCTGGACGCCGGGGAGATCACAGTGCAGATGCAGCTACAACGGATCAACCGGCGCTTGGTTCACGACGAGACCAAGACCGAAGCGTCCTCGGCCACCCTGCCACTTCCAGAGATCTGCGTCGCCGCCCTTCAGCGCAGGCAGAAGGAACGGGAGTTGGCGAAGCAGGCGGCCGGCGAGCTGTGGGTGAACTCCGACTTCGTGTTCACAACGCGCTGCGGCACGCCCTTCGAACCACGCAACTTCAACCGGCGGTTCGTCGACCGTTCCGCCCGTGCCGGGGTCCGCCGAATCCGGCTCCACGACACCCGGCACACCTGCGGTTCGCTCCTCGCCGCCCTCGACGTCCACCCTCGGGTCGCGATGCAGATCCTTCGGCACAGCAAGATCGCGGTGACCATGGAGGTGTACACGCACGTCCCGTCGGAAGCCACCCGCCGGGCACTGCGCAAGCTCGGTAAGCACCTCGGGAAGCAAGATCCGGAGTAGTTGCTGTACTTCGCTGCTGTACGGCATGTCAAAGCCCCGGTCGGGAGATCCCTACCGGGGCTCTGAGCTGCGTGGACCTGTGGGGATTTGAACCCCAGACCCCCTCGATGCGAACGAGGTGCGCTACCAGACTGCGCCACAGGCCCTTGCAACGAGTGAAACTCTAGCATCCCCATCCGGCTGCTTGGAAATCCGTTCCCGGTGGGCCGCCGATCCGCTTCCGGCCGGCTCGTGGCTGGTCAGGGAGCGGGCGGAGCAGGGCGCCGGCGAGTCACTCGTTGGCCGCTCGGGGGCGGTCGCCGTCCTCGTACTGGTCGAAGAGCGGTGTGCGGCCCCGCTCGCGGGAGCGGCGCGCGGACGCGGCGCGGCGGGCGTCGGAGCGGCCGCCGTCGGGGGTGTCCGCGGCTTCGGGCGGCCCGGCGTCGGCAGGGTCCTCCTCGGCGGCGGACTCCGACTCCGACTCCCGCGCTCCGGCGTGCGGGTCGGCCGCGCTGGAGCGCGCGGAGCTCCACGCGTCCGGCGCTCCGAGATCGACCCCGGAGGTGGCCCGGGGGGCGACCGGCGCGGTCACGTAGGTGGGGAGCGGAACGGGGACCGGGTCCCAGCTCTCGCCCTGGCCGGGCTTGCGCTGGCGCTCGCGCTGCTGGTCGATCCACTCGGCGTGGTCGGTCTGCTCGACGAGGGCCCGGCGGTCGGCCGCGAGGGCGTTCAGGTCCGGCCTGGTCTCCTCGTTCTCTGGCCCGTCCTCCGGCTCGTCGGCGTCGACCACTTCGGTCACCGGCCGCCGCCTGGGCTGCCGCTCCCGCAGTTGCTGCGCCGCGACCTCGGCCCGCCTGCGGTCCATGACGTACGCGAACCGCTTGCGCTCCTGGCGGCGCAGATGCGCGATGTACGCGCTGAGCAGCACCGCGGGGACGGCGGGCGCCCACAGGAAGGCGAGTCCGCCGACCGCGGCGACCACCGCGCCGAGGGTGAAGGCGAGGAAGAGCATCACGGTCGTACGCCGTCGGCGCGCGAGCACCTTCGTGCGCCGGGCCCGTGCCAGGGCCTCCGCCGAGCCCGCCTTGCGTGCTGCCGCCCTCCGCTTGCTCTCCGGCGAGGAAGAGGGGGAAGAGGGAGATGAAGAGCGCGAGGCGGCTGCCGCGGACTTCGCGCGGGCGGCGCCCTGCGCCGCGGCCCCCCCTTGCGTCCCGCCCTGCATCCCGGCCGCGCCCTGCGCCCCGGCCGAGGACTGCGCGGCCATCGGCGTGCCCGCGGCGGCCTGCTGGGGCACCGGCTTGCCCTGCGGGCCGGCCTTGCCCTGGGGCGCCGGTTTCCCGGGCTGCTGCTGCGCCTGCTTCGGGTGCTGCGGTGACTCACCCCGCTCCACGGGGAGTTGGGCCTTCGTGTGCGCCCGGTGCGGGGGCATGGCGAAGGCCCGGACGTCCACCGAGTCGGTGACGGCGTCCGGATCGGCGTCGGGCTCCCCCTCGTCGGTGGAGCGCGCCCGCAGGTCCTTGGCGTATCGGCGCTCCATGCCCGCCCGTCCGGAAAGCAGCCGGATGGCGGTGCTGAAGCGTTCCGTCGGACGGGCTTCGTTCAGCTCGTCCTGCCTACGGAGCCACATCGGCACCAAGTAGGCGGCCCAGGCCCCGACGATGACTGCGTAGATGAGGCCGCTGCTGCTCACGCTCACACCGTAGAGGGGTTTGCGTGGGGCCATCTGCCAATTGGGCCGGTGTGTCGCACGATCTGGCTGATATTTCGAGCTTTTTTTGTGACCGATCCGATCAGCTGGCCACCGAGAGCGGGAATTTCACGCATCGAGAGCGAATCGAGTACGCACCGAGAACGCTTCGACTCGTTCAACTCGATCGCAGGTCGATCAGCTTTCTTCGAACATGTATTTCATTTATTGAGTCGGTCCCGGCTGGCCCGCGTCGGATCCGGCGTTGCGCCCGTGCGGTGCCCGTTCGCGCCGCCAACGGGCGAGCAGCCCCTCGGGGACCTCTTCCGCGGTGAGGGCGAAGACCAGATGATCACGCCAGGCACCGTCGATGTGAAGATATCGTGGACGAAGACCTTCGTCGCGGAATCCGAGTTTCTCCACGACCCGTCGGCTGGGCCGGTTCTCGGGGCGAATGCAGACCTCGATGCGGTGCAGTCCGACGGTTCTGAAGCAGTGGTCGACGACGAGCGCGACCGACGTCGGCATGACCCCGCGCCCGGCCACCGACTCGTCGATCCAGTAGCCGACGTGCCCCGAGCACATCGAGCCCCAGGTGATCCCCGCGACCGTCAACTGCCCGACGAGCTGCCCCTGGTACTCGATGACGAACGGCAGCATCCGGCCCGCGTTCGCCTCCGCCCGCAGATGGCGGACCATCTGACGGTACGTCGGCCGGTGCGCGATGGGCCCGCTCGGTGTGGGCGGCGGGATGGTCGCCTCCCAGGGGCGCAGCCAGTCCCGGTTGCGCCGGTTGACCTCGCGCCAGGCCCGCTGGTCGCGCATCCTTATGGGCCGGAGGACCACATCGCCGTCCACCAGCACTACGGGCCAGGATGGGCTGTTCAGCGCGCACCCCCATGAGGTCCGGAGGGTCGCTCGTGGTCCTGTGCGGCGAGGGAGGCGGGTGAGGCCGGGGTGGTTCCGCCTCCGGCCGGCCTCGGGTGGTCCCCGCCGCGGATCTGGTCGACGGCGTGGGTCAGCAGCGGTTCCAGGACGGCCAGACCGTCCCGTACGCCGCCGGTGGAGCCCGGCAGGTTGACGATCAGGGTGCGGCCGGCGACTCCGGCGAGGCCCCGGGAGAGCGCCGCCGTGGGCACCTTGTCCCGGCCGTACGCCCGGATCGCCTCGGGGATGCCGGGCACCTCGTGGTCGAGGACCGCTCGGGTCGCCTCGGGGGTGCGGTCGGTGGGCGAGACACCCGTACCGCCGGTCGTCACGATCACGTCGTACCCGGCGTCCACGCCCGCGCGCAGGGCCGCCTCCACGGGGTCGCCGTCGGGCACCACCTGCGGTCCCTCCACGGCGAACCCGAACCGCGCCAGCCCCTCGGCGATCAGCGGGCCGCCCTTGTCTTCGTAGACCCCGGCGGAGGCCCGGTTGGAGGCGGTCACGACGAGCGCGCGGTACGCGGCGCCCTCGGCGGAGGAGGAAGGGGCATCGGGGGCCGACGGGTGTGCGGCGCCCCCGGCCGGATCGTGCGGGGCCGACCCGTGCGGGGCGGGGTCCGGCGCCGGGTGCGGGGTGTGGCTCATGACCGGCTCCAGTCGCCCGACTTGCCGCCCGTCTTCTCCTCGACGCGCACGTCCGTGATGACCGCGGCCTTGTCGACGGCCTTGACCATGTCGATCACGGTGAGCGCGGCGACGGAGACGGCGGTGAGGGCCTCCATCTCGACGCCCGTGCGGTCCGTGGTCTTGACGGTGGCCAGGATCTCGACGGCGTCGTCCGCGACCGACAGATCGAGCTTGACGCCCGACACCGACAGCGGGTGGCAGAGCGGGATGAGATCGGGGGTGCGCTTGGCACCCATGATCCCGGCGATGCGCGCGGTGGCGAGGGCGTCGCCCTTGGGGACTCCTTCGCCCCGCAGCAGTTCGACCACCTGCGGTGAGACCAGGACCCGGCCGCTGGCGCGGGCGGTGCGCGCGGTCACGTCCTTCCCTGAGACGTCGACCATGCGCGCGGCGCCCGCCTCGTCGATGTGGGTCAGTCGGTCCTGCGGCGTACTCATGGTGGTGTGGCGCTCCCGGTCGGGGCCCGTCGCGGTGCGGCGCGCGGCCTGTTGTGCGCGACACGGTACGCCACCCTCGGCGGTTCGGCCGAGCAGGACCACTGCGGCCGCGGATCGCCTCCGCGGGACCGGGGTCTGTTGTTTGGATCATGCCGACTTCGGGTTGCGGCACCTTGACGGCTGCCGGTGAGCGGGGCTTGGTGCGTGCAGATGCAAGGCGGAGGAGGGCGCCAACGCGATGGGGGTCCCCCGCGCGAGGTTGTTTCGAGCGTGGGGGGAGTTGGCAACCGACGACAACGCGGCAGATGTGCGTGCCAAGCCCCGCGGCCCAGGCGTGATCCAAAACGACAGGCCCTAGCCCAGCAGGACGACCTCGACCTCCGTGCCGGGCTCGACGGACTCGGTGTCCTCGGGGATCACGATCAGCGCGTCGGCCTGCGCCAGGGCCGCGACCAGGTGCGATCCGGCGCCCCCGACGGGCGTGACCTGTCCGTCGGCGTAGGCGCCGCGCAGGAACTGGCGGCGCCCGGCGGGCGAGGTCAGCGCCTTGGGTGCCTGGAGGGTCGCGGTGGTCGTCGGACGGTGGACGTCCTCCAGGCCCATCAGCGTGCGGATGGCGGGCCGGACGAACAGTTCGAAGGAGACGTACGACGACACCGGGTTGCCCGGAAGGGCGAGCAGCGGGGTGTGGTCGGGGCCGATGGTGCCGAAGCCCTGGGGCTTGCCGGGCTGCATGGCGAGCTTGCGGAACTCGATGCCGGCGCCCTCCTCGTCCTCGTCGGCGACGGACTCCAGGGCTTCCTTGACGACGTCGTACGCCCCGACGCTGACGCCGCCGGTGGTGACCACGAGGTCGGCGCGGACGAGCTGGTCGTCGATGGTGGCGCGGAGGGTCTCGGCGTCGTCGGCGACGGCACCCACGCGGTAGGCGATGGCGCCGGCGTCGCGGGCGGCGGCGGTCAGGGCGAAGCTGTTGGAGTCGTAGATCTGGCCGGTGCCCAACTGCTCGCCCGGTGGGATCAGTTCGCTGCCGGTGGAGAGCACCACCACGCGCGGGCGCGGGCGTACGCGTACCGACGCCCGGCCGATGGCGGCGAGCAGTCCGAGCTGCGGCGGGCCGAGGACGGTGCCCGCGGCGAGGGCGCGCTCCCCGGCCTTCACGTCGCTGCCCTTCGCGCGTACGTGCGCGCGTGCCTCGGCGCCGCGGTGCACGGCGACCTGGCCGGTGGCGTCGTCGGGGCTCGCGCTGCGGGCGCGCATCCCGGAGACGGGGCCCTCGCCGAGGCCGCCGTCGGTCCACTCCACGGGAACGACGGTCTCGGCGCCGGGCGGCAGGGGGGCGCCGGTCATGATGCGGGCTGCCTCGCCGGGCCCCACGTGGGGCTGCTCGGCCGCGCCGGCCGCCACGTCCCCGACGACCGTGAGCACGGCAGGGAACTCCTCGCTCGCGCCCGCGACGTCCGAGACCCGCACCGCGTACCCGTCCATGGAGCTGTTGTCGAACGGCGGCAGCGACACCGGCACCGTGACGTCCTCGACCAGGACGCAGCCCTGGGCGTCGAGGAGCTGCAGCTCGATGGGTTCCAGGGGACGGACGGTGGCGAGGACGTCCTCCAGGTGTTCGGTCACCGACCACAGGTGGTCCCGGTCGGTGGCGCGGGTCGCGGCGCTGCTCAAAGTGGCTACATCTCCTCGGCTACGAAACTACGGAGCCAGGTCCGGAAGTCCGGGCCCAGGTCTTCACGTTCGCACGCGAGTCTGACAATGGCACGCAGATAGTCGCCACGGTCCCCGGTGTCATAGCGGCGGCCCTTGAAGACCACGCCGTGCACGGGGCCGCCGATCTTCTCGTCCGCGGCGAGCTGCTGGAGGGCGTCGGTGAGCTGGATCTCGCCGCCGCGGCCCGGTTCCGTCTTGCGCAGGACGTCGAAGATCTGCGGGGCGAGGACATAGCGGCCGATGATCGCGTAGTTCGACGGGGCGTCGGCCGGGTCGGGCTTCTCGACCATGCCCGTCACCTTGACGACGTCGCCGGCCTCGGTGCTCTCGACGGCGGCGCAGCCGTAGAGGTGGATCTGCTCGGGGGCGACCTCCATGAGCGCGATGACGCTGCCGCCGTGCTGTTCCTGGACCTCGACCATGCGCTGGAGGAGCGGGTCGCGGGGGTCGATCAGGTCGTCGCCGAGGAGGACCGCGAAGGGCTCGTTGCCCACGTGGGGGGCGGCGCACAGGACGGCGTGACCGAGGCCCTTGGGGTCGCCCTGGCGGACGTAGTGGATGGTCGCCAGGTCGCTGGACTCCTGGACCTTGGCGAGCTTGCTGCCGTCGCCCTTCTTCTCCAGGGCCGACTCGAGCTCGTGGTTGCGGTCGAAGTGGTCCTCTAGGGGACGCTTGTTGCGTCCGGTGATCATCAGGACGTCGTCGAGCCCTGCCGCCGCGGCCTCTTCGACCACGTACTGGATCGCGGGCTTGTCCACGACCGGCAGCATCTCCTTGGGAGTGGCTTTGGTGGCCGGGAGAAAGCGAGTACCGAGACCCGCGGCGGGAATGACAGCCTTACTGATCCTGGGGTTCGCCTCAGTCATGTCCGCAACCATATCCGGTGCCTTTAGGAAGTTTCTGTGGCTCCGGTTAATTCGCTCTCATATGAGCAGATTAGAAGGGTACTGGGGCAACCTGTGAGTCAGATGGGTCGCGAAGCGGAGCCTCCCAAGCGAACGTTGCGCAAAGAGTTCCTCACGGTGAGGAACGGGTTGACGGACGATGACGTGAGGAAAACGGCGGAGGCCCTGGTCGGCCGTGCCCTCGATCTGCCCGAACTGGCGCAGGCGCGCACGGTCGCGGCGTATGTCTCGGTGGGGCGCGAACCGGGCACCCTCGAGCTCCTCGACGCGCTTCGCGCGCGCGGGGTGCGCGTCCTGCTGCCCGCCCTCCTCCCGGACAACGACCTCGACTGGGGTGTGTACGAGGGCGAGGGCTCCCTCGCGCGCGTGCGGCACGGCGGCGGTCGCATGGCCCTCCTGGAGCCCACCGGCGAGCACCTCGGCCCCGAGGCGGTGACCGCCGCCGACGTCGTCCTCCTGCCCGGGCTCGCGGTGGACGCGCGCGGAATGCGGCTGGGCAGGGGCGGCGGCTCGTACGACCGTGTCCTCGCCCGTCTGGAGCGCGCGGGAGCCGACCCGGCGCTGGTGGTCCTGTTGTACGACACGGAGGTCGTGGACCGGGTCCCCGAGGAGCCGCACGACCGCCCGGTGCACGCGGCGGTGACCCCGTCGGGGGTGTACCGCTTCCGGTGACCTGACGCGAAGAACCTGACGCGAAGAAGGCGGCCTCCACGCGTGCGTGGAGGCCGCCTTCTTCTGTTCCGCTCGGTCAGCCGGTCACGGCTTCAGCAGCAGCGTGTCGCTCGTGCTCTCCTGGACCGCCTTGTTCGAGAAGGACCACGTGAGCAGCTCGCCCTTGACCCACTTGCCGGTCTGGTCCGTGTAGTGCGCGTTGTACGCGTGGCCCGACGCACCGGTGAGGTTGATCCACTTGGACTTGTCGAGGTCCCCGAGGTTCACGATCATCCGCATCGACGGCACCCACACGACCTCGTAGCCGCCGGCCGCGTTCCAGCCGGTGGCGTTGACCGTGGCCTCGCCGCCGCCGAGCTTCCAGGGGCCTCGGTTGAGCATGTACTTCACGAAGCCGGGGCCCTCGGTGCCGAGCGTCTGGTTCTTCAGGAACAGGCGATGCAGCCGGCCCCAGCTCCAGGTGTCGATGTCCTTGCCGAGCTTGGCGGTCAGCTCCCAGCGGGCGTCGCGCATGGCCCGGGCGAACAGCTCGTCGCGGGTGTCGGCGGCCTTCTGGGTGCGGGTCTTCGGCGTGGACCACCAGGCGTTGTCCTGGTCGTCGATGATCCGGCGGACCACCTCGAACCAGCGGTCGCCGCCGTCCGGCTGGGCCTGGTCGGCGTCGCGCCTGCCGCACTCGCGCACCCGGCGGTCCTCGTCGGCGGGACCGGTGCTGTCGACCGGCTCGACCGACAGGCACTGGCCCTTGACCCGCAGCTCCTTGGGCAGCTTGTTGCCGAAGGCGAGCTTGAGGATGTTGCGCCAGACGGAGTTGAAGTACGCGGCGGCGGCCGAGTCGGCGTCCTGGGTGTAGTCCCAGCCCTCCAGGAGCTTCTGCGCCTCCCGGATGTGCTTGTCCTTGACGTCGATCTTCAGCAGCAGCGGGACGAGCAGCTTGGCGATCTCGCTGCTGTTGTCCATCTGCATCTGGCGCATGTCCTCGGTGGAGATCTTCCCGCCGCCCTTGATCTTCGACTCGATCAGGCTGGTGAGGCGCTGCGCGCGCGTGCCGTAGCCCCAGTCGGTGGTGAGGGTGTAGGGGTACTTCTCGTCGACGACGGCCTGGTTGGCGGTGACGATGTAGCCGCGGTCCGGGTCGTACTCGTAGGGCAGTTCGTCCTGGTCGATGTAGCCGTCCCAGCGGTACCTGGTGTCCCAGCCCGGTGCGGGGATCGAGCCGTCGCCCTTGCCGCGGGTGGGGATCTTGCCGGGCAGCTGGTAGCCGATGTGGCCCTTGGTGTCGGCGTAGATCAGGTTCTGCGAGGGCACGTCGAACAGGGCGGCGGCCTTGCGGAAGCCGTTCCAGTCGGCCGCCTTGTTCATCGCGAAGACGGCGTCCATGGTGGTGCCGGGCTCCAGCGCGGTCCAGCGCAGGGCGATGCCGTAGCCGTCGCCGCGGTCCGGGGCGTCCCGGTCGACGGTGGCCTTCTTGCCGACCTGGACGAGTTCGTTGCTGCGGTCGGACAGCAGGGGCCCGTTGTTGGTGATACGGACGACGATCTTCTTGTCGGAGCCGCCGGCGACCTGGATGGTCTCCTCGCGGGACTCGAACGGCAGCACCTTGCTGCCGTACTGGTAGCCGTCGCCGGTGAGCTTCTCCAGGTACAGGTCGGTGACGTCGACGCCGGAGTTGGTCATGCCCCAGGAGACGTCCCGGTTGTGGCCGATGACCACGCCGGGCATCCCGGCGAAGGTGTAGCCGGCGACGTCGTACTGGCACTTCTGGGAGACCGACTTGCAGTGCAGGCCCATCTGGTACCAGACGGAGGGCAGCGAGGCCGACAGGTGCGGGTCGTTGGCGAGCAGGGGCTTGCCGGTGATGGTGTGGCTGCCGGCGACGACCCAGGAGTTGGAGCCGATGCCGTTGCCGTTCACGCCGACGGCCTCGGGCAGGTCCTCCAGGACGTCGTAGAGGCCCGTCAGCTGGGTCGAGAGGGCCGAGGAGTCGGAGGAGGCACCCGCGGTGCCCGTACCGGTCCCGGTGCCTGTTCCGCCCGTGCCCGTGCCGCCGGTGTTCGTGCCCGTGCCGCCCGTGCCCTGCGCGGCGCCGCCGGCGTTCTGGGCGGTGCCCGAGCCATCGGTCCAGGTCTTGGTGAGCTCGTCGTACGTGCCCTCCTGGACGATCGCCTTGTTGCGGTCGTACGGGTACTGCGGGTACAGGTCGGCGATCTGCTTGGGGCCGAGGCGGCTGGTCATCAGGGCCCGGTCGATCTCGTCCTGCATGTTGCCGCGCAGGTCCCAGGCCATGGCCTTCAGCCAGGCCAGGGAGTCGATCGGGGTCCACTCCTCGGGCTTGTAGTCGTTGGCGAAGCCGAGGGCCGCGTACTCCAGGGAGATCTCCTCGCCGTCCTTGCCGGCGAGGTAGGCGTTGACCCCCTTGGCGTACGCGTCGAGGTACTTCTTCGTCTCGGCCGAGATCGTGGACTTGTACTCCTCCTCGGCGACACGGTGCCAGCCGAGGGTGCGCAGGAACTCGTCGTTGTCGACCTGGCCCTCGCCGAACATCTCCGAGAGGCGGCCGGCCGTCATGTGGCGGCGCACGTCCATCTCGTAGAACCTGTCCTGCGCCTGGACGAAGCCCTGCGCCATGAACAGGTCCTCGTCGGAGGAGGCGTAGACCTGCGGGATCCCGTAGCCGTCGCGCTTGACGTCGACCGGGCCGGACAGGCCCTCCAGGGTTATGGAGCCCTTGGTCTGCGGGAACGAGGCGCGGACCGTGCTGATGGACCAGAACGCCCCGAAGCCGACGCCGCCGATGAGGGCCAGAACCAGGATGATCAGGAGAAGGCGTACTTTGCGCCCCTTTTTCCTGCCGGACTTGCCGGACTGCTGGCCGGAGGAGGCGGTGGTGTTGGGGGGCATCGCTGTCCTTGCTGTCCTAACACGAGCGGCAGGTCGG
This sequence comes from Streptomyces ossamyceticus, assembly GCF_001418475.1. GTDB lineage: Bacteria > Actinomycetota > Actinomycetes > Streptomycetales > Streptomycetaceae > Streptomyces > Streptomyces ossamyceticus. Next base: position 3,948 of record NZ_LIQX01000316.1, on the reverse strand, counting down.
GCTGTGCTTTGTACTGAACGCTGGAGCAACCATAGGCGCAGGGCCCGACACGACTTGACGCGGAGTCGGGAACTGACACAGACGGACGTTCGATCATGCACCCGCAAGCGTCAAGAAATCGTCAAGAGTTAGGTAAGGTAACGAAGTACTTGCACTGAAGTAACCCCACGGCACGGTTCCCGTGATCGGCTTCGTATGCCCTCACGCGCACGTGCCCCCTTCAGGTGCTCGGCAGCCCACCACCTGGAACCACGTGCGGTTCGGCGAGAAAGGTACGACCCTCTGACTGTCCATGACCTCAACCAGCTCCTGCTCGTCTGTTCGCTCGTCCTCCTGGTCGCGGTGGCCGCGGTCCGGATCTCGTCGCGCAGCGGGCTCCCCAGCCTGCTCGTCTACCTCGGCATCGGCATCGCCATGGGTCAGGACGGCATCGGGGACATCCACTTCGACAACGCCGAACTGACCCAGGTCATCGGCTACGCGGCCCTCGTCGTCATCCTGGCGGAGGGCGGCCTCGGCACGAAGTGGAAGGAGATCAAGCCGGCCCTGCCGGCCGCCAGCTCACTGGCGCTGGTCGGGGTCGCGGTGAGCGTCGGGGTGACGGCCGCGGGGGCGCACTACCTGATCGGACTGGAGTGGCGGCAGTCGCTCATCATCGGCGCGGTGGTGTCCTCCACCGACGCGGCGGCCGTGTTCTCCGTGCTGCGCAAGATCCCCCTCCCCGCGCGCGTGACGGGCATCCTGGAGGCCGAGTCCGGCTTCAACGACGCCCCGGTGGTCATCCTCGTCGCCGCACTCTCCACGGCCGGACCGGTCGAGCACTGGTACGCCCTGATCGGCGAGATAGCCCTCGAACTGGCGATCGGCGCCGCCATCGGCCTCGCGGTGGGCTGGCTCGGCTCGTGGGGCCTGAGGCATGTGGCCCTGCCCGCCTCCGGTCTCTACCCGATCGCCGTCATGGCCATCGCCGTCGCCGCGTACGCGGCCGGCGCACTCGCCCACGGCAGCGGCTTCCTCGCCGTCTACCTGGCCTCCATGGTGCTCGGCAACGCCAAGCTGCCGCACTGGCCCGCCACCCGCGGCTTCGCCGAGGGCGTCGGCTGGATCGCCCAGATCGGCATGTTCGTGCTGCTCGGCCTGCTCGTCACCCCGCACGAGATGGGCGACGACATCTGGCCCGCGCTCGTCATCGGCCTGGTGCTCACCATGGTGGCGCGACCGCTGAGCGTCATCGTGGGCCTGGTGCCGTTCCGGATCCCGTGGCGCGAGCAGGCCCTGCTGTCGTGGGCCGGCCTGCGCGGCGCGGTGCCCATCATCCTGGCGACCATCCCCATGGTGAGCGGCGTCGAGGGCAGCCGCCGGATCTTCAACATCGTCTTCGTGCTGGTCGTGGTCTACACCCTGATCCAGGGGCCGACCCTGCCCTGGCTGGCCCGCAAGCTGCGACTGGGCGGCAGCGGCGACGAGGCCGCCGACCTCGGCATCGAATCGGCGCCCCTGGAGCGGCTGCGCGGCCATCTGCTGTCGGTGGCCATCCCGGAGGGGTCCCGTATGCACGGCGTCGAGGTCAACGAGTTGCGGCTGCCCGCGGGCTCGGCCGTCACCCTCGTCGTCCGCGACGGCACGTCGTTCGTACCCCTGCCGACCACCGTGCTGCGCCGCGGGGACGAACTCCTCGTCGTCGCCACCGACCCCGTCCGGGACAGCGCGGAGCGCCGCCTGCGGGCCGTCGGTCAGGGCGGCAAGCTCGCCGGATGGCTGGGCACGGGCAACGGCAACGGCGGATCCCGCCGCTGAGCGGGTGACGCCGGGCCGTTAACACCGGATTTCCAACCGTTCACACCATCGGGATTCGGAGGCCCGACCGCCGGAAGTGCCCATTTTCACAGGTGAGCGGCCCGTTCCCCCTGTACGATGAAGGCGCACTTGATCGGACCAACTCTGTCTGACGCAGAGCTGGCGCGACCGTATGGCGGCCGGATCGCCCCCTTCCGTGGGCGTCGGCATCTACCGCAGTAGCGCAAGAGGACAGCTCTCGGCGCCCGGCCCCGCGACCTGGGGACCGCGCTACCAGGCGGCGGAAAGGCACGGGCCGTGGCATCCACGGTCACCTCGAAGGCGTCCCGCCCGGGATACGGGCAACTGCTGCGCACCCGCGGCGTGTGGACGTTCCTCCTCCCCGGCTTCGCGGCACGCCAGCCGTTCGCGATGCTGACGCTCTCCCTCGTGCTGCTGGTGCAGCACACCACCGGCTCGTACGGGGCGGCGGGCGCCGTCGCCGCCGTCACCGGTGTCTCCATGGCGCTGTTCGCCCCGTACAGCGGCCGTCTCGCCGACCGTTACGGCCAGCGCGCGGTCCTGCTTCCGGGCATCCTCGTCCATGGCGTGGCAGCCCTCTCCCTGACGGCGCTGGCACTCGCCCACGCCCCCCTGTGGGCGCTGTTCGTCGCCGCCGTGCCGACCGGTGCCTCGGTGCCGCAGGTCGGGCCCATGGTGCGGGCCCGCTGGGGCGTCAAGCTCAAGGGCTCGCCCCTGATGTCGACCGCGGCGGCCTTCGAGTCCGTCACGGACGAGCTGACCTTCGTGCTCGGCCCGCTGCTGGCCACCGCGCTCTGCACGGCCGTGCACCCGGCCGCGGGGCTGCTCACCGAGGCCACGCTCACGCTGGTCGGCGGACTGCTGTTCGCCGCGCAGCGGGGCACACAGCCCGCGATCGTACCCGCGTCCCACGCGCGCGTGGAGCACGTCTCCGCGCTGTCGGTCCCGGGGGTGCGCGTCCTGATCGTCGCCTTCCTGGGCATCGGTTCCGTCTTCGGCGGCATGCAGGTGTCGCTCGCCGCTTTCAGCGAGTCGATCGGCGAGCCCGGCATGAACGGCGTCCTGTACGGCGTCTTCGCCGCCGGCAACATGCTCTCCGGCGTCGTCTGCGGCGCGATCGTCTGGAAGGCGACTCCGCGACGGCGCCTGATCGCCGGGTACACCGCCCTCGCGCTCGTGGCCTCCGCCCTGTGGACCGCCGACTCCGTGGCCGTGCTCGCCGCCCTGGGGCTCCTGGTCGGCATGTGCATCGCGCCCGCGCTGATCACCGGCTACACCCTGGTCGAGAGCCTCGTCCCGGCGGGCGCCCGCACGGAGGCGTTCACCTGGCTGACCGGCGCGGTCGCGCTCGGCCAGGCGGCCGCCGTCACGGCCGCCGGACAACTGGAGGACCGGCTGTGGGGCGGCGCCGGGTTCCTGGTGCCGATGGCCGGTACGGCACTGGCGCTGGTGACCCTGTTGGCACTGCGTTCACGCCTGGTGGCACGGCCCCGGAGCCGTACCGTCGCGCGTGTCGTCGGTCACCGAGTGCCGGTGACAGTGGACTGATGGCCTTGGAATAGGTCACTATGGATCGTCGTTAGCACTCATCGAGTGAGAGTGCCAGGAGGAAGACCAGTGCCGACGTACCAGTACCAGTGCACCGAATGCGGTGAGGGCCTCGAAGCGGTGCAGAAGTTCACCGACGACGCCCTGACCGAGTGCCCCAGCTGCAACGGCCGCCTCAAGAAGGTGTTCTCGGCGGTCGGCATCGTCTTCAAGGGCTCCGGCTTCTACCGCAACGACAGCCGCGGCTCGTCGTCGAGCAGCAGCCCGGCGTCGTCGAAGTCGTCGACGTCCTCCTCGGACTCGAAGGCCGCGTCCTCGACGTCGTCGTCCGACGCGAAGTCGTCCTCGGGCTCGTCCTCGACCAGCAGCAGCTCCAGCAGCACCTCCGCCGCGTAGTACGCGCGCGCGGCGCCTCCTTCCGGGCCCTGCCGTCGTTCGCCGACGGCAGGGTCTTCGGCGTCCCCCCGCCCGGTTAGGGTGCGGGCATGGCGAACACGGAGCAGTTGGGCAACGCGGTGGCCACGTCCACGGGAGCGTCGGCGGCCACGTCGACGGGATCGTCGGCGGCCGACCGGGTGGAGA
>NZ_LIQX01000315.1 GCF_001418475.1 Streptomyces ossamyceticus | reverse complement strand
TGTCGGAAGGGGTCGGGGAAGGGTCAGCGGGGGCGGGTGAGTTCGGTGAGGAGGGCCCGGCGGTCGATCTTGCCGTTGGGGTTGAGCGGCAGTTCGTCGAGGACGGTGATCCGGCGCGGCAGCATATAAGGAGGGAGCCGGGAGCCGAGTCCGGCGAACAGTCGGTCGGGGGCGCAGCGGGTGCCGCTGACGGCGGCCTCCAGCTCCGGTTCGCCGTCGGCGGCCGGCACCGCGAGCACGACGGCCTCGCGGACTCCGTCCTGCTCCCGCAACATCGCCTCGATCTCACCGAGTTCGATGCGATGACCGCGGATCTTCACCTGGTGGTCGGTGCGCCCGAGGTGGATCAGCTGCCCGTCGCGCAGGGCGACCCGGTCGCCGGTGCGGTACCAGTCGGCCTCGGTGACCTTGCCGGTGCCGGTGCCGGTGCCGGTGCCGGTGCTTGTGCCCGTGCTTGGGTCCGTGCCGTCGTCGGCGGGGACGAAACGGCCCGCGTCGTTCGCCGGATCGAGATAGCCGGGGAAGCGCTGCGGGCCGCGCATGCACAGCTCCCCGGTGTCTGCGGGCTCGCCGTCCTCGTCCAGGAGCAGGAAGTCCAGGGTGGGGAAGCACCGGCCGATCGGCGCCGTGCCGTTCGGGGTCTGCGGCCAGTCGGCGAGGTTCGCGGGGAAGCGGTAGCCGGTGCAGGAGATGGTCAGCTCCGTCGGCCCGTACAGCACGTCGAGCTCGCTGTTCGGGGCGGCCTCCCGCCACTCGCGGGCCGCGGCCAGGGGCAGCGGTTCGCCCCCGAAGATCGTCCACCGCAGGGTGGGCATGCTGCCCGGCTTCAGGGTGCCGAGGCGGGAGGCGAAGGTGATGAGCGAGGGCACCGAGAACCAGTGCGTCAGCCGCAGGGCGTTGACGGTCTTCACCGGTGACAGCAGCTGACTGCGGGCCGGCACCACCAGGGTCGCCCCGCCCGCCCAGGCCACGAACAGATCGTGCACTGAGGCGTCGAAGGTCAGCTCGAACGTCTGAGACATCCGGCTGCCGGGCCCGACACCGTACCGGGACGCCACATGACCGAGGTTGGCGGAGATGTTCCGGTGGGTGATCGGCACGCCCTTCGGCGTCCCGGTCGAACCGGAGGTGAAGATGATGTACGCCAGATCGTCCGGGCCCACACGGGGCCACTCCGCGTCGGGACGGGGCGCCGCGGCGATCTCCGCCAGCGCCGGCTCGTCCAGGACGAGCCGCGGCACCCCGGGGTCCGCGTCCTCGGTGTCGGTGAGGATCAGGTCCAGCTCCGCCGCCCGGACGATCCCGGCGGTGCGGCCCGCCGGGTGCTCCGGGTTGAGGGTGACGACGGTGGCCCCCGCCCGCTGGATCGCGAGATACCCGGCGTACGCGGCGACCGAGCGGCTCGCCAGCAGTCCGATCCGCCGGGGCCGCTCGCCCCCCGCCGCCGTGAGCAGCCGGGCGGCGATCCCCTCGGTGAGCCGCCGCAGTTCGGCGTACGTCAGCCGCTGCTCCCCGACCTCCAGCGCGGCCTCGTCCGCGAACTCCTCGGCGGAGCGGGCGAACCAGCCGTACAGGGTCTGCGGGTCGGTGCTCTGCCCGGGCGCCGACGGGCCGCCGGGTTTGTTCGGGTCGGGCGTGCCGACCCCGGGACGGGCACTCATCGGGCCGCGGCCTCCAGCTCACGGGTCCACTCGCGCAGTTCGCCGACCGTACGCAGGCGGCCGAACTCCTCCGGGTCGACCTCCTGGCCGGACCGCCTGGTCAGCTCCACCACGATACGGAGCCGGGCGAGCGAGTCGATGCCGATCTCGGTGAGGGTGGAGCCGTCGTCGAAACCGGTGCGGGCGTGCTCCCGCAGCAGCCAGGACGACAGGTCGCTCTCCAGGTCCCCGCCGCCGCGGGCGCTCTCACCGGGCCAGTACCGCTTGGTCTGCCACGGGTAGTGGGGGAGGGGGACGAAGCGGGCGCCCTTCTTGAACTCCTTGAATTCCTTCTCCCAGTCCACCTCCTCGCCCGCGCGGTAGCGGTCGGCGACCTCGCGGGTGGAGTGCGCGGTGTGTGCGCCGGGCGTCCCGGTGAGCGCGGCCACCAGCTCCGCGTGCGTGGCGCCGGACACCGCCATCCGGTGCTCGTGGTGGCGGCGGCGCAGCGCGGCGCTGAAGCAGATGTCCCGCACCGAGTACCCGGCGCCCGCCCCGCCGGTGTCGAGGTACTCCGCGTACGACCGGGCCAGCGCGTCCAGCGCGGCGGGCGTCCGCGCGGAGAGCGGGAGCACATAGGTGGTGATCGACAGCGCCGCCATGAGTCGTTCCTTGAAGCTCTCCCGGGCGGGCTCGGCCTGGCGCAGCACGACATGGGCGTTGAGCGCGGAGGACCCCTGACCGGATATGCCCATGACAGCGGGACGGCCGAGGTCGGCCAGGGGACGCGGCGAGCGGGGGATCTCCAGCGGCAGTTCGTCCCAGGCGACCGCGGGGTTGGGGGTCTCCACATGGAGGCTGGCCGGGATCTCGCCGTGCTCCAGGCAGAGCACCGCCTTGATCAGCCCGGCCAGTCCGCCCGCGGCCTCCGCGTGACCGATGTTCGACTTCACCGAGCCGACGAGCAGCGGCCGTTCCGCCGGGCGCCCCTCGCCCAGCACCTTGCCGAGCGCGGTCAGCTCCAGCGGGTCGAACACGGGGGACCCGGAGCCGTGCGCCTCGACGTAGTCGACGTCGGCGGGGTCGATCCCGGCGTCCTCGTACGCCCAGCGCAGCACGTCGAGCTGACCGGTGAGGGAGGGGTTGAGCACCGAGTCGCTGGTGCCGCCGTCGTTGCCGACGGCGCTGCCCTGGATGACGGCGCGGATCCGGTCCCCGTCGGCGACCGCGTCGGCGAGGGGCTTCAGCACGACGACGGCGACGGCGTCGCTGGGCGCGTGCCCGTCGGCGCTCGCGTCACCGAACCTGCTGCGCCCGTCGGCGGACATGCCGCCGGCCGCGGTCATCACCTGGCCCTCGTCGGGGCGGAGTTTGAGGTTCACACCGGCGACCACGGCGAGCGGGATCTCCTTGGCGCGCAGGCTCTGCACGGCGCTGTGCACGGCGGTCAGCGAGGACGAGCACGCCGTGTCCACGACCATGCTGGGGCCGCGGAGGTCGAAGAAGTGGGAGAGCCGGGCCGGCAGCAGCGAGCGGAAGTTGTGCAGCTGGGCGGCGGTCACCCCGTCGGGGCCGAGCCGCAGGGCACGCTCCAGGTAGTCGGCGCGGGCGTTGCCCACGAAGACGCCGGTACGGCTGCCCGCCAGGACGTCCGGCCGCTGGCCCGCGTCCTCCAGCGCCTCCCAGGTGGTCATCAGCAACAGGCGCTGCTGCGGATCGAGTTCCACCGCCTCGGTGGCGGACAGTCCGAAGAACTCGGCGTCGAACTCCGCCGCCTCCACGTACCCGGCCCGCCTGCTGGCCAGCTTGCCGGGGCCCGGCCGGGGATCGTGCAGGGCGTCCACGTCGTACCGTTCCGGTGGGGTCTCGCTGGTGGCGTCCACGCCGTCGCGCAGCAGCTTCCACAGTTCGTCGGTCCCGGCGGCCCCCGGGAGTCGGCAGGCCATGCCGATCACTGCCACGGACCGTGCGTCCACGTCCGACTTCTTCAACGGACCTCTCCTTCGCCTGTGCGTCGATGTGCCTGTGTGATGGCGCGCTCGACCTCCACGTGGCCCCGGGGTCGCCGAGTCCGGCGGATGTTGAGCATGTTTCAGGTTCACGAGTCTGAAGTGGCCACCCGGACGTCCTCGTACCGGGTCCCCCGTGGATCAGCGGGGCAGGGCGCCCTCACTCAGGCCTGTCGACGACAGGCCCCGGAACCTGTCGTCGACAGGTCCCTCACCGGAACGGTGGCCGACCGTCCCGGATGCTGTACTGCGGCGCTGTGCGCTCAGTGGATCTTGGCGCGAAAACGTCTTGGGCGGAAGGGTGTTCCAGCCCACATGTGAGACCGGGGGTCCGCAGCCCGAACCGCACTCGCCCCACCGCTCGACACCCTCTCGTTCAGCCGGAAGCGCACGCACGACCGTCGAAAACCGGACCATCGCACGATTGTCGTACGCAAAATCGTTTCCGCTCGATTGTCGTTCAAGGTTTGGCGGGAAGTGATCGCCGAAGGTTGAAACTTGGAGAAATTTGGACAGGCTCCCGGGTTGGCCGACAGGGCGGGGCCCGTGAGGCAGAGGGTCCGTCAGGGCCGTCCGTGGCGCTGTCCATCAAGTCAGCCTAGAGGGATCACCGTTGTCTGTGAGGCATCCGGGACAGAAATTAACGGCCGTGGTGAACCGTGGAGTCCGAGATTCTGCTTTCATCTGCGGTATGGATCCCCTGACCTCATCCGACCAGGCACTCCGCGCGAGCGAACAGCGCAGGCTACGGCTGCAGGTGCTCGGCCTCAACAGCGTGGAAGCGGAAGCCACCTTCGACCGGGTGGCCCGGCTCGCCGCGAGCTTCACCCGCTCGCCCCTGGCCATGGTGAACTTCATCAACGACGAGCGGCAGATGTTCCGCGGCATGTACATCCCGACCTCGTCCCCCGGTGAGAGGGTCGGCCCGGACAGCCCGGCCATCCCCTTCGACCTGAGCGAACTGTCCCGTGAGGCGCCCGGCGACTACGGCTTCTGCCCCCACGTGGTCGCCCAGGGGTCCCAGCTCGCCCTGGACGACGTCTTCGACTACCCCAGGTTCAAGGGCAACCCCCTCGTCAACGACCTGGGAGTCCGCTCGTACCTCGGCACCCCGCTGCGGGACAACACCGGCATGATCCTCGGCACCGTCTGTGTCGCCGACTTCGAGCCCCGCCAGTGGGACCGCCGGATACGCGAGGCCATGCAGGAGCTCTCCGAGACCCTGCTCGCCGACTTCAAGCTGCGCGACAGCCTGCTCGCCCAGCAGCAGGAGCTGTTCGCGGTGTTCGACGGCGCCCCCTTCCCGATCATGCTCACCGAGGGGCCCAACCACCTGCTGCGCTACGCCAACGGCAAGCAGGGCCAGGCCTTCGGCATGGTGCCGCAGTTCAGCCCGGGCCGGCTCGCCCTGCCGCACCTGGACGCCGTCGGCGTCTTCAACGCCATGGACGACGCCTTCCACAGCGGCCGCGCGGCCACCCTCTCCCGCGCGCACCTCGGCACGTACGACTACCCGCAGCCCCAGGAGTTCGACTTCCTGTGCACCCCCGTGCGCACCTCACCCGGCGCGCCGATCAGCGGTGTGCTGACGGTCGCCATGAACGTGACCGGGCAGGCCTTCGCCGGACCCGAGCAGCAGGCCTTCGCCGCCAATGTGCAGGAGCGCTTCGAGCGGCTCGGCGCGGGCGCGTTCCCGGGACAGCGGCCGTAGGTGACGGGCCGGGCTCCGCTCGGTGGCCGGACACCCGTCGACGGACCGGGCGCGTGGTGAGACGTACCTCACACGTCCCGGTCCGGTCATCGGCGAACAAACCCGGAAACTGTATGGGCCACTTACGGGCAATCTCGGCCAAGTTCCGCAACCCCGGAATCCGGACATCTGACGGGAGACGTCCGACATCCCGCCCATTCCGTGTCCGTGCCGTGTGGCTTGTGAGTGACCTGTCACCGGACGGTCCGAGAACCTTCAAAAGGCCGCTCGCCGGGCCGCCCCACCGCCGCACGGTCAGCGCGGGTTCTGCCGCATCTCCCTCGGGCTCACCCCGTAGCGCCGCCGGAAGGCCGTGCTGAGGGCGCTCGCGGAGGAGAAACCGGCGGAATAGGCCAGGTCCGTGATCGACTGGTGCTCGCACTCCGCGCACAGCAACCGGTCCCGCACCAGCCGCAGCCGCTCCTCGCGGATCAGCTCACGGGGCGTGGTCCCCGCCTGCTGCAACGCGAGCTGTATCTGCCGCAGCGACCAGCCGAGCGCACGCGCCACCGTCGTCCCCGTGAGCCCCGGGTCGGCCACGTGGTCGCGCACATAGCGGCGGACCATCGCCTCCACCTCGCCCAACTGCCCCGGCACATCGGGGCGGTCGTCCCCGGCGGCCAGCATGCACACCAGCTCCACCAGCCGGTCGGAGACGGCGTCGAACTCGGGGTCGGTCAGATGCTCCCGCTCCTCGTGCAGGGCGGTCAGCATCCCGCCCACGATCCGCCCCAGCCCGCGGGTCAGGTCCAGCCCGGCCGACACCGGCGCCCGGCAGCCCAGCCGGCCGTTCACCTCACGGGCGGGAACGGTGAGGATGAACGCGTCGACGGCGTCGCTCTGCAGACACTGGAACGGCGACGCGAAGGAGACCAGCGCCCCGGTGCCCGGCGTCAGCCGCGCCTCCTCGCCGTCCTGCCGCAGTACGATCTCCCCGCCCAGCGGCAGCAGCAGCCGGTAGTCCTCGTCCGGGTCCTGCCGCACCTGGTGCGGGGTCCGGCTGTACTCGATCCGGTCCGAGCGGTACTTGACCAGTTGATACGTGTCGGTGCGCTGCCTGACCGTCCGCCCGTGGAAGTTCTCCGCGCGGGCGTATCTGAAGCCCATCCGGGAGTGGTACGTGCCGATGTGCTCGGTCCAGAAGTCGGCCCGCTCCCGCGGCTGAAGCTCCTCGGTGTTCAGCGCGTCGACGGCATAGCTTCCCGCGGGCAACGCCACTCCTCCCGTTCATCGATCCCGACGGCTTCCTTGCGGTCTCATACGATTCCTGACCGCGAAAGCTTCAACTGATGCATGATCAAAGACGATTCGGAGTCCGATCAGGCCGTCGGGGCACCCTAACGCGGCAAGCGATTGCCGTGCCGTGCGGTCGGTCGATCATGCGGAAGGGAAGGTCACCGGCCTCTTCACACCCCTTGCGCCACTCGTGCGCCCTGTGACAACTTCCCTGCGCGCCACGGGAAGACACGCCGGGGCCGCATCACTAACGTCGGGCGCTCCGTCAACCCGCGTTCACCGTCCGGGACCTGAGGACGTTCCGGGACTTGAGGACGTAAGGACTCGTGGACTTTCATGACCGATCAGATACCGCAGGCGGTGACCTGGGGCCTGGCCGCGGCCCTGCTCGCCACCGCCGTGCTCCTGCTGCGCCAGCACGGGATCACCGCGCGGCAGCGCAGACGGAACGCCGACCTGGTCCGCGAGGTCCGGGCGCGTGAGGAGGAGCTGCGCCATCTGGTCTCGGTCCGGCTGCCCGCCCTCGCCGACCACCCCGGCCAGGACGTCCCCGGCATCGGACCGCGCGACGCCCGGATCGCCGCCACCGAGTACGGCAAACACCTGGAGCGGGTCCTCGCCCTGTTCTCCGTCGCCGTCGACCACGCCCGCTCCCGAGCCGACCGCTCCGCCAAGGCCGCCCTCCAGGCGTCGATGCGCTCCCTCCAGGCACTCGCCAACGAACAGCAGATCTCCATCGCCGAGATGCAGGACCGGCACGACGACCCCGACGTCCTGCGCGACCTGCTGGAGGTCGACCACACCAACGCCCAGTTCGGCCGCCGCGCCCAGGCCATCGCCGTCCTGTGCGGATCCTGGCCGGGCCGCCAGCGCGCCACCTCCCCGCTGATCGACGTCGTCCGCGGCGCCACCTCCCGCATCCGCGACTACCGGCGGATCCGGGTCAACGGCCAGGTCGACATCGCGGTCGAGAGCCGCGCCGTGGAACCCGTCGTCCTCGCCCTCGCCGAACTGCTCGACAACGCCGCCCGCCACTCGCAGCCCGACACCACCGTCGAGGTCACCGTGCAGACCGTGCACAACGGTGCCTGCGTCATCGTCGACGACGCCGGCGTCGGCATGGACGCCCACGCCGTCGAGAGCGCCGGCCGGCTGCTCGACGGAGCCCGTGCCGTGGACGTCACCCGCCTCGGCGACCCGCCCCGGTTCGGCTTCGCCGTCGTCGGGGTCCTCGCCCGGCGCTACGGGTTCAGCGTGTCCGTGGACACCCGCTCCCCCTACGGCGGCGTCCGCGCCGTGGCACTCCTGCCGGCCGCGCTGCTCACCCACCTGGAGCCCGCCGCGCCTCGGGCACCTTC
>NZ_LIQX01000314.1 GCF_001418475.1 Streptomyces ossamyceticus | reverse complement strand
CACCCGCGCCCCACCCCGACATCCCTGTCATGGGCATGCCTGAAATCGGGGTCGCCCGTAACCCGTTCCCCGCAGCAAGAAAGTGAGCACTCCCATGCCCATTCCCTCGTTCCAGTTCCGCCCGAAGTACGTCTCGTTCGACTGCTACGGCACGCTGATCGAGTGGCCGATGACCCCCATCACACGGGAGCTCGTCGGCGACCAGATCCCGGCCGAGCACTGGAACCAGTTCGTCAAGGAGTTCCGCGGCTACCGCTACGACCAGGTCCGCGGCGAGTACTACCCCTACGAGCAGGTGCTGCAGGACTCCTTCGAGCGGGTCTGCCGCAAGTGGGGCGTGAAGGCCGCCCCGGACGCGGGCAAGCGGTTCGCCGACGGTGTCCGTAGTTGGGGCGCGCACGCCGACGTGCCGGAACCGCTGAAGAAGATGGGCGAGAACTACAAGCTGGTGATCCTCTCCAACGCCGGGGATGCCTTCCTGGAGGAGAGCGTGCCCCGGCTCGGGGCGGACTTCCACGCGGTCTTCACCGCGGAGCAGGCCGGCTACTACAAGCCCCGCTACGCCGCGTTCGAGTACATGCTCGACCAGCTCGACGCGTCTCCCGAGGACTTCGTGCATGTCTCCTCGCACACTCGCTACGACCTGATGCCGATGCACGACATGGGCTTCCGCAACCTCGTCCTCCTGGACCGCGGCTGCGACCCGGTGACCCACGGCTACGACTACGTGACCGTCAAGTCCCTGGACGAGCTCAACACCATGCTCGGCATCTGACGCACGACGCGCACCGTCCCGTACCGACAGCTCCGAAGGATCGACCCNNCGGCCGCGCGGCCACCCTCTCCCGCCCCGGCAGGGCGTCGATTCCGACGGTGCGTCGCCCTCGCCGGGGCGGATCACCCCTTGGACCCAGCTCCGACTGCCGCTCTTTCCACGTCCCCAGCCGCTCTCCCCTTCTCGCGGCCGGCACCACCAGGAGGCACACAATGAAAGACGCCCGAATAGACCGCAGACTGTTCCTGCGAGGAATTGGCGGAGTCACGGCGGGCGCAGCCGCCGCGACCGCCCTCAGCGCTTGCGGTACCGGCACGAGCCGTGTCTCGTCCGGCAGCGGCAAGAGCGGCAGTAAGACGGTGGTCGTCCGTGACAGCGGCGGTTCCTACGGGGCGGCTCTGCAGAAGGCGATCTATACGCCGTTCACGCAGGAGACCGGTATCCAGGTCAAGGTGCTCAACCTGGACAACGCCCCACTGTTGGCCCAGATCAAGCAGGGCCGCCCGCAGTGCGACCTCATCAACGACTCGATGATGTCGTTCGCCAAGTACGCGGCCGAGGGCGCCCTGGAGTCGCTGGACCGGGACCGGCTCAAGAGCGTGGAGAGCGCGAAGATCCCCGAGGCTCAGACCACCGACCATGCCATCGGCCACAGCTTCTACGGCCAGTGCATCGCCTACCGCACGGACGCCTTCGGCGGTAAGAAGCCGGAGTCGTGGGCGGACTTCTGGGACACCAAGGCGTTCAAGGGCGGCCGGGCGATGTGTAGCCCCGACGGTGACCTGCCGGAGCTGGAGTTCGCGCTGCTGGCCGACGGCGTCCCGATGGACAAGCTGTATCCGCTGGACGTGGACCGCGCCTTCAAGGTGCTGACCCGACTGCGAGGTGACATCAAGAAGTTCTGGGACAGCGGCCCGGTGCCCGGCGTTCTGCTGAGCCGCCAGGAGGTGACGATGTCCACCGTCTGGGACGGCCGGATCGCCGACCTTCAGAAGCAGGGTGTGCCGGTGGAGCGGCAACTCAATGGCATACGCCGCCAGTTCTCGGCCTACGCCATCGCCAAGGGCGCTGCGAACGTGGACAACGCCTACCAGCTGATGGACTTCTCGCTGCGTGCGGAGAGCCAGGCCAACCTGGCGAAGGCCTTCCCGTCGAACCCGTCCTCTCCGCTGGCCTACGCCAAGCTGACGGAGGACGAGCGCAACGCGCTGGCCGGTGCGCCGAAGTAC
>NZ_LIQX01000313.1 GCF_001418475.1 Streptomyces ossamyceticus | reverse complement strand
CCCTTCTGGTCGCCGTCGCCGCCGGCCTTCGTGTCGCCGTCGTCCTTCAGGGTGCCGCCGCCCGGCGTGGCCGTCCCGTCGATACGGACCGGCTGCCGCTGGTCCCCGTCCAGCGTCACCACCGGGCCCGTACAGCCGCCGGCCACCACGATCACCGCGAGCGCGGCCGCCGATCTCCGCATGTCCTTGGTACGCATCCGGCTCCCCGCCGTCTCATGGCCGCGGTCTCGTGGGCACGCGGGCCCGGCCGTCCTCCCGACCGGGTCTGCCGAAAGGTTGCCCGGGCGTGACCCGTCGCGAACAACGGGGCATGGTTGTGAGCAAGGTCCCAGCAGGTGCCCCTCCACCGGGCGCACGGCCGCCGCTACAGTCCGTCGCGAGGGTCGTCTGTACTAGCGAGTAACCACCGAGTAACAAGCAACGCGGAGGCACACACCATGGCGCGCGAGTCGGAGTCCGGACTGCCCATCGAGCCGGTGTACGGACCGGACGCCCTCGAGGGCTGGGATCCGGCGGACAAGCTGGGTGCCCCCGGGAAGTACCCCTTCACCCGCGGTGTGTACCCGTCCATGTACACGGGGCGGCCGTGGACGATGCGTCAGTACGCCGGTTTCGGCACGGCGGTGGAGTCCAACGCCCGCTACAAGCAGCTCATCGCCAACGGCACGATGGGCCTGTCCGTCGCGTTCGACCTGCCGACCCAGATGGGCCACGACTCCGACGCCCCGATCGCGCACGGCGAGGTCGGCAAGGTGGGTGTGGCCATCGACTCGATCGACGACATGCGGGTCCTGTTCGGCGGCATCCCGCTGGACAAGGTCTCCACGTCGATGACGATCAACGCCCCCGCCTCGCTGCTGCTCCTGCTGTACCAACTCGTCGCCGAGGAGCAGGGCGTCAGCGCCGACCAGCTGACCGGCACGATCCAGAACGACGTGCTGAAGGAGTACATCGCCCGCGGCACGTACATCTTCCCGCCCAAGCCCTCGCTGCGGCTGATCGCGGACATCTTCAAATACTGCAAGGCCGAGATCCCGAAGTGGAACACCATCTCGATCTCCGGCTACCACATGGCCGAGGCCGGTGCCTCGCCCGCGCAGGAGATCGCGTTCACCCTCGCCGACGGCATCGAGTACGTGCGCACGGCGGTCGCGGCCGGCATGGACGTCGACGACTTCGCCCCCCGCCTCTCCTTCTTCTTCGTCGCCCGGACGACGATCCTGGAGGAGGTCGCCAAGTTCCGTGCCGCGCGCCGGATCTGGGCGCGGGTGATGAAGGACGAGTTCGGGGCGAAGAACCCCAAGTCGCTGATGCTGCGCTTCCACACGCAGACCGCGGGCGTCCAGCTGACCGCCCAGCAGCCCGAGGTGAACCTGGTGCGGGTGGCCGTGCAGGGCCTGGCCGCGGTGCTGGGCGGCACGCAGTCGCTGCACACCAACTCCTTCGACGAGGCCATCGCGCTCCCCACCGACAAGTCGGCCCGCCTGGCCCTGCGCACCCAGCAGGTGCTGGCCTACGAGACGGACGTGACCGCGACCGTCGACCCCTTCGCGGGCTCCTACGTCATCGAGAAGATGACCGACGACGTCGAGGCCGCCGCGGTCGAGCTGATGCGGAAGGTCGAGGACCTCGGCGGCGCGGTCTCCGCGATCGAGCACGGCTTCCAGAAGAACGAGATCGAGCGCAGCGCCTACCGGATCGCCCAGGAGACCGACTCCGGCGAACGTGTCGTCGTCGGCGTCAACCGCTTCCAGCTCGACGAGGAGGAGCCCTACGAGCCGCTGCGCGTCGACCCCGCCATCGAGGCCCAGCAGGCGCAGCGCCTCGCGAAGCTGCGCGCCGAGCGGGACCAGGCGGCCGTCGACAGCGCCCTCGCCGACCTGAAGAAGGCCGCCGAGGGCACCGACAACGTCCTGTACCCGATGCGGGAGGCGCTGAAGGCCCGCGCCACGGTGGGCGAGGTCTGCAACGCGCTCCGCGAGGTGTGGGGCACGTACGTGCCGTCCGACGCCTTCTGACGGGGGCGTTCGCCTTCCGGACTCCGGGGCGGGTTGTCGTACCCCCGTGCCAGAATGCGGCCCATGTTCGGAGTCGTCGACCTTCCCACCTATCTGGCGGGCCTCGTCCTGATCGTCCTGCTGCCCGGCCCCAACTCCCTGTACGTGCTGTCCGTCGCCGCCCGGCGGGGGATACGGACGGGGTACCGGGCCGCGGCGGGCGTGTGGTGCGGGGACGCCGTGCTCATGACCCTGTCGGCGGCGGGGGTGGCCTCGCTGCTGCAGGCCAACGCCGTGCTGTTCGGGATCGTGAAGTACGCGGGCGCCGGCTATCTGACGTGGCTCGCGGTCGGCATGCTGCGGGCCGCGTGGGGCATGTGGCGCAGCCGCCGGCAGACGGTGGCCGAGGTGGCGGGCGGGGAAGCCGTGGAAGGAGAGCGGCCGTTCCGGCGGGCGGTGGTCATCAGCCTGCTCAACCCCAAGGCGATCCTGTTCTTCGTCGCCTTCTTCGTGCAGTTCGTGGACCCGGCGTACGCCTACCCCGCCCTCTCCTTCGTGGTGCTCGGCGCCTTCGCCCAGCTCGCGAGCGTGCTGTATCTGACCGCGCTGATATTCGGCGGGACGAAGCTGGCCGCCGCGTTCCGCCGCCGCAAGCGGCTGTCGGCCGGGGCGACCTCGGCGGCGGGCGCGCTGTTCCTCGGCTTCGCCGTCAAGCTGTCTCTGGCGAGCGGCGCATAGCAGGTCAGGGCGGCGAGCGGCGTCCGGCAGCTCACGGTGTGGCTGCGGCGAGGCCCACGCGGGTCGCGTACCGGCGCAGGTCGCTCGCCGTCCCGCCCGCCCAGCCGACGTAGCCGTCGGGGCGTACCAGGAAGACGCCGGTGCCGTACACCGCGTAGGCCGGGATGCGGACCCGTCGCACGCCCCGCAGCTCCGGCAGGTCCGCGGCCTCGGTGCCGACCGTGAGCAGAGTCCAGTGCGGGCCGCGGAAGGCGTCGAAGAGACGTACGCCGCCGCGCCGTCCGTCGGGTGCGCGGTCCCCGGCGCGGAGGGCGTCCGGGGGCAGGTCCTCGCGGGTGTCGACGCAGAGGGAGGCGCCCCGGTACCCGAGGTCGAGCTGGCGGGTGGCGCGGCCCCGGCGCTGCTCGCCCCGGTGGACCCGCGTGGACAGGCCCAGGACGTCCGCCGCCACCGGGCGCCGCTCCTCCTCGTAGGTGTCCAGCAGCGCCGCGTCCGCACCGTCGCGCAGCACCGCGCCCAGCTTCCACCCCAGGTTGTAGGCGTCCTGCACGCTGGTGTTGAGGCCCTGGCCCCCGGCGGGCGAGTGGACGTGCGCCGCGTCCCCGGCGAGGAACACGCGGCCCGCGCGGAAGCGGTCGGCGAGCGCCGCCCGGGGCCGGAAGTCCGACGCCCAGCGCACCTGGGTCACATCCCCGGGCGCGAGGTGCGAGCGGGCGGCGACCACCTTGCGGATGCCGTCGGCGGAGAGGTCCACCACGGCCTCGGCGCCGGGGAAGTTGGCGACCAGCTGGAAGTCGTCGGTGCCGGGGAGCGGGCAGATCGCCAGGAAGCCGCCGGTCAGGGAGCCGGGCCGGGCGGGCCGCACCGCCCCCGCAGGCACCGTGCCGTGGGCGTCCTCCGGGTCGGCCGCGGGCGGGAACACATGCCAGTGGTCGCGGTCCAGGGCCGGGATGCGCACGTCCGCGACCAGGGTCGGGGCCGGGTCGACGGTCTCGCCGGTCATGCCGATACCGAGGAGACGGCGGATGGTCGACCGGCCCCCGTCGGCGGCGACGGCGTAGCGGGCGCGGACCTCGGGGCCGTGGACGAAGGACGCCGTGACGCCGTCGGCGTCCTGGGCCAGCCTCACCAGCTCACGGTCGAACACCACGTCACCGCCCAGCTCCCGCAGCCGGGCCAGCAGGATCTCCTGCGTACGCCACTGCGGGATCAGCCAGGGCCCCGGATACGGCTCGGCCTCCGTCGCCTCCACCTCGTCGAACATCCGGTGCTCGCCCTGCCGGCGCCCGAGGCTCCAGATCATCCCGACGGGCGCGGGGCCGCCGGCGGCGTGGATCGCGTCCAGCACGCCGAGGTCGTCCATGACCTCCAGCGTGCGCGGCTGCATGCCCTTGCCGCGCGACCCCGGGAACAGGGCGCCGGCCCGCTCCACGAGCAGGGCGCGGACACCGCGCCGGGTGAGGTCGACGGCGAGGGCGAGACCGGTGGGGCCCGCGCCGACGATCAGGACGTCGGTGGTGTGCGTGTCCGTACGCATCCGAGAACCTCTCCTTAACGACGTTAAGTTCTGACGGGCGACAGCATGTGCTTAACGCCGTTAAGCTGTCAACGTGGTTTCCAGGAAATCCCCGAAGCTGGACAAGAAGCAGGTCGCCGAGACGGCCCTGCGGTTGCTGAACGAGGTCGGTCTGGAAGGGCTGAGCCTCCGGGCGATCGCCAAGGAACTCGACGTCCAGGCACCCGCGCTGTACTGGCACTTCAAGAACAAGCAGGACCTGCTCGACGAGATGGCGACCGAGATGGTCCGCCGGATGGCGGCGGACTGGGCGCGACTGTCGTCGGCCGGGGAAGAGGGCGCCGACTGGCAGGAGGGGCTACGGGCGCGGATGCGGGGGATGCGGGAGCATCTGCTGCGCTACCGCGACGGCGCGAAGGTGTACAGCGGGACCCGCTTCACCGACCTGTCGTACGCGGAGCCCATGGAGGCACACCTGCGGATGCTCACGGCGGCGGGCTTCACCCCGGCGGGAGCCGCGCGGGCCTGGCTGACGGCGTACAGCTACACGATCGGCCACGTCATCGAGGAACAGGCGATGGGCCCGGATCCGGCAGCCGGCCCGCAGGGCTACGACCTCACGGCGCGCGCCGAACGCCTGAAGGCGTTCCCCCTGGCGGCGGAGGCCGGCGAAGAGATCTTCCAGGACCACGAACGGGGCTTCGAGGTAGGGCTGGAGGCGGTCCTGGCGGGAATCGGGGCGACGATGAGACCCGACCGACCCTGAGGGGGCCCCGCCGACCCTGAGGGGGCGCAGCCCCCAAAAGGGGCGCGGGGAACTGCGCGACCAGCCCCACTCGACCTCTACCTCCCCGGCCTCCTCCCCGCCCGCGCCTTGCGGATCGCCCTGGTCACCACCGGCGGCAGCAGATCCGCGGCCAGCCGACGGGCCCCGCTCAGCGGCGGCCGGGGCTGGGGCCGCGACCGCACGGCAGTGACGGTGGGCCCGGCCGGCGTCGGCGCCGGCTCGGGCTCCGTCCAGTGGCGGGACCCGGGAAAGTCCGGCGCCTTCATCCCCTTGGACTTGAGGCGGATCACCCGGTGCCCGGCGGCCCGCTGGTTGCTGAGGTGGCAGTCGTCGCGCCCGGCGGCCATCTCCAGCAGGGCCTCCTGGAGCGGCTCGGGGTCGCCCCAGGTGCCGTAGAGCTTCTGGGTGCTCAGACAGACGGGGTTGAGGCCCCGGTTGAGCACGGCCTCCCACGCGGCGATCGACACACCGGGCGTGTGCTCGGAGCGGAAGTCGTCGAGGACGACGACGCCGCCGGGGAGCAGGATGTCGCGGGCGGCGGTGATGTCGTCCCGGACGTGCTCGTAGAGGTGGGACGCGTCGATGTGCACGAAACGGCACGAGCGCGGCTTCACCTCACCGGGGACGAGCGAGCTGGGGCCTTGCAGGACGCGGGGCAGTTCGTCGTGGAAGGCGAGGTAGTTCGCCTCGAAGGCCCGCCGGGTCAGGGTGCTGCGGTACGACTTGGTGGCCTCCGCCGCGTTGGCGTCGTCGGGGGCGTCGCTCTCGAAGAGGTCGCAGACCGTGTAGGACTCGCCCTCCTGGAGGTGCCGGCCGAGGAAGATGGCGCTCTTGCCCATGTAGACACCGACCTCCAGGAGGTCGCCCCGCTCACCGGCGGCCTCCTGTCGGTCGAGGAACCAGTTGAAGAGGAGCTGGTCGAGCACCGGGAACCAGCCGGGTACGTCGTCGAGTTCACGGGGTAGCCGGATCGTGCCTTGTTCAGAGGTCATGTCAGAGGTCATGAGGACGGAAGACTCTCTTGCGTCGACGAGGCGAACAGGCGAACGGGCCAGGAACCTACGAGAAGGCCCCGACCCGGTCAAGGATGCTGCGGAGCCTCTCCGCGAAGGCCGTTTCGAACCCCTGACCTGGGTGAACACTGGGACAATTCCGGGTTCAACGACGGCGTCCCCGAAGTGACGCGCGCAGCCGCGGTTGCATCGGCCGTTCGACCCCGTGGTGCAGCAGCCACGCGAGCAGCAGCATCAGCGCCACGGTGAGCGCGAGCGTCAGGGAGGACGGCAGCCCCAGACCTTGGTGCAGCGCCTGCACCACCGGCCAGCCGAGGTGCTCGTGCACCAGGTAGAACGGGTACGTCAGCGCCCCGGCGGTGGTCAGCCAGTGCCAGTTCACCCGGTCGAGGAAGCCCAGCGCGACCGCGCCGACGGCCACGAAGCCGAGGGCGACGGCGAGGACGATGCCCAACTGGGGGCGGTAGGAGAAGAACGCGTCGTTCGGGCCGTGCCACATGTCCCGGACCGTGTGGTACTGGCTCAGCAGCAGACTGAACCCCACGATCAGCCAGGCGACGGTGTCCCGGCGGTCCCGGTGCACCAGGTAGAGGCCGATGCCGCCGATGAACAGCGACGCGTACTCCGGCATCAGCACCAGCTGAAGGAACGGTTCCCTTGATGCCTCGGCCAGGGTCGCGGCGAGCGTCCAGCCGCCGCAGAACCAGATGACCCGTCTCCGGGTCGCCCCGGGCAGGACGACGCACAGCGCGAACAGGACGTAGAAGCGGACCTCCGCCCACAGCGTCCAGCACACCCCGAGGACGCGGTCCGCGCCCAGCGGCATCTGGAGCATGGTCAGGTTGACCAGGAACTCGCTGGCCGACACCCGTGCGAACGCGATCCCCGGCAGGGCCAGGACCGCCGCGACGAGGACGACCGCCGCCCAGTACGCCGGCAGCAGCCGGGCCGCGCGGGACGCGAGGAACGACTGGACCGAACGCCCCCAGCCGCTCGCACAGATGACGAACCCACTGATCACGAAGAAGGCCTGGACGCCCGCCCAGCCGTACGCGAACCAGCCGTGCGCGGTCGGGAACTGCACGGCGGGCGAGGTCCCCCACGCCTTCCCGATCTCCCCGTCGCGGCCTCCGTAGTGGTAGGCCGCGACCGAGAGGGCGGCGAGAAGCCGCAGCCCGTCGAGGGCGTACAGCCGGGGCGCGGGGCGGGCCCCGCCGCGAGCGGCGGAGGCCGGGGTCGCGATGGGGGTGGTGCGCGGGGTCGTGCCGGGGGTGGTGCCCGCCTCCGGTGAGAGCGTCGGAAGCGTCGTGCTCTTCGCGGTCACGCCGCGCTCACCCCAGGGTCGCTCGCTTGAGGGACCTGGCCCGGCGCGCGACTCTTCGTACGGTCGCGTTGCGCGGGATGAACGCGAGCTGGACCGGGATACCGCCGGGCAGCCCCAGTGAGGTGAGCCGACGGCGCTTGAAGTACCGCAGGGTGTGCGTGCTCAGATGCCTCGCCAGATACGACTCGGCCTCCGTGCGCAGCGACGGGTAGATCTTGGACTGCATGGCGTACCCCACCGCGCGGACCAGCCGGTTGAGGTCGGCCACGCTCATCCCCGGCTTCCGCGCCTCCACCGCCGTCCGGTCGCCCAGGTCCGGCAGCAGCGCGTCCACGACGGTGACCGGCACCCGGTTGCTGTTCTCGTACGGCGCGAGCCGCTCCAGCAGGGTCCCGGTGCCCACACGGGCCACGGGCAGGTCGTACAGCGCGGAGGCGGTGAGCAGGGCCGTGGAGAAGCAGCCGACCACCAGCGCCGGACGCATCCGCTGGTAGAGCACCTCGGCGAGGACCGGCGTGTCGAGCACCGTGAGGTCGGCGCCGAGCCGTTCGGCCTCCTTCTCCAGCCCGCGCGACCAGCGCGCCGGGGCGCTGGGGTGAGGCTTGAACACCACCCGTGTGTGCCCGAGCGCCACCGCGCCCTTCAGCATCCGTACGTGGAGGTCCTCCTCCTCCTCGGCGGTGAGGATGCCGAGTGCGGAGAGGTACTGGCCGAGCAGCAGCGCCGGTTCCTCGACGGCGGGCAGCGTGTCACCGGTGTCGACCAGCTCGGCGAGGACCTTCACGAAGGCGTCCGTCGGCACGATCCGGGCCGGGACCCCGAACTCGGTGAGCAGCAGCGGCTCCAGACCCGGCACCAGGTCCAGGTGGAGGAGCCGGTCGATCCGGGTGCCGACCAGCGGGTCGATCTTGTTGCGGGTGGGGCCGTAGCTCATCAGGCCGTCGGCGTACACGGTGACGGGCGCGCCGGTGAAGATCTGGGTGAAGCCGAGCGCCGGGTGGACCTGGATGGACTCCACCGCCAGCTCGACGTCGTCGTCGCCGAGGCCCCACAGCAGCCGCAGATGCCGTTCCCACAGGGGCACGTCGTCCATGCGGGGGGACCAGCCGCCGGGGTGGAACGGGGAGATGGTCTCGTTCCAGGAGATGACGTCGTCGAAGCGGGTCCGCAGTTGTTCGAAGCCGGGCATCTCGTCCAGGGCGGGGGCCGTCTCCGGCGTCGCCGCGTTGTTGGAGATCAGCAGGATGCGCCGGTCCGCCGGGCGGAAGCACTCTGTGTCCAGGGCGGCGGCCAGGGTGGCCGTGCCGTACAGCGTGGACGCCATGAAGATCTGCGTGGTCACGCG
>NZ_LIQX01000312.1 GCF_001418475.1 Streptomyces ossamyceticus | reverse complement strand
CAGGACCGCCCAGGACCGCCCTCAGAACTTGAACCCGATGACCCCGAACCCGGGTCGCGACTCCGCGTGCCGCAGCCACCCGAGGCACTGCATGACCGCCTCCACCACCTCCGGATCCAGCGGCGGCGGGGTCCCGCCCTTCGCCTTCGTCGCCTCGAACTGCTCCAACGCCCGCAGACACTGCTCGTGCGTCCACTCACCGCAGCCCGGCGGGTACGACCTGGACAGCGGAGCCGGCAGATCGCCGTACTCGAACGCCGCCGCCGACACCGCGGTGATCCCCAGCGCGGTCAGGCCCTCGTCGACCACCGACAGCCAATCGCCCCGGTGCGGGGTGAAGCTCGAGTTGGCGAGGAACGAGCCCGTGAGGGAGCACAGCCGCTGGTAGGCGTACCCGTACTGGAAGGCGTACTGCTTGTCCTCGCTGAACGGCCCCCCGTGCACGACCGCCCGCAGCGCCTCGTACGCCGTCGGCGCCCCGTCCTCGATCTCCGACCGGAACCAGTCGTCGTCCCACGCCAGGTCGTCCCCAAACCTGTCACGGACGACCTCCAGCAACTGCTCGTCACGGGAACCGACCAACGCCCGCGTGGCGGCCACGTCCAGCAGGTACACACTCAGCGAAGAACCCATGCCCCGAACCTGACGGCCCCCACTGACAACACCTCAGATCGAAAGCAGGAACATCACCCGCCCCAGACGCGACCCTTACGCCCACATCAGGCACACTCGAAACCCGGCGAACACCGAACCGACACCCCGTCAGAAGCGGGACCGGACCGGCCGCTTCACCACCACCGGCCCCACCAGGCCGAACCACCCGGAAAAAAGGGACTAACGACGGAACCACACCACAGGTTCCGGTTTAACCTCGTTGCCCGGCGTAACCTGCCGTGATACACAGAGTGACTATACGACCCTTCGTGTGCCGTTCCGCGTCCCCCGTTAGGGTCCCATGCAGGCCGGAAGCAAGGGATACGTACGAAACCCGCCAATCAATGACGCCAAGTCGACATACGACAGCGTCATTGTCAGCGAGAATGGGCCCGACCTCTGCGCACCCGCGCCAGGGGTGCAGCGCGGACGCCGACCCGGACGCGATGCAGAGCCAGCGGAACTACCCACTAGGGGCGGTGACTTACATGTTCATTGCGGCCGACAAGGGCGACATCACCACCATCATCGGCGGAATCGCCCCGGACTGGGGGCCTTTCGGCAGCCTGGGCAACGAGGCACGCGTGATGATCGAGGTCGTGATGGCGGTCGCCATCCTCCTCTGCCTGGGCATCGCCATCTGGGGCGCGGCCAAACAGCGCATCGGCGCGACCGCCCTGCGCGACACGTTCAGCGCCGAACAGGGCAAGGGCCTCATCATCGCCGGTCTCACCGGCGTCTTCATCATCGGTTCACTGGGCACGCTCTTCACCATCGTGTACGGCATGGCCGTGTAGCGCCGCGGTCCGGCCACGTCCCGGCCGGGCACGCCCGCTTTCCGGTCCCCACTACCCCACCCGTCCGTCGTGCCCACCGGCTGAGGTTGCGTCTCCCTGATGTCGAGTCACCACACCGCGCCCGCGCGGGAACCAGCGCGGCTACCGTCGTATTGCCACGCGTTTTCGTACGCGTCCACCTACGGCGTCGAAGTTGAAGGGGCGAACGCGGCATGAGTCTCGGCGACGACCACGGCTACGGCGAGTCCTCGCGCGGTACCGACGACGGGACGTACGGGGGGTACGCCGGCACCGGCCAGACCCGCACCCGCCTCCCCGACCGCGCCACCGACCCCTACGGCGGCGCCGCCCGCCGCCCCCGCTCCTCCTCCAGAAGCCTCGTCACCATCGTCGGCGTCATCGTCCTCCTCATCGCCGCGATCGCCTTCGCGAACCGAGGAGACGACGACACGACAAACGGGACATCGGCCGGAGACAAGGCGAAGGCCGCACCGACGGCCGCGTCCGGCGAACGCCCGGTCAACTCGAAGACAGCGGGCGTCCCCACCGGCTTCAAGCAGAGCAAGGAGGGCGTGCAGAGCGCCGCCGCGAACTATGCCGTGGCACTCGGCTCGACCGGCATGTTCCAGAAGGGCAGCCGCCACACCCTCGTGGACACCCTGTACACGTCCGACGCGGCGTCCCGGTTGCAGGGCCCGTTGGACGACGCCTACTCGTCGGACTTCCTGGGCAAGATGGGCCTGGACGCCGACGGCAACCCGCCCGAGGGCAACACCTTCGTCTCGCGCGTGACCCCCTTGGGCACCACGGTCCAGGACTACAGCGCCAGCAGAGCCAAGGTCGCTGTCTGGTACATGGGCCTCATCGGTATGTCCGGCGACAACTCGACCGACCCCGTCACCTCCACCTGGAAAACCTGGACCTTCGACCTCCAATGGTCCAACGGTGACTGGAAGATCGTCTCGGACTCGCAGAAGGACGGCCCAGCTCCTGTCCCCGGCGACGATCAGGCCGCCACCTCCGAAGAGATCAGCAAGGCTGTCGAAGAGTACGGAGGGTTCACGTATGCCCGGTAGCCCGAACCGTGTGCTCAAGCTCACCGGTGCCGTAGCCGCCGTACAGACGACTCTCGTACTGCTGCCCTCGCAGTCCTACGCTGCGCCCACCCCGTCGCCGTCACCATCGCCGTCGAAGTCGAACAACCCCTGTGATCTGATCGTCGGCGAGGCCAAGAAGTACTGCGAACGGCAATCCGGCGACAAGGGCGACACCAGCACCGTCCCCGACAAGATCACCTCCACCCTCGACCCCCTCTCCT
The DNA here is from genome assembly GCF_001418475.1 of Streptomyces ossamyceticus. Lineage (GTDB taxonomy): Bacteria > Actinomycetota > Actinomycetes > Streptomycetales > Streptomycetaceae > Streptomyces > Streptomyces ossamyceticus. The sequence goes on along the minus strand of NZ_LIQX01000312.1, from coordinate 460 downwards.
CCCTAGCCCAAGGCTGCGCCGACGCCGCCTCCTGGACCATCGACAAGCTCTCCGCCGCGGTCAACGAGACCGCGAACGTCGACTTCACGAACCCGAAGTTCCTCCAGCAGTACGCGGTCGTCTTCGCGGCGTCGACGATCCTCACGCTCGTCCTGTGGCTGCTCGCGGTCGCCAAACGGGCCGTACGAGGCGTCCCCCTCACCACGGCCCTGTCGGAAGCCGTCGGCTTCCTCTGGCTCACCGTCCTGGCCTCCGCCTTCACCCCCCTGATCCTCTACACGATCGTCTCGGCGACCGACGGAGTCACCGAGGTCCTCGCCAAGGCCACCGGCGACCAGACGGACACGTTCTTCGGCACGTTCTCCGGCGCCCTCAAGAAGGGCGAGGACATCGGCGGCGAGGATGGAGACGAGGGAGACGACGATGAGCATGATGGGGCCGCCGCCGATGTCCTCGCCCT
>NZ_LIQX01000311.1 GCF_001418475.1 Streptomyces ossamyceticus | reverse complement strand
CACCTGGTCTACTGCTCGATCACCGGCCCCGGCGCCGAAGCCGGTGATCGAGCAGTAGACCAGGTGCGGGTTGAGTTCACGCGCCCGGTCGTAGTCGAGCCCGTACTTGGCCATGGTGCCCGGCCGGAAGTTCTCGAACAGGACGTCGGCCCGGCGTACCAGCTCCCGCGCCCTGCGCAGGTCCTGCTCGTCGCGCAGGTCGAGCGCGAGCGAGCGCTTGTTGCGGTTGACCGAGAGGTAGTACGTGGCTTCGCCCTGGGCGTGGGGCGGTCCCCAGGCCCGTGTGTCGTCCCCGGTGACCGGCTGCTCGACCTTGATCACGTCGGCCCCGAGGTCGGCCAGCAGCATCGTGGCGTACGGGGCGGCCAGGACGCGCCCGAAATCGGCGACGAGCACGCCGGAGAGGGGGCCGCCGGATGCCGCGCTCACCGGTCCCGCCTCTCCGACGGGCGGATGTACACCGTCTTGGTCCGGGTGAAGAACTCGCGAGCCGCCCGGCCCTGCTCCTTGGGGCCGTACGCGCTCTGCTTGGCACCGCCGAAGGGGACGTGCGGGTCGGCCCCGGCGGTCTCGGAGTTGATGTGGAGCACGCCCACGTCGACCTGCTCCGTGGCGGCGGCCACGGCCCGCAGGTCATCGGTGAAGACGGCCGCGGAGAGGCCGAACTCGCTGTCGTCGGCCAGGGCGAACGCCTCCTCGACGTCGCGGGCCCGGCGGACGGACAGCACGGGGCCGAACAGCTCCTGTCGCCACAGCGGGTCGTCGTCGGCGAGTTCGACGACGGTGGGCTGCAGGAACGCGCCCGTCATACGGTCGTCGTCGTACGGGCGCCCGCCCGCGAGGAGCTCCACCCCAGGGCGCTCCGTCCCCGCGTTCACCGCCGACTGGATCTCGTCCCGGGCCTGGAGCGACACCACGGGCCCCATCTCCGTGCCCTCTTCCAGCGGGTCACCGACGCGCAGGGCCGACGCCCGTTTGGTGAGCAGGGCCAGGAACTCGTCGGCGATCGGCTCCGCCACGATGAGCCGCGAGGTGGCGGTGCACTTCTGGCCCGTGGAGCGGAAGGCTCCGGCGAACACCTCGCCGGCCGCGAGTTCCAGATCGGCGTCGGCGAGAACGACGGCCGCGTTCTTGCCGCCCATCTCCGTCTGGACGGGCCGGGCCAGTCGGCCGCACGCGGCGATCAGGTTCCGGCCGACGGACGTCGACCCGGTGAACGTCACCGCGTCCACTCCCGGATGCTCGACCAGCCGGCCCCCCAGTGCGCCGCCGCCGATCAGAAGTGACAGCACTCCCTCGGGCAGTCCCGCCTCGACGAGGGCCTCGGCCAGCCGTACGGCCAGCAGCGGGACCAGGCTCGCGGGTTTCCAGACCACCGTGTTGCCGTAGCTGAGGGCGGGGGCGATCTTCCAGGCCGGGATCGCGATGGGGAAGTTGAAGGGAGTGACCACGGCGACGACGCCCACCGGGCGGTGGATCACATGGATCTGCTCGCCGGGCCGTGGTGAGGCGAAGACCTCGCCAACCGGGCGGGACGCCTCGCTCGCGTAGTAGCGGAAGATCTCCGCGGCGCGCCGTACCTCGCCGACACCCTCGGCCCTGGTCTTGCCCTCCTCCCACGACAGTTCCGCGCCCCAGACCTCGGCGTTCGCGTCGAGGACGTCGGCGGCCCGGTCCAGGATCCGGCCCCGTACGTGGTGAGGCGTCGCCGCCCAGCGGGGGAAGGCGTCGCGGGCGGCGGTGACGGCCTGGTCGAGATCGCGGTCCTGGGCGAGCCGGCCGGCGGCCACGGTCTCGCGGGGGTGTGTGGGACTGACGTCCAGCAGTTCGTCGCCGTCGCCGGTCCGCCACTGTCCCGCGACCAGGTGGCGCAGCGACCGGGCGGACCGGTCGATTCCACCTGCCGTCGCGCTGCTGGCTGCGCTGTGTCGCATCGGCCTTCCTTTCAAACGGTCCTACGCGTCGCCTCAAACGGCCCTACGCGTCGAAACGGTCGTACGCGTCACGCGTCCGAACGCGCCACGCCGGCTCCTCGGGTTCATGAGGCCGCCATTCTTGGGACCGGACGGGCGATACCGCACTCGACGGGATGTCCTGCACTCCGCAGGAGGAGCACTCCGATCCGTCCATGGCTGCGAACGCACGGCAGTGCTTGGCTCGTCGCTCCCAGCCCCTTCACATCCCGGAGGATGTTCCATGCCCGGTGCTTCCCGTCCGGTCGGCGGTCCCGACCTCGCGCAGGTTCGGCGGGTCGTGAGCGAGATCCCCGGCCCGCGTTCCCGTGAGCTGCTGGCCCGCCAACGCGGTCTGGTGCCGGCCGGCGTCGGCGCCGTTCTGCCCGTGTTCGTGGAGGCGGCCGGAGGCGGGGTGATCGTCGACGCCGACGGCAACTCCTTCATCGACTTCGGCAGCGGTATCGCGGTCACCACGGTGGGCAACTCCGCCCCGGCGGTGGCGGAGCGCGCGGCCGCGCAGCTGCGCCGGTTCACCCACACCTGCTTCCTGGTCAACCCCTACGAGTCCTACCTGGACGTGTGCGAGAAGCTGAACGAGCTGGCGCCGATCCCGGGTGAGAAGCGCACGATCCTGGTGAACTCCGGGGCGGAGGCCGTGGAGAACGCCGTCAAGATCGCCCGGGCCGCCACCGGACGCCCCGGCATCGTCGTCTTCGACCACGGCTTCCACGGGCGGACGCTGCTCACCATGAGCCTCACCGCGAAGAACAAGCCCTACAAGCAGGGCTTCGGCCCGTTCGCCCCCGAGGTGCACCGGGCACCGATGGCCTACCCGTACCGCTGGCCCGGTGGCCCCGAACGCTGTGCCGAGGAGGCCGCGTCCGCCCTCGCCGACCTGCTGGACCGGCAGGTCGGCGCCGACAACGTGGCCGCGGTGCTGATCGAGCCGATCCAGGGCGAGGGCGGCTTCATCGTCCCGGCGCCCGGCTTCCTCGGGCGCGTCGCCGAGATCTGCCGCAGCCGGGGCATCCTGCTGATCGTGGACGAGATCCAGGCCGGTATCGCCCGCACCGGCCGGATGTTCGCCTGCGAGCACGAGGGCATCCAGCCCGACCTGATCACCACTGCCAAGGGGCTCGCCGGCGGGCTGCCGCTGGGCGCCGTGACCGGCCGCGCCGAGCTGATGGACGCCGTCCCGGCGGGCGGACTCGGCGGCACGTTCAGCGGGAGCCCGGTGGCCTGCGAGGCGGCGCTCGGCGTGTTCGACGAGATCGAAGCGGGCGACCTGCTGGAGCGTGCCCGGGAAATCGGCGACACCATGCTCGAGTTCCTCGGCGATCTCAGCGACCGGTGTCCGGTGATCGGAGACGTCCGGGGACGGGGCGCCATGATCGCCATCGAACTGGTGGAACAGGACGGTGACCGGGTGCCCGCTCCCGACCTCGCCGCCCGCATCGCCAAGCGCTGCCACGCGGACGGACTGCTGGTCCTGACCGCGGGCAGCTACGGCAACGTCATGCGGTTCCTGCCTCCGCTGTCGATCTCGGACGCCCTGTTGGAAGAAGGACTGACCATTCTGGGCGAGGCGATCGCCAAGGAAGCGACCTGCGCCGCCTGAGCCGGTCCGGTCGCCGCCCTGGCCTTCCGTCGGGGACCGGTCCCCTCTCTCGCCGACGTGGCCGGAGCATCGGTCCATCGCCGGGTGCACAGCGTCAGAGGCACTCCGCGTCTCAGCAAGCGCCCTGGCGGGACCACCGTTCGTCCACTCGTGCGGTGACTTCCAGAGCGCCGGGCGCGCCCGAGACATCGACATCACGCCACACAGCCATTGCGGCCCCGGCACCGCGGGCGCGACCCGCCGCAGCGGCACGGCATCGAACAGCCAGGGCTCCGCTCCAGGCCCGCGGCCGCATATCCCATCCCTCTCCCCTTCTCGCCGTGGAAAGAAGCCATGAAGAAGAAGCTCTCCCACGCCGCCGTCACCGTGACGGTCGCGGCGCTGACGCTCACCGCGTGCAGCTCTCAGACTGACGCCGGCACATCGAAAGGCAGCGCCTCCGGTTTCGGGGACTGCAAGGTCACCGGCAAGCCCGGCAGCATCAAGCTCAGAACCCAGAAGCCCGACACCCTGACGGTGTCCACTGTCCTGCCGAATCCGGGGTGGTGGAACGGGACAAGCCCGGAGACGGTGAAGAGCGGCTTCGAGTACTGCCTGGCGGCGGACATCGCCCACCGGGCGGGCCTCAAGTCCGTCCAGTTGAAGAACCTCGCCTGGGACCAGTACATCTCCGGCACGGCCACCGGCTACGACATCGGGATGGCGTCCACGACGATCACCGACGAGCGCAAGAAGGTGTTCGACTTCTCCCGCCAGTACTTCTCGTCGAACCTGGGCGTCGCGACCAAGAAGGACTCGAAGATCACCGCGGACAGCATCCGTGACGCGAAGATCGGAGTGCTTCAGGGCAACATCGGCGCCCAATGGGTGGCCGACGTACTCAAGCCGACCAGTAAGGCCGCCACGTTCCAGAGTCAGGCCGACATGTTCACGGCACTGAACGCGGGACAGGTCGACGCCGTCGTCACCGACACGACGCTTGCCCTGACGAGTGTGAAGGCATCGGCGGGAGCGCTGACCGTCCGAGGCCAGTTCGCCCTGAACCAGGGCTACGGCATTGTGATGCCGCTTCACTCGAAGAACACGACCGCGGTGGACAAGGCCGTGGGTCAGATGGCCTCGGACGGCACGCTCAAGGCGCTGGCCGCCGAGTTCCTGGAGCCGACGTTCGGTGTCAACCCGAACTCCGTCCCGGTCTGGAGCCTCACGTGACCTCAGTGAGTGCTTCGCCGACAACCGAGGCGTCCAGGCTCAGCCCACCACCGAAAAGCCGTGTGCTCGCGGTCATAGCCGCCGTGTTCGCGCTCGCCCTGCTGCTGTTCATGGCCGCGCTCGGCAGCTCCGCCATGAACGGCAGCGAAGCTGGAACCACACCCCACACGATCGGTCTGCTGCTGAGCACAGGCGGCGTGCTGGTCTCGGCGGTCGTGTTGTGGATCGCGGTCCGGGCGCTACGCGGGTCCCTGCGTGCCTCCCGAGAGGCACGCCTGGGAAAGGTGCTCGATGCCCGGGCCACCGCGGCGGCATCGGTCCAGGACGCACTGCTCACACTCGGACTCGGGCTCACGGTCCTTTTGATCCTCCTCGGTGCGCTCATGCTCACCGTGAACGACGGGATCATCCAGAAGACCTTCCTGCGCTGGGACCTCATGGCCGAGAGCGCCAAGGACGTCGTCGCGGCGTTCGGTCTCAACGTGTGGATCGCGGTCATGGCCGAAGTCCTCGTACTGGTCCTCGGCCTGCTGCTCGCAGTCGCCCGGCTGGTACCGGGCCGAGCGGGACGCCCCGTTCGTGCCCTCGCCATCGCGTACATCGACGGCATGCGAGCGGTGCCGGCGATCATCATCATCTACCTCATCGGATTCGGGCTGCCGCTGCTGAACCTTCCCTTGCTTTCCGGCCTGTCCCCCGAGTGGTTCGCCATCATCGCGCTGACCCTCACCTACAGCGCCTACGCCGCCGAGATCTACCGTGCGGGCATCGAAGTGATCCACCCGTCCCAGTGGTCGGCATCCCGTTCACTCGGGTTCTCCTACGCGAAGACCCTCCGCTTCGTCATCCTGCCCCAGGCGGTCCGCGGGGTGATTCCACCTCTGCTCAGCGCCTTCATCGCCCTGCAGAAGGACACGTCCCTCGTGAACATCATCGGCACGATGGACGCCTTCAACCAGGCGAAGTTCTACTCCTCGGCCAGCTTCAACCTCTCCTCGGTGACGGTGGTCGCCGTCCTGTTCATCATCATCACGATCCCGCAGACACGATTCGTCGACTGGATGCTCGCACGAGGTATGTCCCGCCGCGGCCGCGCAGGAGGCAAGTGATGTCCTTCATCGAACTCGTCGGACTGCACAAGAGCTATGGCCGGCACACCGTGCTCCAAGGCATCGACCTGCAGGTCCAGCGCCACCAGGTGGTCACGCTGATCGGCGCCTCCGGCTCGGGAAAGTCCACCCTGCTGCGATGCGTCAACGCCCTCGAACCCATCGATGCCGGCGAGATCCGCCTCGACGGCGACGTCGTCAGCGGACCGGGAGTGGACGTCAACCGCCTCCGGCGCAGGGTCGGCATGGTGTTCCAGTCCTTCAACCTGTTCCCCCACATGACGGTGCTGGACAACATCGCTCTCGGGCCGATCAGGCTCCTCGGTGCGGACCCGAAGGCCGCGCGGGAACGTGCCCGGTCACTGCTCGAGAGGGTGAACCTGGCCCACCGCGCCGACTACTACCCCGACCAGCTGTCCGGCGGCCAGCAGCAGCGCGTCGCGATCGTGCGCACCCTCGCGATGGATCCGGACGCGGTCCTCCTGGACGAGATCACATCGGCTCTCGATCCAGAACTCGTGGCAGAGGTCCTCAATATCGTCCGAGAGCTCGCCGCGGACGGCATGACCATGATGCTCGCCACCCACGAAATGCACTTCGCGCGCGAAGTATCCGACCTTGTCGTCTTCCTGGAGCAGGGGCAATTGCTGGAGCAGGGCCCACCGGAGCAGGTCTTCGGTGACCCCGTCGAGCCCCGCACCCGCGAGTTCCTTCGACAGATCGTCGAGGCAGGACGCCTCTAGAGAGGGGGTCATGAACCCCGGAGCCCACGGCGCGATCCTCGCGAACACGTCACGCTCTCTTTTCGACCGGGCGACGCGGAATAGCCGTACCGGTCACCCGCGCCCGCACCCTCCCCGCCATGCCGACAACGCCAGCAGGAGCTCGGCCCGCACATGGGCCGAGTCCAGATCCGCGCCGAGCAGGCTCTGGACCCGGTCCATTCGACTGCGCAGAGTGTGGCGGTGTATGCCGAGGGCCGTGGAGGCCGCCTCCCACTGGCCGTTATGTTCCAGGAAGGTGCGCAGCGAGGCGAGCAGGTCGGTGCCGTTCTCCGCGTCATACGTGGCCAGCGGGCCGAGGCGGGACTCGGCCAGGGACTCCAGGAGCCTTCTCGTCTCGGGGACGGCGGTGAGCAGGTGACCGGCCAGCGACTCGAAGCCGACGACGTCCGCGCTCGCCCGGGCATGGGCTACCGAGGCGGCGTTCAGGGCCTCGGTCAGGGCCGCGCGGCCCGCGGTCACTTGGTGGACGGCGCTCAGGCCGGCCCAGGTGCGCGACCGCAGACGAGCTCTCGCGCCGTTCGTGACCGTCTGTGCCGTGATTCCGTGACCGGCGGGCAGCAGCACGGCCGCGCATCCGTCGTGCACGCGCCCGAACAGGGGCAGGCCGCGCTCGGCCAGCTCCTCACCCACCGCTTGGAGCGCCTGTCGCGGGCTGCCGCCC
>NZ_LIQX01000310.1 GCF_001418475.1 Streptomyces ossamyceticus | reverse complement strand
CCCCAGTTCCGTGAGCCACCTCTCCGCGCGTTCCGGCGTCTCCGCCGCACGGAGGAGGCCCGGCGGCAGGGAACCGTCGAGGATGTGGGTGGCGCCGAGGGCCAGGGGGCGGGAGACGCAGCGGGCCATGGCGCTCTCCTCGGCCGTGCCGGTCAGGTCGAGGAGGTAGCGGCCCGACCAGCGGTCACCGGAACCGGCGTCGACGTCAAGGGTGACGGCCAGGACGACACGGTCCCGGTCGGCTTCCGTCATCGGGTGCCGCGCGGCCAGCTCACCGGCCAGCGCGGCGATGCGGGCGTCGTCGTCGCGTTCCAGTTCCGCGAAGACCGGGGCCCAGGCGGTGAGCCAGCCGTCGAGGCGGAGCGTGCCGCGGACGAACGTGCGGGGTTTCCACGCCGCCGGGAGGCCGTACTGGGCGACGAAGGGCACGCTGTCGCGGTTGGGGTATGCCTCGAAGATCTCACCGTCGGCATCTCCGTCGACGACGTACGGACGGGTCGCCCGCCAAGGGCGCTCCACCGTCTTCTCCGTGCCGTCCTCGATGTAGCGGGCCGGTGCGCGCAGGGCGTTGAGGACTCCGGCGGGCGCCCAGCTGAAGCGGTATCGGAAGTCGTTCGGCACGGCCGGGACGCCGCCGCAGTACGAGGTGAGGGTGTACGAGGCGGCCGTGTCGGGCCCGATCGCCGCGGTCGCCCGGGCGATCAGGCTGTGGGCGAAGAGGTGGTCGATGCCGGGGTCGAGGCCCGCCTCGGTGAGGACGGTGACGCCCGCCGCCCCGGCCGCCGGCGCCAGTTCCAGGACCGCGTCCGAGACGTAGCTGGAGCAGGCGAAGTGGGCCCGCGCCTCGACGCACGCCGCGAGCAGCGGCGCGTGCTCCGGGGCCGGGAGCATCGAGACGACCACGTCACCGGCGGCCAGCTCGGCCGCGAGCGCCGCGCGCGTGTACGCGCGGGGCTCGGCGCGGCCCGCGAGGCCGAGGGCGGCCAGGGCCCCCTCGGCGCGCTCCTCGGTGCGGTGCCACAGCCGTACCCGTGCGGCGGTGTCGCACAGCTTCGCCAGGCCGCTGCCCGTGGAGAGGCCGGCACCGACCCAGTGGACGGTGCCGCTCGCGAGGACCGCGTCATCAGTCATCCGGCAACTCCCTTGTCGTCAGGCCCAGTTCATGGGACGCGCGGCGGAACCGGTCCAGGCAGCGGCCCCACGCGCCATCGGTGCGGAAGTCCAGCAGCTGCGGCAGCAGCGTGGCGGAGAAGTCGGTGCTCGCCTCGCGGGGCAGCAGGGAGGGCAGGTTGTCGATCGCGATCAGGTCGAGGGGCGGGTGCTCGCGCAGACGGCGGACCGGGTGGTCCCAGTCGGTGGTGGTGTCGTAGAACGGCAGGACGTTCATGGGTGAGCCGACGTCGACGGTGACGTCGGCGAGGGTGCGCAGCCGGCGGTCCGGTGTGTCGAGGTCCTTGTCCGTGAGGAACGGCGGCACCGGGCTCGTCGTCAGCACGGTGTTGACCATCAGGTCGTGGGCGAGCAGGGCGCCCTTGTCGAGGTCGCGGGTCTCGGCCACGTCCCAGCAGGTGGGCTCCACCCCGGCCTCGTCGAGGGCGGCGCGCGCACCGCGCCCGCTGCGGCCCAGGGCGCCGATCACCAGCGCGGTCAGGTCGCCCTCGGAGGCGCGCAGCCGGGCCTCCATCTCCTCCTTGGCCATGGGCACCAGCGGCGTCTGAAGACCGCCCCGGTGGTGCAGCACCGCGAGGGCCGCGCCCAGATAGCCGGCCCAGAAGCCGAACGCGGCGAGCCTGCGGCCCTGGTCGTCCACCAGGTACTCCAGGTCCAACAGCGCCCCGCCCCCGGCGGCGAACCTGCGCAGCAGCGCCTCGGCGCCGGGCTGCCCCTTGTAGGCGTGCCCGAAGAAGATGTGCCGGTGGGTGAGTTCGGCGGGTTCGTCGGGGAGTTCCTTGAGACCCACGATCACCGCGTCGGACGGGGCCTTCGGCCAGCGGCCCGGCTCGGTGACCTCGCAGCCCGCCTCCTCGTACGCCTCCGTCGGGAAGATCCGCTGCGGGGAGTCCTCGACGGTGATCCGTACGCCGCTCTCGACGAGCCGCCGGGCGTCGGACGGGACGATCGGGGTGCGGCGTTCGGTGGTACGGGTCTCGTGGCGGAGCCACAAGTGGCGATCGGTCATACGAGGTTGGCCTCCGGGCGCAACGCGTCGGCCGTGAAGCGGTCGACGCTCAAGGGGCTGATGTCGACGAAGGGTACGCGGCCGAGGTACAGGTCGCGGACCACCTCGCCGACCGCCGGCCCCTGGAGGAACCCGTGGCCGGAGAAGCCGGTGGCGTACAGGAAGCGGGAGCATGAACCGGCCTCGCCGATCAGGGCGTTGTGGTCCGGTGTGATCTCGTACAGGCCCGCCCAGCCGCCCGTGCGGCGCAGGTCGAGCAGGGCGGGTGCCCGGTGTTCCATGGCCGCGTAGAGGCGGGGGATCCAGCGGTCGTGGGTGTCGGTGGCGAAGCCGGGCCGTTCGTCGGGGTCGGACATGCCGACGAGGAGGCCGGGGCCCTCGGTGTGGAAGTAGAGGCTGCTGGTGAAGTCGATCGTCATGGGCAGGTCCGGCGGCAGGCCCGGAACCGGTTCGGTGACCGCGATCTGCCGGCGCAGCGGCTCCACGGGGAGGTCCACGCCGACCATGGCGCCGACGGACCGGGACCAGGCGCCGGCCGCGCACACCACGGTGTCGGTGACGATGCGGCCCTTGCCGGTGACCACCGCGGTGATGGTGTCCCGCCAGGTCTCGATGCCGAGGACCTCGCAGTTGCGCAGGACCGTCGCGCCGTGGCGGCGGGCGCCCGCGGCGTAGCCGTGGACCACGGACTCGGGGGTGCAGTGCCCGTCGTCGGGCGAGAACGCGGCGGCGAGCAGCCCGTCGGCGCTGATCAGCGGGGAGAGCAGCTGGGCCTCGGCGGGGTCGATCATGCGGCTGGGTACGCCCAGGTCGTTCTGCAGTTGTACGCCGGCCTCGAACTGGGCGACCTCGTCGGGCGTCGACAGCAGGAAGAGGTAGCCGACCCGGTGGAGACCGATGTCGTGGCCCAGGTCCTGTCCGAACCGGCCGAACGCCTCCAGGCTGCGGGCACCGAGCTGGATGTTCAGCTCGTCGGAGAACTGTGCGCGTACGCCGCCGGCGGCCCGTGCGGTGGAGCCGGAGGCGAGTTCGTCCCGTTCGACGAGGACGACGTCGTCCACTCCTGCGGCGGCGAGATGGTAGGCGATGCTCGTGCCGATGACACCGCCGCCTATGACGACGACCCGTGCGCTGCGGATCACGTACGCGGCTCCCTTCGTCCGGTCGTGGTCGGTTCACCCGACGGAGTCAGGTCTTCCACCACAGGCGAACGTTCATGCGGTACGGCAGCGGAGTCGGCCCGGGACCGCGCCGTGCGCACCGGCCCGCCGGAACGTTACGGCGGGCGCGGCGGCCGGTGTCGGACGATCCGATGACGGCCGCCGCGCGACCCCGTGCGACGTGCGGGAACGCGTGGTGCGGCGCTCAGGAGGAGTGGACCACCGCGTCCAGGTGGGGCAGGTAGTGGTCCAGCCGCTCACGCTTGGTACGCAGGTAGGTGATGTTGTCCTCGCAGGGCGTGATCAGCAGCGGCACCTGCTCGGAGACCTGGATGCCGTGGCGCAGCAGCGCCTCCCGCTTGCGCGGGTTGTTCGACATCAGCCGCACGGACCGTACGCCGAGGTCGTGCAGCATCTCGGCCGCCACCCGGTAGTCGCGGGCGTCCACCGGCAGGCCGAGGGCGATGTTCGCCTCGACGGTGTCCAGACCCTCGGCCTGGAGCTTCATCGCCTGGAGCTTGGCGAGCAGCCCGATGCCGCGCCCCTCGTGGCCGCGCAGGTAGACGAGGACGCCCCGGCCCTCCGCGACGATGGCGCGCAGGGCGCTGTCGAGCTGCTCCCCGCATTCGCAGTGCTGGGAGCCGAACGCGTCACCGGTCAGGCACTCCGAGTGCAGTCGGACGAGTATGTTCTCGCCGCCGCTGATGTCGCCGTACACCAGCGCCACTTGTTCCTCGCCGCGATCCTGGTCGAGATAACCTACGGCCTCGAAGTCGCCGTACGTCGTGGGCAGTGGTGCATTGACCACGCGGACGGCACCGGAGGACTGGGCGTGAGCGCCGAGTACGCCAACATTTTCTGTCATGATCTGGTTCCTATCTGGTGAGTCCTGACGTCATGCGAAAATGACGGAGCATCAGCAGAGACGAAAGGCCGGGAAAAGATGAGCAGTTCGGGAGCGGAGTCCGGTGCGCGGCAGGAGGGACGGGGACAGCAGCCGACGGTATACGGTCTGCTGCCCGCCGACACCACCGCGGACGTACGGGAGCGCGGCGCGGGAGTCGGCCGGCAGGTCGCGGTGCTTCCGGTCGGCAGCTACGAGCAGCACGGCCCGTATCTGCCGCTGGCCACGGACACGCTGGTGGCGTGCGCCATAGCGCGGGAGATAGCCGCCGCCTACCCGGTGCATCTCCTGCCGCCCGTGACCATCGCCTGCTCGCACGAGCACGCGGGCTGGCCGGGCACGGTGAGCATTTCCGCGACGACCCTGCACGCGATGGTCCGCGACATCGCCGACTCGCTGCGCCGGTCGGGCGTCGAGGCGCTGGTCGTGGTGAACGGACACGGCGGGAATTACGTCCTGGGCAATGTCGTCCAGGAATCCACCGCGGCGGGACATCGAATGGCGCTTTTCCCGGCGATGGAGGACTGGGAGGCCGCCCGTGAACGGGCGGGTGTCGAGACCTCGTTGCTCAGTGATATGCATGCGGGAGAAATTGAGACCTCCATACTTCTGCATTGCCATCCGGAATTGGTCCGGCCCGGTCACGAGACCACCGATTTCCTTGCCGACGACCGCCGTCATCTCCTCTCCCTCGGTATGTCGGCCTACACCGATTCCGGTGTGATCGGCCGTCCTTCGTTGGCGTCCGCCACGAAGGGGAAGGAATTGCTGGAGGGGTTCGTGGAGTCCTTCGGGGCGTACTTCTCCGTGGTCACGGACTGACGGCGGGCCCGCAGCGAGCCGTACCAGCGGCCGACGAGGACCAGGGCCCCCGGCAGCGCCGCCGCGAAGCTGAGCACGCCGTAGACGACGGCCACGGTCAGGCCCTGGGAGGCGCCCAGGCCCGCCGCGCCGAACGACCAGGCGGTGACGCCCTCGCGGGGGCCCCAGCCGCCGACGTTCAGCGGCAGGCTCATGGCGATCAGGGCCAGCAGCGCGAGCGGCACCAGGGTCGCCGGGCCGGCGGAGGTGCCGGCGACGCGGGCGGCGAGCAGGAACATCGCCACGTACCCGGCCAGCACCACCACGGAGGAGATCAGCACCGCCGGGCCGCTGTCGCGGTTCAGCAGGGCGCCGCGCGCCTCGGTGAGGGCGGCGCGGACCCGGCCGTCCCGGCCGCGTCCGGGACGCGGCTCGCGGCCCATCCGCAGCGCCGCCCAGATCGCGGTCGCGCCCAGGGTGACCAGCGCCAGGACGGCCGCCGTGTGACGGGTCTGCTCCAGCACCGGTGAGGGCATGGTCAGCAGGACCGCCACGCCCACGACGGCCAGCACCAGCTGACCCGCCGTCCGCTCGATGACCACCGCGCGCACACCGCGCCCCATGTCCCCGGAGCTCTGTCCGTGCCGGACGGCCCGGTGCACGTCGCCGAGGACACCGCCGGGGAGCGCCGCGTTGAGGAACAGCGCCCGGTAGTAGTCCGCGACGGCGGGGCCGAGCGGCAGCCGCAGGCCCAGCGCCCTCGTCACCGCGCACCAGCGCCAGGCGCTGACCACGGTCGTCAGCACGCCGATGCCGACGGCGGCGACCAGTGTCCCGCCGTCGATGCGCCGCAGCCCGTCCACGAACACACCGGTCCCGAGCCGCCACACGACGACCACGAGAATGATCGTTCCGGCGATGCTCCCGAAGTGGGCACGCAGGGCACGGAGCACCTTGCCGGCGGCACGACGGCGCGGCGCGGCCGGGGAATCCGCCGGGGCTTCGCCCTCTGCCGGGAGGACGGCCGCCGGAGCGCCGGACGCGTCGTCACCCGGCAGCGCGCGCGGTGCCGGACGGCCGGATGCCGCGTCGGCCGGGGCCCGGTGGCCGTGGAACGGCTCTGCGGGCGCCGCCGTCACGGGCGGGTGGCCGGGCAGTGGGGCCGAGGAGGCCCGGGGTGCCCGGACCGGACCCGCCGAGGGGCGGCGGGCGGCCGGGGTGACCACGGTCGAGGGCTTCGCCGGGGCGGGGCGCGCGGCGGCGCCGTGGGCTTCCGCGGGGGTGTCGCCCGGTGCCGCGGTGGCCGGCGCCTCGGTCGGCGTCCGCCGGCGCGGGATCGTGACGGGCGCGGTGGTGCGCATGCGCGCCCGCGCCGACGGGGCGCTCGCCCGCACACGGGCCCGGACCCCCTTCGGCCGTACCCGGACCCGTCGTTCGCCCGGCAGGGCGCGGGTGTCCACCGGCGCCGTCATGACGTGCAGCCCGTCGGCCGGGGCAGGGCCAGGAGGTCGCTGTGGTGGAGGGTGACGCGCAACTCGCCCGCCGCGCAGGCCGCCAGGCGATCGCGGAGGTAGGCCTCGGCACGCTCGGTGAGTTCGGGGCGCTGTTCGCAGGCCGCGCCGACCCAGCCGCGCAGCCACTCCTCGGTGAGGGCGATGTGCCGGTCGTCGAGCTGCCAGGGGCTCGGGTGGACCCGGACCGTGGCGCCCCGCTGGGCGAACGCCTCGCAGGCCACGGTGATCGCGTCGGGGCCGAGCAGCTCGCTCGCGCGCTGGTGGGCGTTGAACGCCTCGGCGATCTCCTGGTCCATGGGATGGGCCGGTACGAGGTCGGCCCGGCCGACGACGGAGAGCGTCAGCAGCGCGGGCACACCGGCGTCCGCGCAGGCACCGGCGAGCGTGTCGATCTCCTCGCGGGTGAGGACGTCGAGCAGCGCGGACGCGGTGACGAGGGAGGCGCCGGACAGGTCGTCCGCCGTGAGCCGCCCGATGTCACCGCGCCGGGTGGTGACCGTGACGGGGCTGCCGTCGGCGCCCGCGCGGGGCGCCCGCTCGATGGCCAGCCGCAGCAGGGCGGGGTCCTGGTCGTGCAGGACCCACTGCTGGGCGCCGTCGAGCCGGGGCGCGAGCCAGCGGCCCATCGAGCCGGTGCCGCAGCCGAGGTCGTGGACGACCAGGCCGGTGGCGCGGCGGGGCAGGTTCGCCAGACGTATGCGCAGCGGGTCGAGCAGGTCCGTCGCGCGCGCTGCGGCGTCGGCGCTCTCCCGCAGCTCCAGCCACTGCGGGGCGTACTGGTGTCCCTCGGCCGCAGGGGTGTCACCGCCCCGCCCCGCCATGCTGAGCGCGGCGCCGGAGGCGGGGGCCGCGGTGACCACGGACGCGCCCGCGACGCCGGCCGCCCCACCTACCGTGGACGCCGCCCCGCTCACGGGAGCCGCCCCACCGGCGGGGAGCGGAGCGCCCGCGCCCATGCCCGGGGAACCCGTCGCGCCCGCGGACGCGGTCGTCGTGGTCGCCGTCGAGGCTGAAGTGGTCATGCCGCCCTCCGGGGTTCGTGGCGCAGTCGTCCGAGGACGTGGGCCAGGCTGCGGGCCGTCGTCGCCCAGCCGTCGAGTGCGGCGCGGCGGCCTCTCGCCGCGGCCTTCAGCCGGCGCCGTACGTCGGCCTCCCCGAACCAGCCGCGCAGCTCCGACGCGATGGCCGCGGGGTTCTCCGGCGGGACGAGGATGCCGGGCACCCCTCCGTCGGGGGCGCGGCCGACGGCCTCCGGGAGACCGCCGACGTCCGTGGCCAGCACGGGGATCCCTCGGGCGAGGGCCTCGGTGACCGCCATGCCGTAGGTCTCCGCGTACGAGGTGAGGACCATCAGGTCGGCGGAGGCGTAGCTGGCGTCGAGTTGGGCGCCCGCCTGCGGTCCGGCGAGGTGCAGCCGGTCCTCCAGGCCGAACTTGGCGACGAGGCCGCGGATGTGGTCGACGTACTCGCGGTCCTGGTCGATGCCGCCGACGAGGACGCAGCTCCACGGCAGGTCGGTGACCGTCGCGAGGGCCTCGACGAGCCGGTGCTGCCCCTTGCGGGGGGTGACCGCGGCGACGCACAGCAGCCGGGAGACGCCGTCGGTGCCGGAGGCGAGGGGGGCGATGTCGGCGCCGGGGGCGGCGACATGGACCCGCTCGGGGGCGAGGCCGTGGTGGGACACCAGTCGGCGGACCGCCCAGTCGCTGGTCGCGATCACGGCGGACACGCCCCGCAGGGTCGTGCGCTCCTTGGCGTCGAGGTCGGCGGCCACGTCCGGCTCCAGGCCGGTCTCGTCGCCGAGCGGCAGATGCACCAGGACGGCCAGGCAGAGGCGTTCGGCCTCGGGGAGGATGATCTCGGGGACCCCGCAGGCGACGAGTCCGTCCAGCATGACGACCGTGCCGTCGGGGAATTCCCGCAGCGTACGGGCGAGTTCGGCGCGGGCGTCCGCATCGGGGCGCGGCCAGCTGCCGGCCAGGGCGTGCTGGTGCACCTGCCACCCGAAGCCGGGCAGATCGAGGCAGATCCGGCGGTCGTAGGCGTTGCCTCCGCTGGGTCGGGCCACGTCGTTGACGCCGCCCGGCATCACGAAGTGCACCGAGCGCAGCGACATGGGCACGATCGCGGCGGTCTTCAGCGCCGCGTTCTGCACGGGCACGTAGCCGAGCCTCACTTGCTCTCCCCCGTCGGCCTGTGCGGCCCCGCTTGTCTGGGCGGCGTCGCCGAGGTCCGCCCGGTCGATGGTCGTGTCGGTCACAGCGCACGCTCGTAACCCGCCCAGGCCATGTGCGATTCGT
>NZ_LIQX01000031.1 GCF_001418475.1 Streptomyces ossamyceticus | reverse complement strand
GCACGCCGCCGTCACCGCCGTCGGCGGCATGGAGCGCCCCGGCCAGGTGACCATGGCCGAAGCCGTCGCGGAGGCGATCGACGACGGCTCCCATCTGCTGGTCCAGGCGGGCACCGGCACCGGTAAGTCGCTGGGCTACCTCGTGCCCGCCCTCGCGCAGGGAGAGCGCGTCGTCGTGGCCACGGCGACCCTGGCCCTGCAGCGGCAGCTCGTGGAGCGGGACCTGCCGAGAACGGTCGACGCGCTCCACCCGCTGCTGCGCCGCCGCCCCGAGTTCGCGATGCTCAAGGGCCGGTCGAACTACCTGTGTCTGCACCGCCTCAACGAGGGCGTGCCCCAGGACGAGGAGGACGGCCTCTTCGACCAGTTCGAGGCGGCCGCCCCCTCCAGCAAACTGGGCCAGGACCTGCTGCGGTTGCGTGACTGGTCGCAGGAGACCGAGACCGGCGACCGGGACGACCTCACCCCCGGAGTGTCCGACCGCGCATGGTCCCAGGTGTCCGTGTCGTCGCGGGAGTGCCTCGGCGCCTCGAAGTGCGCGTACGGCGCCGAGTGCTTCGCCGAGATGGCCCGGGAACGCGCCAAGCTCGCCGAGGTCGTCGTCACCAACCACGCCCTGCTCGCGATCGACGCCATCGAGGGCGCCCCGGTGCTCCCGCAGCACGAGGTGCTGATCGTCGACGAGGCCCACGAACTGGTCTCGCGGGTGACCGGCGTGGCCACGGGCGAGCTGACCCCCGGCCAGGTCAACCGCGCGGTGAGGCGAGCGGCGAAACTCGTCAACGAGAAGGCCGCCGACCAGCTCCAGACCGCCGCCGAGGGCTTCGAGCGGCTGATGGAGCTGGCCCTGCCCGGGCGCCTGGAGGAGATCCCCGAGGACCTGGCGTACGCGTTGATGGCGCTGCGCGACGCCGCCCGCACGGTGATCACCGCGATCGGCACCACCCGTGACAAGTCCGTCCAGGACGAGGACGCCGTCCGCAAACAGGCCCTGGCCGCCGTGGAGAACGTGCACGAGGTCGCTGAGCGGATCAGCAACGGCTCCGAGTGGGACGTCGTCTGGTACGAGCGGCACGACCGCTTCGGCGCCTCCCTGCGCGTGGCCCCCATGTCCGTGTCGGGCCTCCTCAGGGAGAAGCTCTTCGCGGACCGTTCCGTCACCCTGACCTCGGCCACACTGAAGCTGGGCGGCGACTTCAACGGCGTGGGGGCGTCCCTGGGCCTGGCGCCCGAGGGCACCGAGGGGGACGACGTCCCGCAGTGGAAGGGCGTCGATGTCGGCTCGCCGTTCGACTACCCGAAGCAGGGCATCCTCTATGTCGCCAAGCATCTGTCGCGTCCCGCCAGGGACGGCGACCGGGCGGACATGCTGGACGAGCTGACGGAACTGATCCAGGCGGCCGGCGGCCGGACACTCGGCCTGTTCTCGTCGATGCGGGCGGCCCAACTGGCGGCGGAGGACCTGCGGGCCCGCATCCCGGAGTTCCCGATCCTCCTCCAGGGCGAGGAGACGCTGGGCGAGCTGATCAAGGGCTTCGCGGCCGATCCGAAGACCTGTCTGTTCGGCACGCTGTCGCTCTGGCAGGGCGTCGACGTGCCGGGCCCCAGCTGCCAGCTGGTCGTCATGGACAAGATCCCGTTCCCGCGCCCCGACGATCCGCTGATGAGTGCCCGCCAGAAGGCCGTCGAGGAGGCGGGCGGCAACGGCTTCATGGCGGTGGCGGCCACCCACGCGGCCCTGTTGATGGCCCAGGGCGCCGGCCGCCTCGTGCGGGCGCAGGGCGACCGGGGCGTCGTCGCCGTCCTCGACCAGAGGCTGGCCACAGCCCGGTACGGCAGCTATCTGAAGGCGTCACTGCCCGACTTCTGGTACACCACGGACCGTAACCAGGTGCGGAAGTCGCTCGCGGCGATCGACCAGGCGGCGAAGGCCCTCGAAGAGGCGTAGAAATGCCGGTGGCCCGCCCCCGACAGGGGGCGGGCCACCGGGCACGGAAAGCCCAGGACCCCGGAACCGGCGCAGTGGATTCCGGGGCCCGGATCAGGGGCGCGGACCGGCACGGGAGGCCGTCCGCCACGAGGGTCAGACGCGGCGCAGGACCGCCACCACCTTGCCGAGGATGGTCGCGTCGTCACCCGGGATGGGCTCGTAGGCGGCGTTGTGCGGCAGCAGCCACACATGGCCGTCCTCGCGCTTGAAGCGCTTGACCGTGGCTTCGCCGTCCAGCATGGCGGCCACGATGTCGCCGTTCTCGGCGACCGGCTGGCGGCGGACCGTCACCCAGTCGCCGTCACAGATCGCGGCCTCGATCATGGAGTCACCCACGACCTTCAGGACGAACAGCTCGCCGTCACCGACCAGCTGGCGCGGGAGCGGGAACACGTCCTCGACCGACTCCTCCGCCAGGATCGGGCCACCGGCCGCGATCCGGCCGACAAGCGGCACATATGACGCGGCGGGCTTGCCGGCGGTGTCGGTCGGCTGCGCCGCCGCCTGGTCCGAGCCGCGGACCTCGTAGGCACGAGGGCGGTGCGGATCGCGGCGCAGGAAGCCCTTGCGCTCCAGGGCCATCAGCTGGTGCGCCACGGACGACGTGCTCGACAGGCCGACCGCCTGACCGATCTCCCGCATCGACGGCGGGTATCCGCGTCGCTGCACGGAATCCCTGATGACCTCGATCACCCGGCGCTGCCGGTCGGTCAGTCCGGAGCTGTCCGCCCTGATGCCTGGAGGTCGGCCGGGCAGGGCCCGCTTCGGCCCTTCATGGTTCGGAACTTCGTTCATCGCGTGCACCGGCTCGAGTCGGCCCTGGGAGCGGTCCTGGGCAGTGATGGTGGCGCTGTCTGCGGTCGTGGTCACGTCGGCCCCTCTCGATGGTCTCCCGTGCAGCACAACGGTAGTTGCTTTCGAAAGGTTGCGCCAAACACACGTTCGAGTGAAAAACCGTGGATTACCTGACGTGACCATGTGTGCAGGTGTATGGCTCGACAGCTCCGGCGGACAAAACCGCTGATTGCTGTACTCTTCACCGCCGGGGCGGGGCTTCGTGGGCCGCTGTAGCCGCGCGGCACAGTCTGCCACTCCCCCCTTCTTCCGTCGGGTACCGGTACCCGGCTTTCTCCGGTCCCCCTCGCGTTCCGGTCCGTAGCGGTGCGTCCGGGTCCGTTCCGCGACGGTGTGGATGCGCTCCGCGACGGCTCCTTCGTCCGGCACTTGCCAGTACGGGTGCGACACGCGCGTCGTGTGGGGATTTACGTGCCAAGCCCTACATCTAGTGCTTGGATTGCGGCAACGGCCCAGAAGTTGTGGTCCCCCCGGTCTGAGGCCTCATGGTCATCCCCTATGCTTGGGGCTGCTTCCGCGGGGTCCAAGAGGCTCGTGGGGCTATTGAGTCGTGCTGTGAGGAGGGTTGGAGTTATGCACTGTCCCTTCTGCAGGCACCCCGACAGCCGTGTCGTCGACAGTCGTACGACGGACGACGGTACGTCGATCCGCAGGCGCCGCCAGTGTCCGGACTGCTCCCGTCGTTTCACGACGGTGGAGACGTGCTCGCTGATGGTGGTCAAGAGGTCCGGTGTGACCGAACCCTTCAGTCGCACCAAGGTCATCAACGGCGTCCGCAAGGCATGTCAGGGACGGCCTGTCACCGAGGACGCGCTCGCCCAGCTCGGCCAACGGGTCGAGGAGGCGGTGCGCGCCACCGGCAGCGCCGAACTGACCACTCATGACGTGGGTCTGGCCATACTCGGTCCGCTGCAGGAACTCGACCTCGTCGCCTACTTGCGGTTCGCCTCGGTCTACCGGGCGTTCGACTCGCTTGAGGACTTCGAGGCCGCCATCGCGGAACTCAGGGAAGAGCAGGGGAAGCGCCCCGGCGCGGACGACGACGGCGTCGACAGCGCGGTCGAGGGGTGCCGGGAGAACGACCGCGGGTCCGGAGGGACTGCCCAAGTCCCCGTGCCCGCCAACGCCGCCGACTGAGGGCGGGCCGCACCTCCGGGCCATCAGGGCCGGGTGATCGGCGGCGATCGAGACCTGTCGCGGACGGCTGTGCGAGCCGGGTCGCGACACAAGACAGAACACCGTGTCACAGGAACAAAGTGGCACTTCAGGGCGTTTTGCCCGATACAGGGAGGCGGCATGACAGAGACGGCGAGCGGTCCGGCACGGAGTTCCCGCGCCAAGGGCACCAAGGCGAGCAAGGGCCTGCGTATCGAGCGCATCCACACCACCCCCGGCGTGCACCCGTACGACGAGGTGGCCTGGGAGCGCCGTGACGTCGTCATGACCAACTGGCGCGACGGCTCGGTCAACTTCGAGCAGCGTGGCGTCGAGTTCCCCGAGTTCTGGTCGGTGAACGCGGTCAACATCGTCACCAGCAAGTACTTCCGGGGCGCCGTCGGCACCCCGCAGCGCGAGGTGAGCCTGAAGCAGCTCATCGACCGCATCGTGAAGACGTACCGGAAGGCCGGTGAGGACTACAAGTACTTCGCCTCGCCCGCCGACGCCGAGATCTTCGAGCACGAACTGGCGTACGCCCTCCTGCACCAGATCTTCAGCTTCAACAGCCCCGTCTGGTTCAACGTGGGCACCCCGCAGCCCCAGCAGGTTTCCGCCTGCTTCATCCTGGCCGTCGACGACTCCATGGAGTCGATCCTCGACTGGTACAAGGAAGAGGGCATGATCTTCAAGGGCGGCTCCGGCGCCGGCCTGAACCTGTCCCGCATCCGTTCCTCCAAGGAGCTGCTCTCCTCCGGCGGCAACGCCTCCGGTCCCGTCTCCTTCATGCGCGGCGCCGACGCGTCCGCCGGGACGATCAAGTCGGGCGGTGCCACTCGCCGCGCCGCCAAGATGGTCGTCCTCGACGTGGACCACCCGGACATCGAGGACTTCATCGAGACCAAGGTGAAGGAGGAGGAGAAGATCCGCGTCCTGCGCGACGCGGGCTTCGACATGGACCTCGGTGGCGACGACATCACCTCCGTCCAGTACCAGAACGCCAACAACTCGGTCCGGGTGAACGACGAGTTCATGAAGGCGGTCGAGCAGGGCGGCGACTTCGGCCTGCGTGCCCGCATGACCGGCGAGGTCATCGAGCAGGTCGACGCCAAGGCGCTGTTCCGCAAGATCGCCGAGGCCGCCTGGGCCTGTGCCGACCCCGGCATCCAGTACGACGACACCATCAACACCTGGCACACCTGCCCCGAGTCCGGCCGGATCACCGCGTCGAACCCGTGCAGCGAGTACATGCACCTGGACAACACGTCCTGCAACCTGGCCTCGCTGAACCTGATGAAGTTCCTGGACGACGACGGCAAGGGCAGCCAGTCCTTCGACGTCGAGCGGTTCCAGAAGGTCGTCGAGCTGGTCATCACCGCGATGGACATCTCGATCTGCTTCGCGGACTTCCCGACCCAGAAGATCGGTGAGAACACCCGCGCCTTCCGCCAGCTCGGCATCGGCTACGCCAACCTCGGCGCCCTGCTCATGGCGACCGGCCACGCGTACGACTCCGACGGCGGCCGCGCCCTCGCCGGCGCCATCACCTCGCTGATGACGAGTACGGCCTACCGCCGCTCCGCCGAACTGGCCGCGGTCGTCGGCCCGTACGACGGCTACGCCCGTAACGCCGACGCCCACAACCGCGTCATGAAGCAGCACTCCGACGCCAACGGCACCGCCGTGCGCATGGACGACCTGGACACCCCGGTCTGGGCCGCCGCCACGGAGGCCTGGCAGGACGTGGTCCGCCTCGGCGAGAAGAACGGCTTCCGCAACTCGCAGGCCTCGGTGCTCGCCCCCACCGGCACCATCGGCCTCGCGATGTCCTGCGACACGACCGGTGTCGAGCCGGACCTGGCGCTGGTCAAGTTCAAGAAGCTGGTCGGCGGCGGCTCGATGCAGATCGTCAACGGCACGGTTCCGCAGGCCCTGCGCCGCCTGGGCTACCAGGAGGAGCAGATCGAGGCGATCGTCGCCCACATCGCCGAGAACGGCAATGTGATCGACGCCCCGAGCCTCAAGCCGGAGCACTACGAGGTCTTCGACTGCGCCATGGGCGAGCGGGCCATCTCCCCGATGGGCCACGTCCGCATGATGGCCGCGATCCAGCCGTGGATCTCGGGCGCCATCTCCAAGACGGTCAACATGCCGGAGACGGCGACCGTCGAGGAGGTCGAGGAGATCTACTTCGAGGCCTGGAAGCTCGGCGTCAAGGCGCTGGCGATCTACCGCGACAACTGCAAGGTCGGCCAGCCGCTCTCCGCCAAGACCAAGGACTCGGAGAAGGCGGAGATCACCGAGAAGGCCGAGGACACGATCCGGACCGCGGTCGAGAAGGTCGTCGAGTACCGCCCCGTCCGCAAGCGCCTCCCGAAGGGACGTCCCGGCATCACCACGTCCTTCACCGTCGGCGGCGCCGAGGGCTACATGACCGCGAACTCCTACCCGGACGACGGTCTCGGCGAGGTCTTCCTGAAGATGTCCAAGCAGGGCTCCACCCTCGCGGGCATGATGGACGCCTTCTCCATCGCGGTCTCCGTCGGCCTCCAGTACGGCGTGCCGCTGGAGACGTACGTCTCGAAGTTCACCAACATGCGCTTCGAGCCGGCCGGTATGACGGACGACCCGGACGTGCGGATGGCCCAGTCGATCGTCGACTACATCTTCCGCCGTCTGGCGCTGGACTTCCTGCCCTTCGAGACGCGTTCCGCGCTCGGCATCCACTCCGCCGAGGAGCGTCAGCGTCACCTGGAGACGGGTTCGTACGAGCCCGCCGAGGAGGACGTGGACGTCGAGGGCCTGGCCCAGTCGGCCCCGCGGCAGACGGACCTGAAGGCCGTGGCCACGCCGCAGGCCGAGGTCGAGGCGGCCAAGCCCGCTCCGAAGCAGGCGCACACCAGCGCCGAGCTGGTGGAGATGCAGCTGGGCATCCACGCCGACGCCCCGCTCTGCTTCTCCTGCGGTACGAAGATGCAGCGGGCCGGCTCCTGCTACATCTGCGAGGGCTGCGGCTCGACCAGCGGCTGCAGCTGACCTCTTGAGGCGCTGAAGGGCGGCACGGCCCGTGGCTGTGCCGCCCTTCGGCGTCCGTGGCGCGGTGCGTCAGGACTCGCGCGGGGCGCCCATCACGCGGGCGAAGGTCGCCGGGTCCTCGTCGTAGCCGTGGAGACCGGGGAGGAAGCTCCAGGAGCCGGAGCCGTCCCGGACGAACTCGCCGATGACCGCGGCCGTGGAGCCCTGGACCGAGGCGAAGTCGTCCTCGGCGAGGACGGTGTAGTCCTCGCGGATGCGCAGGGCCGCCTTGCTGACGTCACCGAAGGTCTTCGGGCTCGCCCCCTGCTGTATGGCCACGCCGATCACCACGCGCCCGTACCGGCTGTCGAGGCGGTTCAGCTCGACCGTCATCACCTCGTCCCAGCCGAAGCCCTGGCCGGTCTTGCTGTCGCGGTTGAGGGTGATGGTGCCGTCGGGCGAGCGGCTGTCGAAGTGCACGACGTAGGCGGGATCGCCGCTCGGGTCGGCCGCCGGGTAGGTCGCCGCGACGATGTCGAGGTCCGAGGGCGGCTGACCGGCGGGGCTCGGATCCCACTTCAGCGACACCTCGACCTTGCGGATGCCCTTGTTGAGGCCGTTCAACAGAACTCTCCTCCCCGTTCTCCGGTGCGTAAGGGCCGAACTGCTCCCCAGTCCAGGCCAGTTGCCCATCCTCGCATGCGTACGCCGGCGCTCGCCGGGCCACAACCCGTCGGAGAGTGACCGGCGCCACGCTCCGTGGCCTTACCATGGCGCGGTGCTGGTCAAGTGGATTCGCTGCACCGTGGTCGACCGCCGCGGTTTCGAGCGGGGGCAGCGAAAGTGGGCGGGGCTTCTGGGGGAGCCGGGATTCCGTGGACAGGGTGGGGGCTGGAGCCGGGCACGACCCGGGGTGGCGCACATCTTCTCGTTCTGGGAGAGCCGTGCCTTCTACGACTCCTTCATGGCCCGATCCCACGACCGGCTTGCCGCCTCGCAGTCCGGCACCCACAAGGACACACAGGTCAAGCTGTTCGACTACCGCTTCGACGTGAAGACCGGCTTCGAGCCGCGTTTCGGTGACGCCGACCTCGTACGGGTGGCGCACTGCCGTGTCCACGAGGAGCGCGCCGAGCACTTCGCGCTGATGCAGGAGAAGGTCTGGAACCCCGCGATGGCGGGTTCCCCCGGAATGCTGCGGGGCCTGTTCGGCGAGGCGCCGGGCCATGAGTTCTTGATCCTCTCCATGTGGCAGTCGGCCGCCGAGCACGGCAAATACCGTGTCGAACGCATCGAGCGCCTTGCCCTGCGGGCCCAGATCGAAGCGGATGTCGCCGCCCTCGCGGGCGACATCGTGGAACTCGAACCGAGCTGGACGGTCTGACGCCGAGAGGGGGCCTGCCTGGCATGCCGCAGATCCGGACTCGGGCGGGGTCCGGCAACCGGACTGTCAGGATCCGTGTGATCTACGCCGTAGGTGACCCGGACAGGTGCTCGTCAAGGCCTCGTCCCGTTTAGGGTCTTGGCATGGCACGACCACGGCGCATCGTCCTTGTCCGGCACGGCGAGTCAACGGGCAATGTTGATGACACCGTGTACGAACGCGAGCCCGACCATGCTCTGGCCCTCACCGACCTGGGCTGGCAGCAGGCCGAGGAGACCGGCAAACGGCTCCGGGAGCTGTTCGGCCGGGAGCGTGTCAGCGTCTACGTCTCCCCGTACCGCCGGACGCACGAGACCTTCCAGGCCTTCCATCTGGACCCCGAGCAGGTGCGCGTACGCGAGGAGCCCCGCCTGCGGGAGCAGGACTGGGGCAACTGGCAGGACCCCGAGCAGGTACGCCTCCAGAAGGCCTACCGGGACGCGTACGGCCACTTCTTCTACCGTTTCGCGCAGGGCGAGTCCGGGGCCGACGTGTACGACCGGGTCGGCAATTTCCTGGAGAGCCTCTTCCGTAGTTTCGAGGACCCGAACCATCCGCCGAACGTCCTGATCGTGACCCATGGGCTCGCCATGCGGCTGTTCTGCATGCGCTGGTTCCACTGGACGGTCGCCGAGTTCGAGTCCCTGTCGAACCCGGGCAACGCGGAGATGCGGATGCTCGTGCTCGGGGAGAACGGCAAGTACACCATCGACCGGCCCTTCGACCGCTGGCGTGACCCGGAATCGTACGGGGCCACCAGTTAGAGTGGCAGGGCGATGACCGCTGACTCCTCTCCCGACGGCCGCCTGGAGCGCGCCCTGGCCAGCCTGCGCGGACTCGCGGTCGGGGACGCGCTGGGCTCGCAGTACTTCGTGCCGGTGAACTATCCGCTGCTCAAGCGCCGCGAGACGCCGCCCGGCCCCTGGCAGTGGACCGACGACACCGAGATGGCCTGCTCCGTCGTGGCCGTCCTCGCCGCCCACCAGCGGATCGACCAGGACGAGCTCGCCCGCTCCTTCGCCGTCCACCACGACTTCGACCGGGGCTACGGACCCGCGGTCAACCGTCTGCTGCGGCTGGTCCGCGAGGGCGGCGACTGGCGTGAACTGGCCTCCGCCCTCTTCAACGGCCAGGGATCATGGGGCAACGGCGCGGCCATGCGGATCGCCCCGCTGGGCGCCTGGTACGCCGACGACCCCGAGCAGGCGACGCACCAGGCGGAGATCTCCGCGTACCCCACGCACCAGCACCGCGAGGCCGTCGTCGGCGCCATGGCCGTTGCCGCGGCCGCCGCCCTGGCGGCCGACCCTGCGGGGCCGCCGACCGCCGAGGCGCTGCTCGACGGGGTCATCGCGCTCGTCCCGAAGAGCGCCGTCGGCGCTGGACTGCGGCGGGCCAGGGACATGCTCGACTACGCCGACGCGGACACCGTCGCGGCCGTACTGGGGTGTGGTCGGCGTACGACGGCGCACGACACGGTGCCGTTCGCGCTGTGGTCGGCCGCGCGCGCCCTCGGTGACTACGAGACGGCGTTCTGGACCACCGCCCAGGCCGGCGGTGACGTCGACACGACCTGCGCGATCGTCGGGGGAGTGGTCGCCTCCGGCGGCAAGGACGGGGCACCTCCCGAAGGATGGGTGGAGCAGACGGAGGCCCTGCCGGACTGGGCGCCTGGGCGGTAGCTCCGCCTGGGGGGATTCGATGCGGCGAGGCGGTCGCGTGGCGACGGCCCGCTTCCCTGGGCCCGCTTCCCTGGGCTCGGTTGTCACAACCGCCTCAAGTGTCACAGGCGTGCCACAGAGTGCCTCTTGGTCTCCGTCATGGCCGGGGGCGCCGCATAGCCTGTCCCGCACGCCGCTGTTGATCTTGACAAGGCGCGGCGCCGAGACACCGGCCCACGAGCCTTCCGCCGCAGCGGCATGCCGTCGGCGGCGGGCGATGAGGGCCGGTCGGGGGAGGGGGTCCCGTGTCCGACCAACCGTCCACGCCTGCAACGCCCGGGTCCGACCGGCAAACGCCCAGGGAGCGAGCCTCGGCCGAGCAGCCGGGCTCCGATGCGGCAGCGACCGCGCAGACGCCCACGGAGGCCGCGGCGGACGCCGCGGACGCGGGGGACGCCGCGGTGGAGGGCTCGGCCGCTGAGTCGGTGTCGGCGGGCGAGCCTGCCGGTGCGGAGGAGGTGCGGCTCGTGTCCGACGCTGAGGCCGGGGTGACGAGCCGGGCTGCCGGGGCCGAGGCAGCGGATCCGGCTGATTCCGCGCCGGTCGGCCAGAGTGCCCGGTCGGAGTCGGCAGGGTCGGCCGTCCGGTTGGAGTCGAGGAGGTCGGTCGCCGGGGCGGAGTCGGCGAGGTCGGTCGCCGGGGCCGGGACGGCGGCCGGTGGGGCGGCTTCGCCGCGGCGTGCGGCTGGGCCCGGTGGGGAGGAGCCCGCACCGATCCGCACCGCGACGCTCTGGGCCGCGCTGGCCACCGGGCTGCTCAGCATGCTGCTGCTCGGGGACGGGATGGCGGTCAACCTGCTGGTCGTCGCCGTGCCCGCGACGCTGGCCGTGTACGTCGCAGGGCGACGGGCCGGCCGACGGCCACGCGCCTGGTCGCTCGTCTGGGGCGCGGGCGGCCTCGCCCTGCTGGTCGTGCCCTCCGTGCGAGCCGCTGAGTGGCCCTCCTTCCTCGCCGTCGTCACCGCGCTCGCGGCGGGCTCGCTCGCCCTGCACGGCGGCCGCACCTGGCCGGCCGTCCTCCTCGGCCCCGTCGGCGTGTTCACGGCGCTGGTCACCGGCCCCGCCTGGGCCTGGCAGGGGCTGCGGGAACGCGCGGGCGGCGACCGGAGCAAGGTGGGACCCGTGCTGCGGTCGCTCGCCGTGGCCGCGGGGCTGCTGCTGGTCTTCGGCGTGCTGTTCGCCCAGGCGGACGCTGCCTTCGCCGACCTCCTCGGCGCCCTGGTGCCGGACGTCTCCACCGAGGACGCGCCCTGGCGGGTCCTGCTCCTCATGGTGGGCCTCGTCGGGACACTCGCCGCGGCCCGCACGGCCGCGGCGCCGACCCGCTGGGACCGGGTCCAGGTGACCGCCGGAGTGGCCCGTGGCCGCGTCGAGTGGGCGCTCCCGCTGATCGGACTGATCGTCCTCTTCGCCGCCTTCAACGCCGTCCAGCTCGCCGTGCTCTTCGGAGGCTACGACGCCGTGCTGGCGGAGACCGGGCTGACCTACGCCCAGTACGCGCGGCAGGGCTTCTGGCAGCTGCTCATGGCCACCCTGCTCACCCTCGCCGTCATCGTCGTGGCACTGCGCTGGGCCCCGCGCACCCGATCGAGTGACCGCACGCTCGTGCGGGGCGTGCTGGGAACCCTGTGCGCGCTGGCGATCGTTGTCGTGGCATCCGCTGTGCGCCGTATGGACATGTATGTGGAGGCCTATGGGCTGACGCGACTGAGGATCTCCGTGGTGGCCATGGAGCTGTGGCTCGGCCTGGTCATCGTGCTCATCATGGCGGCCGGGGTGTGGGGTGCCCGTCTGCTGCCGCGGGCCGTCGCGGTCAGCGCGCTCGCCGGGGTGCTCGCGTTCGGCTTCGTGTCGCCGGACGAGCTGATCGCCGAGCGCAACGTCGAGCGGTACGAGACGACGGGCCGGTTCGACCTGGAGTACGCGAGAGGGCTGTCCGCCGACGCCGTACCCGTCCTCGACCGGCTGGAGGAGCCGATGCGCTCGTGCGCGCTGCGGGACATCGCCGCCGAGCTGGACGAGGAGCGGGACACCCCCTGGTACGCCACGAGCTGGGGCGAGGCCGAGGCCCGGCGCGTCCTGGACGAACGGCCGGTGGCGTCCGAGGTGAGCGGGCCTGCGAGCGGGCCGACGTGCGGCGAGCCGGAGTGGGGGCCGGAGCCGTTGGTCCGCTGAGGCAGACGCGTGAGCGGCTCAGCGCCTCGTCCCACGGCGGCGCTCTCTCGCCCTGCCTCGGGGGCCGCCCCTGCGGTGTCCTCCTGCGACGCCGAGGCGCTGGGACGGGCTCGCGGGCCGGACCACGGCCCCTGCCTCGGGCTCGGCCCGGGTCGTGGTCCGGTGTCGGTGGGTGCCGGTCAGCCTCCGGCGGGTCCCGCCGTTCCCGCGAGGGCGTCCAGGTCGCTCTTGCGGACCCTGATGACCACCGCGGCGGTGGCCAGGGCGAGGACGGCCATCGCGATGGCCGGGATGAACGCCGTCGCGATGCCATGGGCCAGCACCTCGTGGCTCCAGGGGGCCGGAAGCTGCTGAGTCCTCGCGAACTCGGCCTTCTGCTCGGGCGACGCCTCCGCCATGAACAGCTGCACCTGCTTCTCCCCCTCCTCACGGCTGGCCGTACCGAAGACCGTGGTGAGGATGGACAGACCAAGCGAACCGCCCACCTGCTGCGTGGCGTTGAGCAGCCCGGACGCCGCGCCCGCCTCGTGCGGGGCGACCCCGGAGACGGCCGTCAGGGTCAGCGTCACGAAGTTCAGCCCCATGCCGAAGCCGAACAGCAGCATCGGGCCGAGCACACCGCTGACGTAGGAGCTGTCGGGGCTGATCAGGGTCTGCCAGGCGAGGCCGAGCGCGACCAGCGTCGAGCCGCCCAGCATGAACGGCTTCGGCCCCAGCACCGGCAGGAACCGCTGCGACAGACCCGCACCGGTGACGATCGCGACGGTCACCGGCAGGAAGGCGAGACCGGCCTCGATCGGCGTGTACCGCAGCACGTTCTGCACGAACAGCACGATGAAGAAGAACATGCCGAACATCGCCGCGGCCAGGCTCAGCATGATCACGTATGTGCCCGACCGGTTGCGGTCGGCGAACATCCTCAGCGGGGTGATCGGCTCCTTGGCCCGGCTCTCGATGTAGCCGAACGCAAGCAGCAGAACGACCGCCGCCGCGAACGAACCGATGGTCAGTCCGTCCCGCCAGCCCTCCTCGGCCGCGCGGATGAAGCCGTACACCAGGGACGCCATACCGGCCGTCGAGGTGAGCGCGCCCGCTATGTCGAACCGCCCGGGGTGCCGCTCCGACTCGCTGATGTACATCGGCGCGAGCACGGCGATCAGCACACCGATGGGCACGTTGACGAAGAGCACCCACCGCCAGTCGAGCCATTCGGTGAGCATGCCGCCCGCCAGCAGACCGATGGCGCCGCCACCCGCCGAGACCGCGGCGAAGACCCCGAACGCCCGGTTGCGCTCGGGCCCTTCCGGGAACGTCGTGGTGATCAGCGCCAGCGAGGTCGGCGACGCGATCGCGCCACCCACACCCTGGAGGGCTCGCGCGGCCAGCAGCTGCCAGGGCTCCTGGGCGAGACCGCCGAGGAGCGAGGCGAGC
The DNA here is from genome assembly GCF_001418475.1 of Streptomyces ossamyceticus. GTDB lineage: Bacteria > Actinomycetota > Actinomycetes > Streptomycetales > Streptomycetaceae > Streptomyces > Streptomyces ossamyceticus. The sequence goes on along the minus strand of NZ_LIQX01000031.1, from coordinate 20,622 downwards.
GTGAAGACGAGGATGCCGGTGATGAAGACCCGGCGGCGACCGAGGATGTCCCCGGCCCGGCCCCCCAGGAGCAGCAGACCGCCGAACGTCAGCGTGTACGCGCTGACCACCCATGTCAGGTCGGTGGTGCTGAACTTGAGCGACTCTTGAATGTGCGGGAGGGCGATGTTCACAATCGTCGCGTCCAGTACCACCATGAGTTGGCAGGCCGCGATGACCGTGAGCGCGATGCCGGGGTGCCCCTCCCGGCGGGCGGCTCCCGGCTTCTGATCCTGAATCAACGGAGAGGTTGTCACTATGGGTCCCCCACAAGTGCCTTAGTGAACGCTCGCGTTCACTGTCGCGTCAACGGTAGTGAGTCCCCCTTAGTGAACGCAAGCGTTCACCGAAGTCGCCGCCGTGCACGCCCCGACCGCCCGCTCGCACCCGCCGAGATCCCCACCCCCAGGCTCAACGGAGAAACACAGATGGTCACTTCGCGCTGGACGGCCGCTCCCGCATCGACGGCCTCCCCGCGCCGGCGCGGCGCCGTACTCGAACGCGCGATCCTCGACGCCGCGCTGGATCAGCTCAGCACGGTCGGCTGGAACGGCCTCACCATGGAGGGCGTCGCCGCGGGCGCCCAGACGGGCAAGGCAGCGGTCTACCGGCGCTGGCCCTCCAAAGAGGATCTCGTCGCCGACGCGCTCCAGGCCGGACTGCCCCGCTTCGACGAGGCACCCGATCGCGGAAACGTACGCGACGACCTCCTGGAACTGTGCCGCCAGGCCCGCGAGGCGATGTTCTCCCGCCCCGGGTTCGCCCTGCGTTCGGTGATTCACGAATGCGACACCCTCCAGGCGGAGCGCTTCCACACCGTGATCATCGAGGGGGTCGTCGAGCCCACGGTGAAGCTGCTGCGGGAGGTCATGGAGCGCGGAATCAAGCGCGGCGAGGTGCGTTCCGACGCGGCCAACGGCTATGTTCTCGACGCGATTCCCGCGATGATGATGTATCGCTCAAAGGTGTGCGGAAGCGAATGGAGCGAGCGGGAGATCGCGGAGATGGTCGACCAGTTGATGGTGCCGCTGCTGCGCTCGCCGGGCACCTGACCCGGCCCCGCCGCGAGGTCGCGGCCGCCCCGGGAGCCTGGGTGTCGCACCACCTCGCGGGCGGCGTAGGCTAAGGGCGCCATGCCGTACGAACCACCTACTCACACCGTCGAGCGCTCCCTGCGCGCCACGACCGGAGCGAAGGTCATTGCCGGTGTCGACGAGGTGGGGCGAGGTGCGTGGGCCGGCCCCGTCACCGTCTGCGCGGCGATCACCGGACTGCGCCGACCGCCCGAGGGCCTCACCGACTCCAAGCTCCTGACGATCAAGCGCCGCGAGGCGCTCGCCGAGGAACTGCTGAAGTGGGTGACCTCGTACGCCCTCGGTCACGCCTCCCCGGAGGAGATCGACGACCTGGGGATGACGGCCGCACTGCGGCTCGCCGCCGTACGGGCCTTGGACGCGCTCCCGGTGCGTCCCGACGCGGTCATACTCGACGGCAAGCACGACTACCTCGGTTCGCCCTGGCGCGTCCGTACGGTGATCAAGGGCGACCAGTCCTGCGTCGCCGTCGCGGCGGCCTCGGTGATCGCCAAGGTTCGGCGCGACAAAATGATGGCCGAACTGGGTGTCGAGCATGCAGACTTCGGTTTTGCGGCCAACGCCGGCTATCCGTCGCCCGTGCACAAGGCCGCTCTGGCGGAGCGGGGGCCCACCCCGCACCACCGGTTGTCGTGGGCGTATCTTGATGCGCTGCCCCAGTGGCGGCATCTCAAGAAGGCCCGCAACTGGGCGGACGGAAGCGTTCCGGAGATCGAGGGTCAGCTCGGCTTCGATTTCTGACGGATTCGTTCGCACTCATGTGCCACCCGCTGACGCGAGTCGTAGCGGCGTTTGATAAACATCAGCTCATGCCTCTCATTCCCGAGGAGCCTCAGATTCACGAGAGTGCCCAGGGTCCGCGCGCCACTCCGGCCAGCGGCCGCGTCGCGCCGACCCCTCGTCCCGTACCCGGACCCCGTCCCGCGGCCCCGCCGCGTCCCGGCCGCCCGGGTCCTGCCCGGCCGGTGCCGGCCCAGCGCGCGTCGCACACCGCGGCCAAGCCCGGGCCGTCCGCTCCGGCCGCCACCCCGCAGATCCAGCTGCTCCCGGCCTCGGCCGAGGGCGCGCTGGACGCCGCGGAGGAAGCCGTCGACCTGCTGCTGGAGTCGGGACGCGCCCCCGGCGACGTCCTGGTGATCACCACCGGTGAGCAGCACCCGTGGGCCGCCCACGAGCTGTCCTTCGGGGAGAGCGCGTACTGGGCCCAGCACGACGCGGGGGACGACGTGTTCTACGCCGACGCCTCCGCCGTCGGGCGGGCCGCGCCGCGTCCCGTGGTCGTGGTCGCCGTCAACGGCGGCACCGAGGCCCTCGCCGCGCAGACACTGCCCCAGGCTCTCGGCCGGGCGCGTGCGCTGCTGATCGTCTGCGGCGACCCGCAGAAGATCAACGCGGTGCTGGGCGCCGGAGTCTGAACGACCGCGAAACCTCCCGGTAGGCCCGCCAGGGCACACCTGGGAGCGACGCGTGCCCGTCACGGCCCCCAGGGTGCCGTGACGGCCACACCCCGCGACGGGGCGCTTCGGCGTGCCGGCGGGGTGTTTCGCGTGCCCGCGCGCGGGCCGGGACGCGAGCGACGCCCGGGCAAGGCTGGTGCTGGTGCTGGTGCTGGTGCTGGTGCTGGTGCGAGGCCGGGGGCCGAGGGGAGGGGCCGGAAGGGTGGACGCGCGCCCTCCGCGTGCGTGTGCGCGGGCGCACGTACCTGCGGGTGCGCGCACGCGCGAGCGCCCCGTGGTGTGGGGGAGTACGCGGGCGTGGCCTGAAGTGTGCCGACGCCGCCGGGCCCGGCATGACCGGAGGGCCCGGCGTGACCGGAGGGCCCGAAGGCCCCGGGGTCAGCGGGCCGCCGCTCGGCGCAGTACCTCGGAGGCCACCCCGCCGGTGCGCGGTATCGGCGGCGGAGCCATGGCCGTGGCGAACGGCTCGGCCGGTGAGTCCGCGTGAGGGCGGCGGCCGCCGCGACCCTCACCGAGGACCTGCCAGCCGTCACGTGTCAGCGTGATGTACGCCCCGCAGCGCAGTCCGTGCAGGGTGCAGGCGTCCCGCAGTCCCCACATCCACGCCCCGTCCTCCTCCGTCCAACGCGCGTCCCCGTCGCGGCAGTACAGCAGGACGGCCGTCCGGACCGGCGCACGCCGGCGCAGGTCGTGCGGGATGACCCGGCGCAGCTGCGCGAGGAGCGCGTTGCGGAACATCCAGCCGTCCGCCGGGGCCGGTCGCCTGATGAACGAGGCGCTTGCCCGCAGCCGTTCGTCGGGGTCCAGGACGGCGATGACCGCCGTCGCGGGCCGCGGCTGATGGCGCGCGTGCAGTCCGCTGACGACCTCCCGGGGATTGCGCAGCAGCGGAATCCCGGCGGCGGCCCATTCCGCGGGCTCGAGCAACCGGTTGGCGGAAGCGGCGGACAGGTCGGCAGACGTCGACATGGAGGCCGCCGAGGACGGAGCGAATCCGAAGGTCACGATCCTCCCTTCGGCTACGCGCCCACACTGCGGGCGGGGTCGGACTGGGGGAGCGCACGCCGCAGCAGAAGCCCTACCGGTTCACCGGTGGGCCGTGCGGGGAGCGGACCTCAATTCTTCCTGCCGAACTTGGTTGCGGCAACGAGCAATTGGGGCCACTGGCGGTTTTGTGGTGATCCACCGTTTATATCCCCGCCCTGTGGGAGTCGTCGGCAACGCCCCGGGTGGCGGGTGGCAACGCGCTGTTGACGTGTCGATCCGGGGCGGGACACCGGCCGTGGCTGCTTGTGAGGGAGGGGTCGCGGGGGGTGAGGTGGCTGACTGTCCGAGGTATCGGGTTGCATGGGGACATGGACACCGTGAAGCTCCGTGCCGAAGCCGACGCCATCCTCGCCGAGCTCGTCGGCGACCCCACGGGGTCGGCGAGGCTCCGGGAGGATCAGTGGCAGGCGGTGGCGGCCCTCGTGGAGGAGCGCCGGCGCGCCCTGGTGGTGCAGCGCACCGGCTGGGGCAAGTCGGCGGTGTACTTCGTCGCCACCGCCCTGCTGCGCCGTCGCGGGTCCGGTCCGACGGTGATCGTCTCCCCCTTGCTGGCGCTGATGCGCAACCAGGTCGAGTCGGCCGCGCGCGCCGGCATCCAGGCGCGCACCATCAACTCGGCCAACCCGGAGGAGTGGGAGACCGTCTACGGAGAGGTCGAGCGCGGTGAGGCCGACGTCCTCCTCGTCAGCCCCGAGCGCCTCAACTCCGTGGACTTCCGCGAGCATGTGCTGCCCCGGCTCGCGGCCACCACCGGTCTGCTGGTGGTCGACGAGGCACACTGCATCTCCGACTGGGGACACGACTTCCGGCCCGACTACCGCCGGTTGAGGGCGATGCTGGCCGAACTCCGCCCCGGCGTACCGGTGCTCGCCACCACAGCCACCGCGAACGCGCGGGTGACGGCCGACGTGGCCGAGCAGCTGGGCACCGGCGGCGGGGAGGCTCTGGTGCTGCGCGGCCCGCTGGAGCGGGAGAGCCTCCGCCTCGGAGTCGTACGCCTGCCCGACGCGGCCCACCGGCTGGCCTGGCTGGCGGAGCACCTCCAGGAGCTGCCGGGCTCCGGGATCATCTACGCCCTCACGGTCGCCGCCGCGGAGGAGGCCACCGCCTTCCTGCGGCAGCGGGGCTTCGAGGTGGCGTCCTACACGGGGCGTACGGAGAACGCCGACCGGCTCCAGGCCGAGACCGACCTCCAGGAGAACCGGGTGAAGGCGCTGGTCGCGACCTCGGCCCTGGGCATGGGCTTCGACAAGCCGGACCTGGGGTTCGTGGTCCATCTGGGCTCACCGTCCTCGCCGATCGCCTACTACCAGCAGGTGGGGCGGGCGGGGCGCGGTGTGGCGCACGCCGATGTGCTGCTGCTGCCGGGCAAGGAGGACGAGGCCATCTGGCGCTACTTCGCCGACACCGCCTTCCCGCCCGAGGCGCAGGTCCGGCAGACCCTCACGGCCCTCGCCGAAGCGGGACGGCCGCTGTCGGTGCCGGCCCTGGAGACGTCCGTTGACCTCCGGCGCACCCGGCTGGAGACCATGCTGAAGGTGCTTGACGTGGACGGGGCGGTCAAGCGGGTCAAGGGTGGCTGGATCTCCACGGGCGAGCCCTGGTACTACGACGCGGAGCGGTACGCGTGGGTCGCCAAGCAGCGGGCGGCCGAGCAGCAGGCCATGCGCGACTACGTGAGCACGTCCGGGTGCCGGATGGAGTTCCTGCGCCACCAGCTCGACGACGAGGGCGCAGTCCCCTGCGGCCGGTGCGACAACTGCGCGGGAGCCTGGGCCGACTCCTCCGTCTCGACGGACACGCTGACCAGCGCGACCCAGGAGCTGGCCCGCCCCGGGGTAGAGGTCGAGCCGCGCAAGATGTGGCCGACGGGGATGCCCGCCCTGGGCGTCGACCTGAAGGGCCGTATCCCCGCCGCCGAGCAGTGCTCCACCGGGCGAGCCCTCGGGCGGCTCTCGGACATCGGGTGGGGCAACCGGCTGCGCCCGCTGCTGGCCGAGAACGCGCCCGACGGCCCGGTCCCCGACGACGTCCTCAAGGCTGTGGTGACGGTCCTCGCCGACTGGGCCCGCTCCCCGGAGGGCTGGGCGTCCGACGGTCCAGGCTCCACCGCCCGCCCCGTCGGCGTCGTCGCCATGCCCTCCCTGCGGCGCCCCAGGCTCGTCGGCTCGCTCGCCGAACGCGTCGCCGCAATCGGGCGTCTGCCCTTCCTCGGCAGCCTCGCGTACACCGCCGAGGGCGGCGAGCACACGGCCCGCCGCAGCAACTCCGCACGGCACCTCCAGGCCCTCTCCGCCGCTCTCACCGTGCCCGACGAACTGGCCGGGGCCCTCGGCGCGGCCTCGGGCCCCGTGCTGCTGGTGGACGACTTCGTCGACTCCGGCTGGACCCTCGCCGTCTCCGCCCGCCTGCTGCGCCGGGCGGGCGCCGGCCCGGTCCTGCCCCTGGTGCTCGCCACGGCGGGCTGAGCATTCCCCTCACCTGCGGACACAGGCGGAAGTACCAGAGGCGGAAAAAGCGCAGGGACCATCGTCCTATGGCGGAAGAACTCCGCGGCACGCCAGAGTAATGACCACGGCGAGGAAATACGCAGAGGTCATGACGGGAGTGATCGTGTCCGCGCAGATATCCATTGATCCCGGCCGCTTCAGCCAATTCGGTGAAGCCACCGGAAGCACTTTCTGTCTGATCACGAATTCCGAGCTGGTCGATCGGATCGAAGTCAAGGAGACGGCGCAGTACCGGCAGTACCTGACCATCACGCTGGACGCGGGCGACAATTTCGAGGAAATCCTCGAGAAGAAGATTCCGGAACCCGCGCACGTGCTGGTGATCTCCCCGCACAGGTTCTTCGAGTCACCGGACCCCGATCTGGTGGGGCAGCGGAAGATCATGGGCATGGCGTGCAACTCCACGCCCACCGGGCTCGACGAGATCCGGCACTTCCTCGGTGTGATGGAGCGGACGTCGGCCGCCGACCAGGCGGCGTTCTGCGACACGTTCTTCGAGCTCGCCGAGGACGCCGACCACCTCGTGTACGCCGACCCGGTGCACGGCACCCGGGCCACCCTGGACCACCTGCGCGAGGGTCTGGTGTGGAACCAGCAGGCCGGGCCGCTGGACTGGGGCGACCAGCAGATCGTCCCGTCCGGTGAGATCAGCGTCCTGCCGGTCGAGATCAGGGAGTTCGACGAGGCCCTGAAGCTGCCGCTGGAGGGCGAGATCACGCTGCGCGGCTACCCGATCCTGCACAACGGCACCCCCTCCTTCTCCCGGCGCGACCAGGCCCGTATCCACTCCCAGCTCTGGGCGATGCGCGACAACGCGATCAAGGCCGTCGTCGAGGACGGCAGGATCCGGCACCTGAAGGCGCTCGACGCCGGGGCGGCGCCGGCCGTGGCGATGCTGGAGCAGATGTTCGCGGTGGACTCCCGCTACCGCATCGTGTGGGAGATCGGCCACGCCCTCAACGTCTCGCACGACATCCTGCCCGGCAACCACGCCATGAACGAGGTGTACGGAGGCACGGAGGGCTGCCTGCACTTCGGGCTCGGCCTGACCCCGTACACCCAGTACCACCTGGACATCATCTCGCCCGACACCCGCGTGCTGACCAGTAACGGCGTCGCGGTGATCGGCCACCCTGACCACCCCACCGTCGAGCGGGTCGTGTCCGCCGTATAGCGGACCGCCGGCGTGCGACCCGGTGGGGTGTACGCAAGGAAATACAACCAACAGGAGGTGACTCGCCATGAAGAAGATCAAGGTGCAGAAGAACCGCAACTACCTGGGCACGCTCCTGGGCTGAGTACCGACCCGTGGCGGGGCAGGCACAATGCCCCGCCACGGGGTTCACCCTGTTTTCCGTGACTGCTTACTTTCCAGGAATTCTGTGCTGCCCGAGAGTCCCGCGCTTTCTCGGGCGTCCTGCCCTTTCCAGGAATTCTGCCCTTTCCAGAAATTCTGCCTTCTCTAGGAGTGCGCCCGTGCCGCCGCTGGAACTCACGACAAGCGATTTCGGTCAGTTCGGTGGGCCGGTCGAGAATTTCTGTCTGATCACGAGTGAGCAGTGCGGCGAGTCGATCTCCCTGAATGCGGGCGACGGGTGCTCCCGTGTCCTGCGCCTGACGCTTCCGCCCGGCACTCGCCTCGGCGAGCTGATCGCGACGAGCGTCCCCGAGGACGCGCACGTGCTGGCGGTCTGCCCCGGGCGGTTTCTCGACTCGCCGACCCCCGAGGAGCTGGGCGGACGCAGGCTGGCCGTGCTGCCGGCCGGGTCCACGCCCCTCACCGACGAACACATCCGTTACTTCCTGCGCGCCGCCGCCCGCACCGACGTGGCCCGGCAGACCCGCGCCGCCGAGGAGTTCTTCGACCTGGTGGGCGACAGCGACCGGCTGACGATCGTCGACGACGTCTCCGGAACCGAGGCCGAGTTCGACCACACAGCCGGTGCCTGTGTCTGGAACCAGCAGGCCGGCGTCCTGGAACCGGGCGATCAGCAGATCTTCCCCCCGGGGAAGCTGAGCGTCACCGCCGCGGAGATCACCACGTTCGAACCGGACGCCCGGCTGCTCGGACTCCACGGGGACCTGACCCTGCGCGGATGGCCGATCGTCCACCGCCACGAGGACCCGGCCGACGGCGCCGACCAGCGACGACTCTTCGAAGCCCTCTCCCCGCTCGTAGCCCACGCCGTGACGCTGCACATCGCCGCCGGAACCATCGAGGGCGTCACACCGCAGACACCGGGCGCGACCTCGGCGGCGGTCGAGCTGGAGAAGCTCCTCACCGACGATCCGCGCTGTCGCGTCATCTGGGAGCTCGGCTTCGGGATCAACACCACCACGGAGATCATCCCGGCGAACTGCGGCCCCAACGAGGTGTACGGCGCCACCGGCGGCGTCGTGAACCTCGGGCTGGGGATCACGCCGGCCACGCGCTTCGCCCTGGCCTTCCTGTGTCCCCGCAGCTCGCTGGTGACAGCGGACGGAACAGCCGTCCTCGGCGCCCGCAAGGCGGTACGCCGAGGCCGGATGCAGCGCGTCTCCAGCGCGAGCTGCGGCTGCCACTGACCCCAAGGAGGGATGCACGCCATGACGATCAACCCGGAACTGCGCAAGAAGGTCGACGCGATCCTCGACACCTTCATCAAGGACTTCTACGAGACGGTCCCCTACGCCCAGCACCAGAAGAACTCCTCCGAGCTGAACCTCGACTACTACAAGCGCCACAACATCGAGACGATCCTGCGGCTGCGCCGCAAGCGGACCGTGGACGCGCTGGCCATCAAGTACTTCACCAAGGTGGACCCGGTGCAGGCCAAGGCGTGGGCGCACTACACCGACGACGAGATGCTGCACGACCGGCTGTTCGCCGCCGACCTCGCCAAGGTCGGCGTCACCAAGGACCAGATCTACGCCACGGAACCGCTGCTCTCCACCAAACTGCTGACCGGATACCTCCAGTACGGCATGGAGTTCGAGGACAGCCCGCTGGCGCTGATCACCAGCGTGTACTTCGTGGAGTACGTCACCACTCGCACCCAGCCCGAGTGGCTGGACAACCTGGGCGACGTCCTCGGCGAGGACAACGTCAAGGGGGCCCGCGCCCACGTCAACACCGACCTCGACGACGACCACGACGACTTCGTGTGGCGGGTGCTGTCCACGCTGATCACGTCGGACGCCGAGGAGCAGAAGGTCGTCGAGCACCTCAACCACATCTACTGGCTGTGGAAGCTGTACTTCGTGGAGCTGCACCAGCTCACCGTGATCGGCAGGAGCGACGCGCAGATACCGCTGCCCACCGCGGCCGAGGCCTGAGCGGGGCCGCGGTGGCCGACGACGACCGCGGCAAGCGGCCCGACGGGCGGCGGAGGGTCGAGGTGCTGGCCCTGCCGCCCGGCCGGGAGCTGCCGACCGAGACCGAGAAGTGGATCGTGGACGGCCTGGTCCTCGCCATGCCGGGCCTGCACACCCGTCAGTTGTTCACGCTCCGGCGGGACATGTTGACCGAGGCCGATCACGTGATCGTCGGGGTGGACCGGGAGCGGGACCGGGTCGTCGCGCTGCTCACCTCGCGGTGGGCGGAGATCCCCTCGGGGCGGCCCTGCCTGCACATCATGATCCAGTTCGTGGGGGACGCGTACCGCAACGGCTCGGTCTTCAAGGAGAGCTGGGCCCTCCACTTCGACCGGCTGCTGGCCGAGGGCCACCCGTTCCCCGAGGTGATCGCGCTCAAGACGTACAACCCCGTGGTGCACTGCGCGATGGCGGCGTTCAGCGGTCATCCGGACATCACCATGTACCCGGATCTCGCGGGCAAGGACGACAACGGGGAGGCCCTGGCGGCGGAGGTGGCCGAGGCGCTCGCCCCCGGAGCGGCCTTCGACCCCGCACGGGGGGTGGTTCCCGGCATAGGCCGTCCGGTCGACCTGTACCGGGAGCGGCCCCTGAGCCACGCGCCCGACGCCAACCGGTACTTCGCCGAGCACACGCGACCGGGAGACCGGGTGCTGTGCCTGCTGCACGTGCCGACACAGGCCGGGGCGCACTCGATCCTCACCGCCCTGGGGCTGCCGGCGCCCTCCGCCCGCCGCTGACACCTCCTCGCCCACCGGGCCCGGCGCCCTGACAAGGCTCCGGGCCCGGTGGCCTGGTCGTGCGGCCGGCGTCGGGCACCCGTCCATGCGGCCGGCGTCGGGCACCCGTCCATGCGGTCGGCGTCGGGTACTTGTTCGCGCGGCTGTGCGATGGCTGCGTATGTGTGCGGCCTCTGGGCGTCCGTACGTCACCCGTGCGTCGGCCGTATGTCACCCCTGCATCGGCCGTACGTCATCCCACACCCGGCACTCCACCGATCGTGAGGCACCATGTCGGACGCATTTCCGCACGACTACTCCCGGGCACGCGCCGACTTCCTGGGCGCCGCGGAGGCGGCGGGCGCACGGCTGAGGACCTTCGTCCTGCCCGGACACCGGGGGCCCGACGGCGGCGAACTCGCCGTCGACACCGCCTACCTGGGGCCACCCGATCCGGTGAAGCTCCTGGTGACGGTGTCCGGGACCCACGGCATCGAGGGCTTCTGCGGTTCGGCCTGTCAGACCCGGATCCTGCTCCGCGAAGGTCTCGCCGAGGCCGCCGCCGGACCCACCACCGGCGTCCTGCTCGTCCACGCCCTCAACCCGTACGGCTTCGCCTATCTGCGTCGGGTCAACGAGGACAACGTCGACCTCAACCGGAACTTCGTCGACCACGACGCCCCGCCGCACAACGGCGCCTACGACGCCGTGCACCGCACGCTGGTCCCGCCGGACGCCGCCGCGTTCGACCCCGGCGAGCTGGTCGCGAACCTCACCGCGCTGCGCGACGAACTCGGCCCGCAACGCCTTCAGGAGGCCGTGACCCGGGGCCAGTACCGCCACCCCGACGGCCTCTTCCACGGCGGGAGCGCCCCGACCTGGTCCCGGCGCGTGTTCGAGACGGTGGTGGCCGAGCAGATCACCGGCGCCGCCCACATCGGCTACATCGATCTGCACACCGGGCTCGGCGAACGCGGTGTCGGCGAACCCATCTTCCGCGGCGGCCGTGACGCCGACGCCCACCAACGGGCCCGCCGCTGGTACGGCGACGCGCTGACGGCCTCGGAGCACGGCACCTCGTCCTCCACACCCATCGTCGGCAACACGGCGACCGCGGTGGCCGACGGCATCGGCGCCGACAGCCGACTGACCGCGATCACCCTGGAGTTCGGCACCCAGCCAGGCCCCGAGGTACTGCTGGCCCTGTGCGCCGACACATGGCTGCACCGGCACCACACGCCGGCCGACGCCGTCCGCTCCGGCCTCAAGCGGCTGATCCGGGACGCCTTCTGCCCCGCCGACGACGCCCGCTGGCGCGAACAGGTCCTCCGAAGGGCGCGTGAGGTGTTCGACCAGGCCCTCATCGGCCTCGCCGACGCCAAGCCCGGCGAGCACGGCTGACGCGTCGAGCACCGCGGCAACCCCGAACCTCCCGCAGTCCGCCGACGACTGCGGGAGGTTCGGCGTTTCGGTCATTCGGTGGCGCCTACGGGTCGAGCGGCTCGATCTCCACCTTGGCCTCGATCTCGCGTACCCGCTGGGTGTCCTCGTCGAGGACGTCCTGGTCGGGGGTGGAGAGCAGGACCCAGCCGAGCGTGGTGAAGAGGTCCTCCGTCTTCGGGACCCGGGAGCCGTTCGGGTAGCGGCAGCCCAGCTTCTGGAACGAGGCCAGGTCGCGCAGTGAGTCCAGGACCTCCGCGTTCCGCATGATCCCGCTGTTCGCCGCGGAGAGCCAGGCCACCCGGGTGGGCTGCACGATCTCGTAGCCGGGGCTGAACGCCGAGTCCAGATGGTGCCGCACGGTGCGGTCGATCTGGGAGTCACCCGTCGCGAGCCGCGCGGCCTGCTGCGCACAGCCGCCGTCGAGGCGCGCCGCGATCTCGATCAGGCGGGGTCCCTCGTCCGTCAGCATGATCTCGGTGTGGGTGCACCCCGTACGGATGCCGACGGCCTCGGCGACCTGGCGCGTGTACGTCTCCAGCACCTTGACCAGCGGGTCCTCGGGAAGGAGGTAGTCCTCGGCGTCATAGACCCCGATGCGGGCGCCGCGGGCCGACTTGCTGTACCGGACCACCGCCACCAGCCCCAGTTCCCCGTCGACGGAGTAGGTGTCGACGACGAACTCGGTTCCCGACGCGAACTCCTGGACGAGGATGCTGTCGTTGGTCAGGTCGAACATGTTGACCGAGCCCAGCAGCCGCCTGAACGGAAGCCGCCAGTCCTCGCCCGCCTCCACCTTGTGCACGCCGTCCGTGCCGCCGCTGCACCGGGGCTTGAGCACCAGTGCCTGCCCCTCCAGGCCGGTCTCCCGCAGCCAGTCGGCCGCCTCCTCCTCGGTCCCGGCGGCGAACGTCCGCAGATGGGGGATGCCCGCGCTCGCCACGGCCTGGGCCATGGGCCACTTGTCGCGGCGGGCGGCGGAGAGTTCGGGCACGTTGCCCGTGCCGGGGAACAGCTCCTCGACGAGCGCGTCCACGAGCCTGACCGCGTGCTCGTTGCCGGGGATGACGGCGACGGGGTCGTAACCGCGCACGGTTTCCACCAGCTTCGCGAAGTCGCCGTCATGGAAATGGGTCGCGCTGAAGGACTCCGGCTTCCAGCCGTGCAAGTAGGACTTGAGCGGTGCCGGTGTGCTCAGGATCGCCACCGACGCAACCCCCCGCGCCCGGAAGGCGTTGGCGAACTCGGCGGCCTCGGAATAGGGATCGACCAGGATTACATGGCGTTGCATCTAATTGCTTCCCCTTCTGCGAATGTCCTGACGCTTGCGCGATCGCGGTCCCGCTCCTGCGGAGCCTTCCTAGGTTCCCGTCCGGATCTCCGCGTCGGCTGTTCCGGAATCGCCGATCCCTTTCCCCTCGTTCTCGGCTCGATCCTCGTTCTTTTCCGTGGCCCGGGGTGGGCGCACACCGCCCCAAGCGGCCGCCGCGGCGAGCAGACCCACCACGCCGCAGCCGAGCCACAGGCCTTCCTCGTAGCGATTCCAGATCATCACTCCGATGAACGGGCCGACGGCGCTGCCGAGTCCGTACAGCGCGTTCGACGCACCGAGATAACGTCCTCGAAGTGCGGGCGGGCCCGCTTGTGCGGGATAGGCGAAGAACAGCGACGGATATCCGATGATTTCGCCGAGGGACCAGACGAGAGTGGCGATCACCAGTGCGGCCAGCCCCAGCGGCAGGGCGTAAAGGCTCATACCGACGCCGGTCAGCAGCACACCGATGATCACGGCCGTCCGGATCTGCCAGCGCTGTACCACCTTGGCGACGAGGAGTTCGCAGGTGATCACGAGAAGGCCGTTCAGCGCGATCATCGCCGCGTAGACCTCGATTCCCATGCCGAGGTGTTTCACGGCCAGCGGCAGGGCCGAGATGTGCTGGATGTAGATCACCGAGCTCACGAACATCGCCAGCAGGAACATCAGATAGCGGCGGTCGGTCAGGACCGCCAGATACGAGGCCTTCGGCGCCGCCACATCTCCAGCGACGCCCGTCGCGCCGGCCGCCGCTCCGCCGCCCTCCGTCCCGCCGCCCGCGAGTTTCGAGGTGTCCGTTGTGTCCGTCGTGTTTGTCGCGTTCGTCGTGCCGGTCGTGTCGGTCGTCATGCGGTGCGGCAGGGTGGTCGCGGCGACGGCGGAGAAGACCACCACGGCCAGCGCCTCGCCCCAGAACAGGAAGTCCCAGGACACCTTGACGAGCGCCGCGCCCAGCAGGGGCGCGGCCGTCGTGCCGAGATTGATCGCCAACCGCCCCATGGCGAAGATCATCACGTGGCGTTCGACCGGCGTGAGAAGGCTGATCATGCTGGTGGACGCGGGCTGGTAGGCCAGGCTGGCGGCGCCGCTGATGGCGATGACCCCGAGGATGGCCCAGTAGTTCTCCAGGTAGAGGACGCAGGGGAGGAGCGCCGCCGAGCCCAGCAGGGTGGTCACGATCGTCAGCCGCGGGCCGAGCCGGTCGGACATCCAGCCCCCGACGAGCGTCCCCAGGACGGCCCCCGCGCCGTAGATGCCGAGCGCCGCGCCCGCCTGGCCGTCGGAGAACCCGCGTTCGGTCAGATACAGCACCATGAAGACCTGCACGAAGCCGCCCAGGCGAATGATCATGGTGCCGGCCAGCATGGACTTCACCGCCGTCGGGGACTCGCGCCAGACCTGCCGCACCCCCGCGTGCTGCTTGACCGCCCCGTCCGACGCTCTCGTCGCGTTGTCCTGTGCCATGCGTCTCACTGTGCGGAACCGGTCGGCACGGCAACAGGGCCCGCACTGACGATCACCATCGAATTACTGCCATTTCCGCCGCCTCGTTCCTGATGGGCGACGGCAGCGAAAACAGGGTGCGCGACCGGTTGCCGTCCTGCCGGAGCAGGAATTTCACCAGTACTGGCTCAAAGGTGCTGACCGATCCGGCCATAGGACTTCGGACCTATGGCGGGGCCGAAACCTACTGGCTAGTGTGGCCACCGCTCGACAGGGTCATGGGACCCTGGTCCTATGGCGGCAGTGAAATCGACTGACTAGTGTGGCCCTCACCCGGTCGAAATTCCGCGTGAACGGCGACATCATCGTGCCGAGCGGCCACATCTTCTGACCGTGCGTCATCCTTCGCGACAACTGATTCGCGTGCGAAGTCACCGAGATCGATCTGAAGACGGGGGTGGACTGTGGAGTCGTATGCGTATGGCGGAAATGGTCCAGAGCGGGAACGAATAATCAGCTGGCAGGCACCGCCGATGAAATTCGGTGTCGGTGCCACCCGGGAAATCGGCCATGAACTGCGGAAAGCCGGTATCTCATCCGTGCTGCTGGTGACCGATCCCCTTCTGGCCGAACTCGGTCTGCCCGCCCATGTCGCCAAACAGATCGAACAGGAGGGGGTCTCGGTCGCGGTGTTCGACCGTGCCCGGGTGGAACCCACCGACGAGAGCTGCGCCGAAGCGGCCCGTGAACTGCGCTCCCTCCAGGTGGACGGTTACGTCGGTCTCGGCGGTGGCAGCTCCATCGACACCGCCAAGATGCTGAACCTGCTGCTCACCCATCCCGGCCGCCCGGTCCGCGACTACCTGAACGCACCCATCGGCGCCGGATCCCCGATCCCCGGCCCGCTCAAGCCGCTGGTGGCGGTCCCCACCACAGCCGGCAGCGGCAGCGAATGCACCGCCATGGTCGCCCTCGGCGTCACGGGCCTGAAGGTGAAGACCGGGATCAGCGACCTGCGGCTGCTGCCCTCCCTCGCGCTGGTCGACCCGGTCAACACGCTGACCCTGCCTCCGGCGGTCACCGCGTCCTCGGGGTACGACGTCCTGACCCACGCCTGCGAGTCGTACACGGCCCGCGCCTATGACCGGCGCCCGCCCTACCCCACCCCCGGGGACCGGCCGCTGTACATCGGCGCCAATCCGATCAGCGACGTCTGGGCGGAGCAGGCGCTGGAGTTGGTGGGCCGCTATCTCAGGCGCGCCGTTCTCAACCCGGACGACCTGGAGGCCCGGACGGGGATGAGTCGGGCGGCGAGCTTCGCGGGGATGGGGTTCGGCAACGCCGGAACCCACATTCCGCATGCCTGCGCGTACCCCATAGCCGGGCTGGTCCGCGACTACCGGCCGGACGGATACCAGGTCGACCACGCCATGGTGCCCCACGGAGCGGCGGTCGTCTCCACCGCGGCGGCGGCCTTCGAGTTCACGTACCCGACCTCCCCCGAACGCCATCTGCGGGCCGCCGAACTGCTCGGGGCCAACCTCGCCGGCGTGACCGAGGCCAACGGCGCGGACGTGCTGCCGGCGACCTTGCGCAGCATCGTCGCGGACACCGGTGGGCCCGCCGGGCCGGCGGACTTCGGCTACACCACGAAGGACCTTCCCGACCTCGTCGAGGGAGCGCTCAAACAGCAGCGGCTGCTGGTCTGCTGCCCGCGTGACGTCGCCCCGCACGATCTCAAGAGGATCATCGCCGGTTCGATGTCCGCCTGACCCTCCGGCCCTCCGGCCGGAGGGCCCTCCGGCCGGCTCGACCGCCCGACCGTATTGGCGCCCGACCGTTTACCGCCCGACCGCTTACCGCTCGACCGTTGGAAGCAGTGCGGCCCTCCCCCCAGGCCAAGGAGCTGGATGCACCCGTGAGTGAAGCAGTAATACCGGAATACACGGCTGTCATCGCGGGAAAGCAGGTTCCCACCACGCGGTGGATCGACGTCCTCGATCCGTCGAACGCCCGCCCCATCGCACGTGTCGCCCGCTGTGGCGCGGCCGAGGTCCAGTCGGCCGTGCAGGCAGCCCGCCACACGTACGAGACGGCCTGGCGCTTCACGACGCCGGTCGAGCGCTCGCGGATCTGCCATCGCATCGCCGACGGACTGCGCGCCGAACGCGAGGAACTGGCCCGGCTGGAGACCCTCGACACCGGCAAACCGCTCGGTCAGGCCCGCGTGGACGCCGACATCGCCGCCCGCTACTTCGACTTCTACGCCAACGCCGTCGAAGCCCTGGGCGGTGACACGATCCAGCAGCAGCCGGGCCGACTGGCCTTCACGCTGCGCGAACCGTACGGCGTGTGCGGCCACATCATCCCGTGGAACTATCCGCTGCAGATCGCCGCCAGGACCATGGCCCCCGCCCTCGCCGCCGGGAACTGCTGCGTCCTCAAACCGGCCGAGGACGCGCCGCTGACCTCGCTGCGCCTCGCCGACATCGTCGAACAGGCGGGGCTTCCACCCGGGGCCCTCAACGTCGTACCGGGCCTCGGGGAGGAAGCGGGCGCCGCGCTCGCCACCCACCCCGACGTGGACCGCCTCGCTTTCACCGGCTCGCGGGAGGTCGGCGAGGCCGTGATGGCCGCGGCGGCGCGGAACATCGTGCCGGTCACGCTGGAACTCGGCGGCAAGTCACCGCACCTGGTCCTGCCCGACTTCGACGCCGCACGCGCGGTGCCGCAGATCGTGGAGTCGATCACCGAGCACGCCGGACAGAACTGTTCGGCCGGCAGCAGGCTGCTCATCCACCGCTCCGTGCACGACGAGCTGGTCGCCGCCCTCGCCGAGAGGTTCCGCTCCCTGCGCATCGGGCCGGGGATCGACGATCCCGACCTGGGCCCGCTCATCTCCGCCCGCCAGCGCGACAGAGTGCTCGGACATCTCGCCGAGGGCCGGCGCACCACCGAGGTGGTCGTCGGCGGGGGAGTACCGCGCGGGGACGCGTACGCAGAGGGCTTCTACGTGGAGCCCACCATCCTCGACCGGGTGACCCCGGAACACCGGGTCTTCAACGAGGAGATATTCGGACCCGTCCTGTGCGTCTCGGCCTTCGACACGCTGGACGAGGCGGTCGCCCTCGCGGAACACACCACCTACGGACTGGCCGCCGGAATCTGGACGTCGGACGTGACGACGGCCCACTGGCTCGCCCAGCGTCTGCGGGTGGGACAGGTGTTCGTCAACAACTACAGCGCGGCCGGTGGAGTCGAGTTGCCGTTCGGCGGATACCGGCGGTCGGGAATCGGAGTGGAGAAAGGCCTGGAGGCACTGCGCGAATACACGCGGTGCAAGACGGTGGCGATCCACGCGAAGCTTTCTTCCTGACCCGCTTCTCTAACTCACCCCGCAGCCCCCGAATCCAATGGAGAAGCGCGTTTCATCTCATTCATATCGATGGAGGGAGTTCATGAATGTCACGTGTTGTGCGAGAGCCCGCCACCGAGTCGAGAGCCCGACGGTGCTGCGCGTTGTGCGGGGCGCCGGCGCAGCCCGTGGCGGCACTGGCCGAGGTCGTCGCCAACGTGCACAAGGCGCTGGACGAGGCACAAGGTGCTCTGGAAGCCCAGGAGCAGGTGATCGAGGACTTACGGGCCGACGCCGACGCCGACGGCGGCCGGCGGGCCGGCGTCGGACCGTCGCGTTCCGAGGAGGTCCTAGCGGCCCGGACCTCGCTCGACCTGCTGACAGCCCGTGAGCGCGAGATCCTGGTGCTCATCTCCCGGGGGAATTCGAATCGTCGCGTGGCCAAAGCGCTCGGAATATCGGAGAAGACGGTGAAGAACCACTTGTCCGCCGTCTTCACGAAGGTCGGCGCATCCGATCGTACACAGGCCGTGGTCATGGGAATCCGCAGTGGGATCGTCTCCATTGGTGAGCCCTTCGACGATGCGCCTCCGCCCATGAACGCGAGTGAGTGACTTCCTTCGCTTCAGGGCCCATGCCGAGAGTATGCGGGCCGATCCGGCCAGGCGACAGCGCAGGGACTGTCAGAAGACCACGCATTACTGCCACATTGGTTCCCATGCTGAAGAACGTAGCCGCGGTCCTGCTCGACAACGTCCATCCTTTCGAACTCGGTGTCGTGTGCGAAGTATTCGGGATCGACCGCAGCGAGGAGGGGCTGCCCGCGTACGACTTCGCTCTCGTCGCCGCCGAAGCCTCGTCGGTGCGGGCGGTGCCCGGGTTCACCATCAGCACGCCCTACGGGCTCGACCGGCTGGAGGAAGCCGATCTCATCGCCATCCCGGTGGGGGACGACTTCCACACCAGGGACTTCCCGCCCGCTCTGCTGGAGGCACTGCGGCAGGCGGTGGCCCGCGGCGCCCGGGTCGTGAGCGTCTGTGTGGGCGCTTTCGTCCTGGGCGCCGCGGGACTGCTCGACGGACGGCGCTGCACGACCCATTGGCGGTACGCCGCCGCGCTCACCGAGCGCTACCCCAAGGCCCAGGTCGAACCGGGCGTCCTCTATGTCGACGAGGACCCGATTCTCACCTCCGCCGGCACCTCCGCGGGTATCGACGCCTGCCTCCACCTGGTGCGCAAGATCCAGGGCAGCGACGTCGCCAACGCCATCGCCCGGCGCATGGTGGTGCCCCCGCACCGGGAAGGCGGGCAGGCCCAGTACATCGAACGGCCGGTGGCGCAGGTCGGGGAGGACGGTGTGCGGGAGGTCCTGGCCTGGGCCGAGCGGCACCTGGACCAGGAGATCAGCGTCGAGCAGTTGTCGGCACGGGCCTGCATGTCGCCGCGCACCTTCGCCCGCCGCTTCCGCATGGAGACGGGCACCACCCCGTACCGCTGGCTGCTGGCTCAACGGGTGCTGAGCGCCCAGCGGCTGCTGGAGAACACCGACGACACGATGGAGATGGTCGCGGCCCGTACCGGCTTCGCCAACGCGGCGGCCCTCCGGTACCAGTTCGTGCGCTCCCTCAACACCACCCCCAATGCCTATCGGCGTGCCTTCCGGGGCCGCTTACCCGACACGACGACGCACTGAGCCCCACACGGGGGGCCGACAGGAGGAACCGAATGCTGCGCATCGCGGTAGTGGGCGCCACCGGAGCGGTGGGCCGGGAGTGCCTGGCCCTGCTCGACGGCGGGATCGTGCCCGTGGAGCAGCTGACACCCGTTGGCTCGCCGCGTAGCGTCGGCCGTGACCTGGCCGCCGAACTGGCGCTCTCCCTGCCCATGACGGACGTGGTCACCCTGGACGATCTGGACCCGAGGGGTCTGGATGTGGCCATTTTCTCCGCGGGCGCGGAAGTGAGCGCCCGAGAGGCGGAGCGGCTCGCCTCGGCCGGGGTGCTGGTCGTCGACAACAGTTCCGCTTTCCGGATGCGCCCCGACGTCCCCCTCGTGGTGCCGCAGGTCAACCCCGGCGCCCTCGACGACCGCCCGGTGAGCGGGCTCGTGGCCAACCCCAACTGCTCGACCATCCAACTGGTGCGCGCCCTGCACCCGTTGCACGAACTGGCGGGCCTGGAGAGCGTCGTGGTGGCGACCTATCAGGCGGCGTCCGGAGGCGGAGTGCGCGGTCTGCGGGAGCTGGCGGAGGGGTCCAGGACCATTTTGGACGAGCCTCGCGCGCAGGGTGCCCCTGGTGGGCGCTTCGGGCAGCCGCTGTCCTTCAACCTCGTCCCCGAGATAGGGCTGCGGGACGACACCGGGCTCACGCACGAGGAACGCAAACTCGTCCGTGAACCACGGAAGATCCTCGGCCTGCCGGAGCTGCGGGTGAGCGCCACCGCGGTTCGCGTACCTGTCTTCGACTGCCATTCGGAGGCCGTGCACCTCCGGCTGCGGGAGCCGGTCAGCACCGCGTCCGTCGAGGAGACCTTGGCCGCCACGCCCGGTCTCCGGGCCTACCGCCGGTCGGACAACCCCTCCTACCCCATGCCCCGCACCGTCTTCGCCCGCCCCGAGGACCGGGCCCTCGTCCATGTCGGCCGTATACGCGTCGAGCCCGAGGACGACCGGGCGGTGGCTCTGTGGGTGGTCGCCGACAACCTGTGGGTGGGAGCGGCGCTGAACGCCCTCCAGATCGTGGAACTCGCCACCAAGAACGGGTGGCTCGGATGACCTCCCGCCGCACGCCGGGCCGCCGTCCGCTGGTGCTGAAGTTCGGCGGCTCCGCCTTCGCCGACCTGGACGGC
>NZ_LIQX01000309.1 GCF_001418475.1 Streptomyces ossamyceticus | reverse complement strand
CACGACGCCGGCTCCACCCCACTGCCGCCTTCACCCCCCTTCCGCGGTGGCCCCACCCTGTCGGCAGCCCACCCACCGGCAGGGCCCCCGTGAGCGGTCTCCCCAGCGGTGGTCCCCCTGGCAGCGACTTCCCCGGCGCCGGTCCCCTGCCGGCGGTCGCCTCACGACACCTCCGGCCGCTGCTCGGACCCCGTCAGCGCCGCGAGGGCCGAGGCCACCGCGTGGGACGCGGTCAGGTCGAGGCGGGCGCTGGTGCCGCGTGCCTCGTGGCGTACCTCGGCGGCGGCGAGGGTGAGGAGCTGCGGCAGCAGATCGGTGCACCGCCGGGCCACCCACCCGGTGCCCGCCGTGGCCAGCCACCACAGACCGGCGGCGCGGGTCGGCGCGGGGGAATCGGGTTCCGGTGACGGCGCCGGACCCGTCGCGAACCCGGCCTCCGTGAGCCGCGCGTGGAAGCGGACGGCGAGCTGCCGGTGTCCGCGCTCGCCGGGGTGGAGCCGGTCCGCGCTCCACATCGCGCGGTCCGTCAGCCAGGCCCCCTCGCAGGCGTGCAGATGGACCGCTCCATGGCCCTCGGACAGGGCGTGCACGACGGTGTTGACGGCCCGTTGCCGCCGGGCGAGCGGCCGGGCGAGGGCTCCGGGCAGGCCGAGCATCGCGCCGGGGTCGGGCAGGCACGCGGTGAGCAGCGCGGCGCCCCGGTCCCGCAGGGCCCCGTACACCTCGTCCAGGCGGGCGGCCACGGCGTGGATGTCGAAGGTGCGGCGCAGGGTGTCGTTGACGCCGATGACGACGGAGGCGATGTCCGGGCGGAGCGCGAGCGCGGCGGACAGTTGGCGTTCCAGGACGTCGCGCGTCTGGGAGCCGCTGACGGCGAGGTTGGTGAACTCCACCTCGGGGGCGAGTCCGTCGGCGAGCAGCGCGGCCCAGCCCCGCCAGTCGTCCGCGACTGGGTCCCCGACGCCCTCGGTGAGGGAGTCGCCGAGGGCCGCGAAGCGCAGGGGTCTCATCCGACGCCCTCCCATGCCGGGCGGCCGACGTGCGCGTCGTGGGCGGCGAGGAAGGCGTCCACGGCGGTCTGCCAGCCGAAGCACTCCGCCCGCGCGCGTGCCGCGTCCCGGCGTTCCCGCTCGGGTCGGTCCAGGAGCGACTCGACGGCGTCCGCGAACGACGTACCGCTGTCCGCCGCCGTCGCCCCGGCCGACCCGACGACCTCGGGCAGCGCCGAGGAGGAGCTGGCCACGACCGGTGTGCCGCAGGCCATCGCCTCCAGCGCGGCCAGCCCGAACGTCTCGGCGGGCCCGGGCGCCAGGCACACGTCGGCGGAGGCCTGGAGGGCGCCGAGCAGGTGGCGGTCGGCGACATGGCCGAGGAAGGTCACGGGCAGCCCGCGGGCCCGCTGTTCGAGCCGGGTCCGCAGCGGTCCGTCCCCGGCGACCACCAGCACCGCACGCCGTCCGCGCCGGAGCAGCGCCTCCAGCGCGTCGAGCGCCGTGCCGGGACGTTTCTCCACCGAGAGCCGGGAGCACATCACCAGCAGCACGTCGTCCTCGCGCGCGTGCCGCTCGCGCACCCCCGGGTCCCGGAGCCCGGGGTGCCGTCCCCCGAGGTCGACGCCCAGCGGGGCGCGGACCACGTTCCGGGCGCCGATCCGTACGAACTCCCGCTCGGCGAACTCGGTGGTGCACACCACGCGCGCGTAGGTGTGGGCGGTACGGACGTTGAGGGCGTCGGCGGCCCGGCGGGCCATCGTCTCGGAGAGGCCCCAGGTGCGCAGGACCCCGTCGGCGGTCTCGTGGGAGACCATCACCGCGGGCACCCGGGCGCGTCGCGCCCATGCCCCGGTCCAGCGCAGGGTGGTGCGGTCGGAGACCTCCAGCCGGTCGGGGCGGAGGGACTCCAGAAGGGACGCGACCCGCCGCTTGTCCATGAGGACGCGGTAGCCGCCGGTGCCGGGCAGCAGGGGCCCGGGGAGGGTGATGACACGGCCCTGCTCGGTCTCGCGGTCGGTGTACCGCTCGCCGGGCACGACGAGCACCGGGTGGTGTCCCGCGGCCCGGTAACCGCGGCCCAGCTCCCGCAGGGCGGTGCGCAGTCCGCCCGAGGCGGGTGCGACGAAGTTGGCGAGCCGCACGATCCGCAGCCCGGTGCGGGCGGCGCCGTTCCGGACGGCCCCTGAGGAAGCCCCGTTCATGCCGGAGGAGGCCCCGTTCATGCCGCCACCGCCGTCCGCGCTGCGAGCACGTCGGCGTAGTGCCCGATGAGCTGGTCGCCGACGGCCGCCCAGGTGCGCCCCTCGACCATGGCCCGCCCGGCGGCCCCGTAGGCCGCCCGCAGCTCCGGGTCGCCGGCCAGCCACGACACGGCGTCCCGCAGGGCCGCGGCGTCGCGCGGCGGCACCAGCAGCCCGGTACGGCCGTGTGCCACGAGGTCCAGTGGTCCCCCGGCGGCGGGGGCGACGACGGGCACGCCGCTGGCCATGGCCTCCTGCACGGTCTGGCAGAAGGTCTCGAAGGGGCCGGTGTGGGCGAAGACGTCCAGGGAGGCGAAGATGCGGGCGAGGTCGTCGCCGGTGCGGCGGCCGAGGAGGACGGCGCCGGGCAGGGCCTCGCGCAGCCCCGGTTCGCTGGGGCCGTCGCCCACGACGACGACGCGTACGCCGTCCAGACCGCAGACCCCGGCCAGCAGTTCGACCTGCTTCTCGGGGGCGAGGCGGCCGACGTAGCCGACGATCAGCTCGCCGTTCGGCGCCAGTTCGCGGCGCAGCGCCTCGTCGCGCAGGGCGGGCCGGAAGCGGACGGTGTCCACACCGCGCCGCCACAGCTTCACCCGGGGCACCCCGTGTGCCTCCAGGTCACGCAGGGCGACGCCGGACGGGGCGAGGGTGAGGTCGGCGGCGGCGTGGACGGAGCGGATGCGCCGCCAGGCGGCCGCCTCGCCGGCGTGCACATAGGTGCGGGCGTAGCCGGCGAGGTCGGTCTGGTAGATGGCGACGGCGGGCACCCCGAGGCGCGCGGCGGCAGCCATGCCGCGCACCCCGAGGACGAAGGGACTGGCCAGGTGGACGATGTCGGCCCGGTGCTCGACGATCGCCCCGGCCACCCGGCGGCTGGGCAGGGCGACGCGGACCTGGGGGTAGCCCGGGAGCGGGAGGGAGGGGACTCGGACGACGGGGCACGGCGCCCGGAGGTCGGCGCCCGCCGCTGTGCCCGCGGCGGTGGCCGGGGCCACGACGAGCGGCGAGTGACCACGCGCGACGAGGTGCCGCGCGGTCTGCAGGGCGCAGTGGGCCACGCCGTTCACATCGGGGGGAAAGGACTCGGTCACGATGACGACACGCATACCCGTGTTGTCGTCGTACCGGACGTGGCCGCGTCAACGTGGATCTTTCCGGACGAGGAACGTCCCATGAGCGTTGCGCTGCACACATGTCCAGGTCAGACCGTGTCCATGCCCTCCTGGCCTCCGGGTCACGGGCCGTTCACATTGCGGGCATGTCAGGACCGATTCGGCTGCGTACGGCTGTCTGGACCTCGGCCTCCTCAGCCGGGTCGGCGGCCAGTCGGCGGAGCTGGTCCACGACGCGGGTGTCGCCCGTCTCGGCGTGCCGGGCGGCGATCTCGCGGGTGGTCTCCTCGCAGTCCCAGAGGCATTCGACGGCGAAGCCGGCCGGGAAGGAGGGGTCGGTGGCGGCGAGTGCCCGGGCGGCGCGGCCGCGTAGGTGGGAGGAGGCGGTCTCCCGGTAGATGTGGCGCAGCACGGGTGCCGCGCAGGCGATGCCGAGGCGTCCGGTGCCGTCGACGAGGGTCCACAGGGTGGGCGCGTCGGGGCCCTCGCCCCGGACGGCCTCGCGCAGGGCGCCCAGCACCAGGTCGCTGTCCTGTGCGCCGCCCCGGCAGGCGAGCACGCGTCCGGCGGCCACGCCCAGGGGGTCGGGCCGGTGCACCCAGCCGCGTGCCCGGTCCACGGCGGCCGCGCTGCGCATCCGTTCGAAGGAGTCGACGGCTGCCTCCACGACCATCGTGGTGCCGTCGGCCACCGCGCCCTCGATCAGATCGAGGGCGTCGGGATCCTCGCCGTCGGCGAGATAGCGCAGGGCGGTACATCGGGCGGCGTCGTCGCCGCACCGGGCGGCCTCGATGATCTCCGGCCGGTCCTCGGGTCCGGCGACGGCCGTGAGGCAGCGCGCGGCCGGCACATGGAGGACGGCTCCGCGTTCGATGCCTTGTCGGGCCCATTCGAAGACGGCGCTGACGCTCCAGCCGGGCCGGGGTCCGCTGGGCCGCATCTGCCGCTGCCAGCGGTCGAAGCAGCCGGTCTCCTGGGCGGCACGCACGCGTGTGGCGACCGCTTCGCGGGGGTCGTCGGCCCACAGTCGCCAGGGCCGGGGTTCGAAGGCGTCCCGGACGGTGGCGGCGAGTTCCGCCTCTCCCTCCGGGTCGGTGGTGAAGCGGGCGAGGACGGGTTCGGCGAGGGCGCGCAGCCCTTCGTCGTCGTCCCTGAGGGCCAGTTCGTCCAGGGCCCACGCCCAGTTGGTGCCCGTGGCGGCGTACCTGCGCAGCAGGTCGAGCGCGTCCCGCCTGCCATACGAGGCGAGGTGTCCGAGAACCGCGAGGGCGAGTCCGGTGCGGGACTCCTCGGTGTCCAGGACGTCCTCGGCGTCGAAGAGATGCCGTTCGATCTCGTCGAGTTCGCCGTGCAGGTCGAGGTAGAGCCGGGCGTAGTAGAGCGAGCGGTTCTCCACCTGCCAGTCGTGGCGGGGGTCGCTCAGCACACAGGTGTTCAGTGCCGCGAGCGCCTCGGCCCGCGGGGCGGTGAGCGCGTGCAGCGTGCCGTCGCCACGGCCCCGCTGCAGCAGGCCGAGCAGCGTACCGCTGGGCGCTATGAACGGTTCGAACATGGGAAACAGCCTCACATCAAGCGTCGACGCAACCGGGGATCTTGCTCTACCTGGCCGCGTGACAACACGTCGGGGCGCCCGCCGTTTCCTGCTTGCTGTAGACCATCTTCCTCTGCCTCTCGTCAGTGGCCCATGCGGACCGCATCACGGTCCACGTGGTGCGGCAACACCTGCCCAGCCATCGCGTCCGTGAATCACGACGTCATGATGACCCGGCGGTTCTTCCTGCCGCGACCGATATTTCCGGCGGCCCTGTACCGCCTCCCCCGTCTTTCGTTTTTTACCTGGTCAGAACATGTGGATCAGTGTGCGCCGAAGAGTTCGAGCAGCTCGGTCCTGCCGAACATCCGCGCCGTGTCGACGGCGTTCGGCGTGCCCTCCAGCGGGTCGGCGCCGCCCTCCAGAAGAACCCGGATGACACCTGCCTCCCCCTTGAAGACCGCCCCCGCGAGGGGGGTCTGCCCCCGGTCGTTGACGCGGCCCGCCTCGGCGCCGCGGGCCAGCAACTCCCGTACCGCGTCGGCGTGGCCGTGGTAGGCGGCCAGCATCACGAGCGAGTCACCGCGGTCATTGGTGAGTTCGGCCGGGACGCCGGCGTCGACGTACGCCACGAGCGCCTCCGTCTCGCCCCGCCGGGCCAGATCGAAGACCTTGGTCGCCAGCTCCACGACCTCCGGGTCGGGGGCTTCGCTCATCGCCGGGTCCACCTCTCACTTCGCGTTGCCGCCACGAGCACGTGTGCGTCTGGAGCGTACGACGACAGCGCCGCCGTACGGGTGAATCGCCAGAGTACTGGCTTCTCGCGCACATGAGCGGCCATGACCGAGGCAAAGATCACATCGAGTCACGCGGGACGCAACAGCCCAGCCCGGACGGCCGAACGTCCACTCACCCACCCAGATGAAAACGCCGGAATTTCCCTCATTTGCACCTTTAATCGTATGGATACATGCTGTGACCTTGGAAGAACTCATGGTGACTGTCCCCACCTACCAGGAGAACCCACATGATCCTGAACATCTCCGGCGTCGTTCTGCTCGGCGTGATCGTCTTCCTCTTCTTCCGCAAGGACGGCCTCAAGGCCTCGCACGCCATCATCGTCACGCTCTTCGGCTTCTACCTGGCCAGCACGGGTATCGCCCCGAGTATCACGGCGGGCGGCGAGAGCCTCGCGAGCCTCCTCGGCGGGATCAAGTTCTGACCCCGTCCCCATCCGTACGCACCTCCAGGAGACAGCCGTGGCCCGGGTCACCCTCCCCCGCATTCTGAGCAACCGCGGCGCGCATCTTGCCAAGAGCCGGGAGCTGGCCCGGACGGCGGCCGACGGCGCCACCGACGTCCTCCATCCGCTGATCACGATCACCCGTGGACTGCGCCGGCTGACCGCGGCCGGCCGGCGCAGATGGGTGGAGACACCGGCGGACCGGCGCGGGTCACTGCTGTTCCTCGCCGCCTCGGTGGTGCTGGTGGTGACCCTCGTGCCGTACGGAGTGCTGCTCGCCGTCATCGCCCTGATGGCAGCGGCAGCCTGGGCGGGCCGCGACGGCGCGGTCCCCGAGCCCACCGGGGCCGACGAGTCCCAGACCAAGCGTCTGCGCTCCCTCTACGAGGCCCTGGTCCCCTGTTTCTCGGCCGCCGAGGACCCCGAGCCGCTCTACGCGCACGGCGGTGCCTGGGACAAGGCATTCCCCACCTACGCGTTCGACGGCACCGGACGGATCTGCCATCTGCTGATCCACTACCCGGCGTACTTCGCCGACGGTGAGCCCGAGTCCCGGGCGCGTGTCGAGCATCTGCTGCACGCCAAGGCCGGCCGCGGCCGCGAGTACCGCTTCGACTGGGACGAGGAGGGCAACACCCTGTCCGTCAGCGTCCTGCCCCCGCTCGCCACCGACATCGCCGCCCAGCGCTTCGTGACGGCTCCCGGCGAAATGGTCCTCGGCTTCACCGACCCGGCGCAGGTTCAGCGCACGCTCCCCCTCTCCTTCGGGGAGGAGCAGCGCGACGTACCGCCGGTCGTCTGGCGCACCGGCGCCC
Organism: Streptomyces ossamyceticus; assembly: GCF_001418475.1. Lineage (GTDB taxonomy): Bacteria > Actinomycetota > Actinomycetes > Streptomycetales > Streptomycetaceae > Streptomyces > Streptomyces ossamyceticus. The sequence goes on along the minus strand of NZ_LIQX01000309.1, from coordinate 554 downwards.
GCTCCACCGAACCCCATCTGCTGGCCGTGGGCGAACCGGGCAGCGGAACGACCACGCTGCTGCGCTCCATCGCCCTCCAGGCACTGCAGCACGGCGACGTGGTCATCGTCGACGGCGCCGGCAGCGGCGACTACGCGTGCCTGACCGGCCGGGACGGCGTCCTGGCCGTGGAGAGCGGGCTCTCCGGGGCGCTGGCCAGCCTGGAGTGGGCGTCCCAGGAGACGGAACGCAGACTGATCGCCACGAACCGCGCCCGTCAGGCGGGGCATCCGGCCCCGGACGACACCAAGCGCCCCCTCTGGCTGCTGCTCGACCGCCCGACCGTACTGGCGCATCTGGCGGCGGCCGACGGCGGACGTGACCCGCAGTCCCTCCTCCAGGTCCCCCTGCGCCACGGCCGGGCCGCGAACGTCACGGTCGTCGTGGCCGAGCAGTTCGACCACCTGGACACCCTCGGCGAGGCGGTACTGCGCCACACCCGCGCGCGCGTGGTCCTCGGCCCCACCACCGCCGAGCAGCTCCAGTCCGTCCTCGGGGCGCCACCCCCCACGACC
>NZ_LIQX01000308.1 GCF_001418475.1 Streptomyces ossamyceticus | reverse complement strand
CCCGTTCCTCGCCCCCGCCCCCGCACTCGCCCCCGAGGCGGCGCTGGAGGCGGGCCCCGAGCTCGCCCCGCCGGGCCTGCCCCTCGTCGTCCTCGAACCGAGCTGCGCGGCGACCCTCCGCTCGGACCTCCCCGAGCTGCTCCACGACGACCCGCGGGCCGCCAGGGTGGCCGCCTCCGTCGTCACGTTCGCCGAGGCCCTGGAGCGGTACGCCCCCGGCTGGACGCCGCCCGCGCTCGACCGCCCGGTGGTCGGCCAGACCCACTGCCACCAGCACGCGGTACTGGGCGACGCCCCCGACCGCCGCCTCCGCGCGGCCGCCGGCCTCACCGGCGACCTCAGCGGCGGTTGCTGCGGACTGGCCGGCAACTTCGGCTTCGAGAAGGGCCACTACGAGGTGTCCGTCGCCTGCGCCGAGGAGCAGCTCCTCCCGGCGGTGAGGGCGGCGACGGAGGACACGCTGATCCTGGCGGACGGCTTCTCCTGCCGGACACAGCTGGAGCACCTGGCGGGACGGCGGGGTGCGCATCTGGCGGAGGTGCTGGCGGAAGGGCTGGACCGGGGGGAGAGGGGAGAGGGATGAGATCACCCGAAGTGGACCGTGTGGCCGTGCTGTCGGACATCCACGGGGTGCTCCCCGCCGTGGAGGCGGTGCTGGCGGAGCCGGAGGTGCGTGCGGCGGACCGGATCGTGCTCACCGGTGACATCACGGCGGGCCCGCAACCGGCCGAGGTGCTGGACCTGTTGCGCGGGGAGGGCGACCGGGTGGTGTGGATCGGGGGGAACGCGGACCGTGAACTGGTCGAGTACCGCCGGGGCGACCGTGCCACCATCCCCGACCCGATCGGCCCGTACGCGGCGAAGGCGCTCGGCGACGAGCAGGTCGACTTCCTCGCGTCCCTGCCGAGGACGTGCACTCTGGCCGTGCGTGGCCTCGGGCCCACCCTCTTCTGTCATGCGACGCCCCGCGACGACGAGGAGGTTGTGCTGGTCGATTCCCGCCCCGGCCGCTGGACGGAGGTCCTCGCGGACGTGCCCGCCGAGGTCCGCACGATCGTCTGCGGCCACACGCACATGCCCTACACCCGGCTCGCCGAGGGCCGCCTGATCGTCAACCCGGGCAGCGTCGGCATGCCGTACGGCCGCCCCGGCGCGCACTGGGCGCTGCTGGGCCCCGGCGTCGACCTCCGCACGACCTCGTTCGACATCCCCGCGGCCGTCGCCCGCCTCACCGCCGCGTGCGCCTACGAGGACATCGCCGCCTGGGCCGACCACTACCTCAACGACCGGACGACCGACACGGAGGCGCTGGCGGTGTTCGGCCCGAAGAACGGCAGAGGCGGCGCGTGAACGGAGGCGCGTGAACGGAGGCGTGAACGGGGTGCGACGGCGGGGGCGCGGCGGCCGCGGGCTCCGTCCGAGGTCAGCCGAGGTCCGTGACGTCCCTGAGCCCGGTGGCGAGCCCGTCCGCGTCCCACTCGACCTCCTGGATGCCGACCACGGCGTCCCGGTTGAGCGGGCCGAAGACATGGGGGAAGAGGACGTCGTCGCCGACGCCGGGCGGCGGGGCGGGCGCCGCCGCCTCGAACTCCACACGGGCGTCGAGCCGCGCCTCGTCGAGCATGAGCACGTGCAACGGCCGGGGCGCGTCCCGGTAGAACGCGTTGACGACCGCCACGGTCGTGGCCTCGTCCGGCGAACAGTGCACGAACCCGTCCTCGGCGAGCGAACCGGGAGCGTAGGGCTGATCGGGCCGGGCGGCCCAGGCCTCGGGTGACACGACGTGGTGGATCATGGGCCGGTTATACAGCACACCCCGGCGGGGCCCGGCGCCCAACGCCCGGCGCCCAACGCCCGGCGCCCAACGCCCGGCGCCCGACGGCGGTCGTGGCGGGCGTGTCCCCACCTTGATCGCTCACCGGTCACCGGGGTCTACCACCCGGACGTCGACGGCGGCGTGTGGAGCGGCCACCTCAAGTACGAGCGCACCACCGACACCGGCCACATCGTGGCCAGGTACTACGGCAAGTTCCACAGAGAAATCCCCCCGGGAAGCAGCCTCCCATCCACGGCCCACCTGAAGGTTCGCTTCGACGCGTCCAACGCCACGGTGCAGAAGGCGCTGCAGTTGCTCAAGGACGAACGTCTGGTGATCGGGCGGGCAGGTGCCGCGGTCACCGTTCGGGAGCACCGGCAGCGGACCGTGCGAGCCGCCTCCTTCATGGCCCCGGCTTCGCCCGGAGACCCGTATCGCTGGCTCGCCGAGGCGGCCAAGTCCGGCGCGAGTGCACGCAGCACTCTCCTCGACGTGGGCGAGCGCCGGCCGCCGGCGGACGTGCGCGCGGTGCTTGGCCTCCCGGGGGACGGTCTGGCGCTGCTCCGCAGCCAGATCCTGTTCATCGACGGTGAGCCGATCGAACTCGTGCAGTCCTACTATCCGCTGGACATCGTCCGTGGCACGCCCTTGACTGGCCGCCGGAAGATCCCAGGTGGAACTCCCACGCTCCTGGCCGAACTTGGCTATCCGCCTCGCCTCAGCGTCGACCGCGTTTCCGCCCGGGTGCCCACCCAGAGCCAGTACGAAGCGCTGAACCTCCCTACCAGCCTTCCGGTGCTGCGTACTCTTCGTGTGGTTCACAGCGATCACGAACGCGTCATCGAGGTGACGGTTCTGGTGAAAGCCGGGCATCTCTACGAGTTGCAGTACGAGTTCACGCCTGAGTGAGAGGTCGTTTTCGCCCGACGTCTATCCCGGATTCGACTGTTTGGCCTGTGGTGTCGCGTCGCGCCAGGAAATGATGTTCTCGCCGGTGAAGCGGCGGGCCATGACATGGCAACGTGGATCACGGCTTCGGAGCGGGCTGGGAGGGGTTCGTAGGAGGCCGGTCTGCGAGGCCGGGTGGATGGAGGTGATGTTCAACCTCGTCTGCAGGACCGTTCGTGTAGCAGCCGGTGGCCTTCGGGCTGAGCCCGGTGATACCCCGATGTGAGCCAGTTGGCCTCGATGACCGGCCGCATGCGCGGGAGAAGGTCCTTGGCACCGACCCCGGGGACCCAGGGCCGGACGGCGGGTTGGGTCCCGCTGGGCAGGTCACGACTGGGTCCGGGGCGTCCTCTACCCCGGTGTGACACCGCCGTCTTGCCGCAGTGGGCCCCGCCCAAGCACCCTGAACGCAGACGCGTTGGCACTCGATCGCAGCGGAGGCACCGTGCCCGAACAACCGCCGTCACGCGACCTGCCTTCCCGCATGATGATCTCCGCTGCAGCCCTCACGGTGCTGGTGCTCAAACTGTTTGCTCCGGAGCGAGTGGACATCACCGCCGTCGCGCTGCTCCTGCTCGTCTTGATCCCCTGGATGTCGACCATCCTGACGAGCGTGGATACCGGTGCTGGCGGGTTCGTGCTGCGCGAGATCAGACGCACCCAGGGCAGTCAGCAGGACGAGATCGGCCGCATGAAGTTCGTCTTCGAGCACCTCATTCCCGCCGAAGAACTGCGCCACTTGCAGCACCTCGCAGACGACACCCCTCTGCCCTACGACCGCGGCTACACCCGCCCCCACTTGGACGCCGAACTACGACGTCTGGCGGGAGTTGGTCTGATCGCGCGCAAGCCAGGCAAGTCCATCTCCGGCATGGGTGACACCGGTGATGTCAGAGAGCACTTCACCATCACCGACACGGGACGAACCTACTTGCACATCCTGCAGACCTTCCGCTCCTGACCAAAGGTCGTCGGCCGACTCGGATGTCAGGGGGCGTTTCCCAGGAGTGTCACGCTTCGCGGCGGCGGGCTCGGCTTCCCTGAGGTCGGCCGCCGCCTCGGCATGGGCCATACAGCCGGCGTGCCGCGCGTCGGCCGGCCCTTCGCCCAGTCGACCGGCGCGTTGTGAGCCTGCCCGCCAACCGAGGATGGCCGCTACTTTCGTTTCGCCTGAGCGATGATCTCCGCCCGTCTCCGGGCATACTGGGCGATCGCCCCCGGCTCATCATCGAAGTAGTCCTCCCAGAAGCCGGGACGCTGCCACTCCGGGGGCGCCAGCGTCAGGGATCCGCCCTCCAAGGCGGCCACCCAGCAACTCGGCATCCGCTCACTGACGACGGTGAACATCGCCGCGTCCCACAATCCGGGGCTGTCCAGGTCGGTGCTGGTGTCGAACCACTCAGGGATGCGCAGCAGCACGCGTTTCGCCGAGGTAATGATCTCCAGTACCGGGTAGTCCGCCCCCACCTGGATGCCCGGGTGCTCCGGCACCACCTTGCCGGTCGTGGGGCTGATGATTTGGTGGCATCGGACGATCACCCGTGCAGCCTAACGGCATCGCACATTGTGACTGAGGACTGAACCTGTCGGGCTGTGCGGCGAGATCAGGAACTGCGAGTTCGGCCCGGGACCTACGCTGACGCTGCCTTCCACCCTGTCTAGGAGTAGCGTGCCGCCTGCCTTCGTTCACCGGATCACGAAGTATGACCCCGCCGACCGTGATGCACACGGCAGCTACCGGGGCGCCGAGGCGGCGGTCAGCGACCACGGGCCGGTCGAGGCCGCGTATCTGGAGGCGATCTCCGCGTTCGCGGAAGCTGCGGGCATTGAACGGCTGGAGATCCGTGAGCCCTCTGTCGCCGGGCTCGTCCACCTCGGTGCCCAGTCGGCGGTCGAGGGGCACGGCCTCAGCGGGCTCTTCCCGGCTGACCTCACCGGCTACCACGACGGTGCCGAGGTCTCCCTGGCGGTGGCCCTGGAGCTGATCCGCGTCATGCTCCGTGAGCAGGGCGCCTGGTGCCGACTGGAGGCGGGAGACATTTTCGCCGTGCACGTCGGATGGGACCAGTACGTGTACGTGGGCAGCGACCAGCCCTGCAGGGACGCCGTGGCCCGTACGCGGGAACTCGGCCTCTTCTCGGAACCGGTAGAGACTTCCCCCTACGCCGCAGAACCAGAGGTGACAGAGGTCGCCGGCGAAGACTTCTGGGCGTTGGTGCGCACCGAGCTGGCGGCACGACATGGCCTGCTGTTGGAGGAGACCCCCGTCGTCAACGCCACACGCTGGCACCGGCTCACCACGGAAAACCTCAACGCGGTGCGCGCCGGTCTCGGCCCGCGTGCCCTGCTGACCGTCTGGCCGGACCTGCAACCCGACGTCGGCGCGGTCCTGACCGCGCTGCCGTCCGAATGTCACATTGAGTTGGTCTGGGAGACGAAGGAAGGAACGATCAGAGACGTGGTCATCGATGAGACCGAATACCAGGAGCTCGCTGCCCTGGTAGGCGACGCGCGAGCGGCCCGTGCTCTGCCCCTCTACACCGACGAACGCAGTCCACTGCTCCAAGCCGTTCTACCCGACAGCGACGGCGTGCTGCGCGCACGATGGTGACGCCGATTCATGAACGCCTGCCCGATGAAACCCGCGCGTCAGTATGCCCTCGTCCAGCCGAAGCCGAAGCCGAAGCCGAAGCCGAAGCCGAAGCCGGCGTTCAAGCGTCGCTCCCCGTCCCCGTCTCCTCGACGAAGTCCCGGATAGCCTCGGCGAGGCGTTCCGGCTGGTCTTCCGGTACCAGCGTGGAGGAGTCCTCGATCTCGATCAGCCGGCCCTTCGGGTACAGCGCGGCCAGCCGGGGGCCGTGCTCGCGCGGCATCAGGCGGTCCTCCGTGGCCCAGACGACGAGCACGGGACGGTCGAAGTCCCGCAGCTCCTCGCTCCACTCCAGCAGAACGGCCCGGCCGGGCGCCGACGTGGCGAACTTGGCGAAGTCCCGCCGGATGGCCCGGCTGCGGGTCGCGGGGCCGAACCACTCGGCGAGGATCTCGTCCGGGATGCCGCGCAGGCTCATCCCCCCGTATCCGCGGGGGTTGTCCCGGAACGCGGGGACCCGCATGAGACGGGTCAGCAGCCGGACACCGCCGGGTACCCTGCACACCTGGGCCACGGCCTTGGCGGGACCGGGCGGGAAGTTGTCGAACGCCTCGCAGGCGACCAGCACGAGCCGCCCGACCCTGTGGCCCCGCTCCTCCGTCACCAGGAACTGGCCGCCGCCCCAGTCGTTGAGGACGAGCGTCACGTCGTCCAGGCCCAGCCGCTCCATGAACTCGCCCAGCAGCCGTGCGACGCCCCGGTGGGACAGGTCGGCGTCCGGTCTCATCGGCCGGCGGTGGCCGCCGAGCGGCAGCGTGGGCAGGACGCAGCGGTAGCCGTCCAGGAGCGGGACGACCTTGCGCCACTGCGTCCCCGTCATCGGCGGACCATGGCCGAACACGAGCACGGGCCCGTCCCCGCCTGTGTCCTGATAGTCGATCGTCCCGGCCGACAGCTCGACCTCCGGCACCACGCCACCCCCGTCCGACGAGTAGCCCTCACCGGGACCGGCGGGGCCAGGTCCAACCTATGCATGCTTCGGCCGCCTCGACCCTCGGTCGCAAAATCATGTGAGACACAACCGCAGTGGCGCCTACCCTCCGGGAATGGATCTTCGCGAAGAGCTTCCGAGCGACGGGCAGGCCGTACGGGGCGTTCACCTGGGGGCGTTCGGTGACCACGGCCCGGTCGTGGCCGACCTGGTCGACACCCTGCGGGACACCCTCACGGCCGACCACGGCCTCTCGCTGGTCGCCGAGCACGACGGCCAGGTCGTCGGGCATGTCATGTTCACCCGCGGCCTGCTCGACGCTCCTCGGCGGCTCGTCGACGTGCACATCCTCAGCCCGCTGGCCGTGGCGCCGCCGTCCCAGAGGCAGGGGATCGGCGCGGCGCTGGTCCGGCACGGGCTGGGCGTCCTCGCCGAACGGGCGGTTCCGCTGGTCTGGCTGGAGGGCGATCCCGGCTACTACGCGCGCCTCGGCTTCGAGCCCGGTGGTGGGCTGGGCTTCCGCAGGCCCTCCCTGCGCATCCCGGACGGCGCCTTCCAGGTGCACCGGCTCCCGGCGTACGAGCCCTGGATGACGGGGACGCTGGTCTACACGGAGCCCTTCTGGCGGCACGACGCCGTCGGCCTCCGTGACCCCGACGCGTGACTTTGATGTGTGCCCCCGACGCGTGGCCCTGATGTGTGGCCCCGGCGCGTGGCCCTGATGTGTGGCCCCGGCGC
>NZ_LIQX01000307.1 GCF_001418475.1 Streptomyces ossamyceticus | reverse complement strand
CCCCCACCCGAACCACCACCCGGAGGGCTACCGCCTGGGCCTCAACCCGCCGACACAGACACCACCGGCCAGTCACCAACACCCGCATAGACAAAAACACCGAAACCACCACGCGGCCGCCGCAGCCGGAGAACGCACCTCACGCGCCGAACTACTGGCCACGCTCGTCGCGGCCGTCGACGTCGAGCCCGAGCAGGCGGCCGCTCTGCCCCGCCACCACCGCCGCCTGCCAGCCGGCCCACTCGCCGGCGAATGAAGACCAGGACGATTCACCGCCATGCCCTCCCCCAGACACACACGGCTCGTCCAAGCACCGCCACATACCAACGATCACTGAACCTGAACCACGGCACAGCACAGATGACACGACCTGATCACCAACCAGCAAACTGACAAACCCGCAGCTCAGCCCACCCCAGGATCAGCCCCCACAGCCACTGCACGTACAGACACACCACAACCACCTGATCACAGCCGCACCACCAACTGATCAGCACAGGCCAGACCACCATCCACTGATCACAAAGACTTATCCTGGACACCAGGCACTGGCCGAACTCGGAGTCCACTGGGCTATGACCGAGGACACCCAGCACTGACTGCCCCAGGAGAAGACACCAGAACACAGCCGGTGAGCGGGCCTACAGCCCCTACGGCACCGCGACCGACAGCCAAGACGCCCCGACCCCGCGGGCGCGGGGAGCGCTACCTGTGTGCCGCCCTGTCAGCCTTGTTCGCGGGACCATCCCCGCGGGCGCAGGGAGCACTAGAGCGTGTCTCTTTGGTGGGCACATCAGTTGATCGGATATGCCTGTCCGATTAGTAATCACTGATGCGATGTGGGACCGGATCGAGCCACTGATGCCGACCGACCCGGTCCGTGGACGGCGGTGGGCCGACCATCGCCGCACGCTCGAGGCCATCGCGTGGAAGTACCGCACCAACTCGCCGTGGCGGGACCTCCCCGACGAGCTCGGCTCGTTCCAGACCGCTCACAAGCGGCTGATCAGGTGGGCCGTCGAAGGCACGTGGGAGCAGATCCTGGCCGCCGTCCTCGCGGCCGCTGACGCCGTCGACGACATCGACTGGACCGTGTCGGTCGACTCCACCGTCGTCAGGGCTCACCAGCACGCCGCCGGAGCGCTCAAAAGGGGGCCGCAGGGCGACACGAGCTGGCCGACCACGCACTCGGACGCTCCCGCGGCGGGCTGAGCACGAAGATCCACCTGGCCGCAGACGGCCGGGCACGGCCCCTGGCTCTGGCCGTCACGGCGGGCCAGGCCGGTGACGCGCCCGCCTTCGAGACGGTCATGGCCCGCATCCGCGTGCCGCGAACCGGACCTGGCCGGCCCCGAACCCGCCCCACCACGGTCCTGGCCGACCGCGCCTACTCATCCCGCGCGGTCCGCGGCCACCTGCGTCGCCGACAGATCCGCGCGGTCATCCCGCAGCCGTCCGACCAGGTCGGCCACCGTCTGCGGCGAGGCCGCCAAGACGGACGCCCACCCGGCTTCGACGCGGATGCCTACAAGCAGCGCAACACCGTCGAGCGATGCATCAACCGCCTCAAGCAATGGCGCGGCCTGGCCACACGAACCGACAAACTCGCCATCGCCTACCAGGCCGCACTCCACCTCGCCGCCATCTTCATCTGGGCACGACACTGACCAAAGAGACAGAACCTAGCCGTCATCGCCTGACGTGCGGACCAGAGCCGCATAGAATTCTGGCGCCGTCTCTCGTAGCACCTGGTCGGTCTCATGGCCGTACTCTTCCGCGAGGTCGTAAAGATCCTGAGAGGCTCTGAAGCGGTCGTCGTCGAGTTGGGTCCGGTCGGCCATGAAGGTCCGCAGGAAAGCGATGCCCTCGACCCGGTACTGGTAGCCCAGCTCGGCCAGTGAGGCCGCGCAGTCGAGACGCTCGGTTCCGGGGGCGGAGTCGTCTTCCATGGTCTGGCGCAGCGTGCGCGCGGCATCTTGCGCCCACAGCGGCCCGAGATGCCCGAGAGCCTCGGCCCAGTCGTGGCGGTGCTCCGACGGGGCAGCGGTGGGGGTGGCCATCAGCGAGCGCAGATATGCGGCTGTCTGGGGGGCGAATTCCGGGCGGAAGGTCCCCATGGCCAGGATCGCATCGCGCCCGCTGTCCGGGGCGGTCTCGGGGTCGGCGATGATCTTTTTGAGGGCTTCGGCTGCTTCCCCGGCGTACTGCGGTCCGAGCCCGATGAGCGTGCGTGCGGCGCGTATCCGGTCCCTGTGCGGCGCGGCGGGATCGGTGATCAGCCGTTTGAGGATGCTGGCGGCTTCCGGTGTGTACACGCGCCCGAGCTCGTCCAACGCCAGTGCGGTGGTGTGGAGGTCGGGACCCGTGCGCGCCTCTGCCAGCGTATCCCGCAGCGCGGCGGCAGCACGTTCTTGCTCCGCCGGCCCCCACTCGCTCAGTTCCCTGGCTGCATCCAACCGGCGCGAACTGTCTTCCTCGGGATCGGCGAGGACGCGACGCAGCTGCGCGGCGGATTGTGTGGTGATGCCCGCTGGGACGGGTACCGGTCGGTTGTCGGGTACCGCGGCGGTGGATTCGCTGGGTAGCAGTCTGCGTAGCTCGTCTTCTGCGGTCTGCCGCGTCTTGTCCGAGGTGTGCGGGTTCGCGATCACCGTGCGCAGTGCGGCCGCGGTCGCTTCCGCATGGTGAGAGCCCGACGCGGTCAGCCACATCACATCACCTTGTACGACTTCGGGACGATCGGTGGTGGACTTGAGATCGGCGAGAAATCCCTCCGCCTGGTTATCGGCGAAGTCCGGGGCCAGCACGCTCAGTTCCCGCAGCGCATCCGCAATGATGAGCCCATCGGCATCTCGGTGCCAGTAGATCGCCAGTAGGTGCTCTCTGGCCTGGGTGCTGAACGCGGGGCCGAGGGTTCTGAGCAGCCGGGCAGCCTCGAGGCGGTCGGAGACAGTGGCCGTCGGGTCGTTGGCCGACTCGATGAGCACCATGGCGGCTTCTTCGGGGTAGGCCCCGCCGAGCGAGGCCAGGGTCTCGGCCGCGCTGCGTCTGCTATCCGGAGCGACGGCCGGGCTGCCGAGCATCCTGCGCAGCACACCAGCCGCATACTCTGTCAGTGTGGAGTCGGCTTCGTGCAGCCAGTGGGCCACCCGCCACAGGCTGTTGGGATCGGTCACCTCGTCCTCGGCGATGTCGCGCAGCGCGCGGGCCGAGCAGTCCGGGTGATGTACGGCCAGTGCCCGCGCCGCCTGCATACGCTCGTATGCCGGCTGGCAGCGGTCCTGGGCCAGGGCACGGAGGTACTCGGTGACCGGGTCCGCACGCAGGAACCCGGAGATGCGGAACCACTCTTCCAGATCGTCCTCCTGGCGGTGCACGGCATCGCGCAACTGATCGAGGAACTCCGCGATCAGCGGTTCCTGGCCGGCCCCGTCGGCCAAGAGGCTGCCTTCGGCGAGCAGATGACCGGCGAGCAGTCGGCCGAGGGGGCCACCGTGCTGTAGACGGCTCACCAACGCCGCCCCGGCCCCAGGACGCAGGTAGGTGTAGTGGACGAGGACGGCCCGCGCAACATCCTCATCACCGGGCAGCTGAACTGAATCCGCCGCCCGGGCTTGGGCTCGCAGCGCACGGCCCAAAGCTGCCTGCCAGGCGGGATCATCTGCGTCGAACTGCTCGGGCAGCTGCTCGGCTTCTGACTCGGCGGCCAAGTGTTCGGCGAAACTCGCGTGCACGAAGCTCACACCGGAGCCTACCCGCACGAGAAGGCCCGTGTCCGTGAGGGCCTCGGCGACCAGCTCGGGCCAGCCGGGCGTCGACACCGTCTCCCGCATGCCGATCTCGCTCTGCGTCCACCGCTGGGCGGCGTCCAGCAGATCGGGAGCGGTGTGGCTGATCTGGATCTGGGCCAAATGCTGAAGCAGTTCGTCAATCCGACGATCAAGGTTATCCGCAGCAGATGGTCGCCGCCCGCTCGTCCGAACCGCCGCGGTGCGCGCCTGACGCAGATAGTTTCGGTACTGCTCATAGAGGGCGTACCGATTCGCAGGCAGAGGCCGCTGCGGATCCTGTTGATGGAGGATGGCGGCCACGGTCGCCAGCAGCGGCACCCGCACCAGCTCACGCAGTCCCGCCCGGCCGACCTGGGACAGGAACCGGTCGGCCTCCGCCTCCTCGAACCACTTGTGGGCGAAATCGGTCAGTCGCTGATGATCGAAGGGCTGAAGCTCATACGCAGCGAACCCGGACTCCCGCAACAGCGTCACCTGATCGGGGGGCAGGGGACGCGTAGTGACCACCAGTCTCATACGGCTGTCCTGCCGCGCACAACTGGCGAGGGTCTTCACTACCGTATTGCGGGCGGCGGTATCCGCGACCTCGTCAAGACCGTCGATTAGCACGAGCCACTCCACACCGGTTGCGGCGTCGAGCAGATCAGCAGGCAACGGGCAGTCCAGGTTCAATGCCAGAGCTTTCGTCGCCGAATTCCAAAGGGTAGTGGTCCACGCGCCGTTGGGGGTCGCAAGGTCCACGGCAGACACCCGCAGGGGCAGCAACGGGCATGCCTGGCCGGACTCATGGTCGAGAGCCTGCCGCGCGAGACGTGCTGTCTCCTGGAGCGTCAGGGTGGACTTGCCGACGCCAGGTTCCCCGACGACAAGGAGATGCCGTGATCCCGGCCCGGAGAGCACCTCGTGGATCGGCTGCGGGGCAGAGGCCTGGCCCGCTGGTGGTGACGATGCCGCGCGGGTGTCGTCTGCGTCCTCGTCGGTCTCGTTGGTACGGACAGCGGCGAGCACCTGGCGCACGTAGGCGTCAGAGGCGACTGCCGATCGCCGCTCGATGAGCGGGTTCGGAAAGAACGCCGCCGCCCGTTCCTGGGCTTCGAGCATGCTTCGGATGCCCCGCTCGCCGTCGGCATCGTCGGCCACAACGCATCCCTTGTGCTCCAGCGCCTGGACCAGATGTCGACGATGGAACCACCGCTGCTTCTCGTTGGCGTCCTGTCCCAGAGACCGCAGCAGCTCAAACGTTGGGGAAGCCCGTTCGGGAACGGCGAGAACCCTGCGCAGAAGATTCTCGGCCGCCACCCGGTCAGGTCCCCCCTCCTCCAGATGCAGAACCCGTACCCGCAGCACACGGAACAGCCCTCGAAGATCCTCCTCGCACGGTTGCCGACCCTTCTTCTGCGCGGACCAAGCACGTGCGGCGTGAGACCGCAGAATCTCCAGGGCCTTCTGCTCACCTTCATTACGGCACGCTTCCATGGCCGGAGAGGTCATCGGGAGGGTGGCCAACCGGTCGACGACATTCGCGAGATGCTCCCGGACCGGCTGTGAGGCGTTCCCATCCGTCACGATCACCAGCCTGTCCCGCTGCTCCTCGATCCCCCTGCTCCCGGTGCCCTGGAGATACTGCTGGACCGCTTGCCTCACGGCCTCACCGAGGTCCGAACCCTCGGCCCCACGGAGCTGCAGAGTGTTCTTCGACTGGATGAACACACGGCCGCCCCCGGAGGTCAGGAACTCGACGTCGTCCATCTTCTTCGCGGTCTGCAGACCGATTGCGGTGACGCGCGCGTCCGGTACCCACTCGCCGCTCGGCAGGGGCTCGTCCGCCAAGGCATAGGCCGCCAGCCACGCGAAGATTCGAGGCTCAGCCCCCGTTCCCCTAGTAGCAGCCGCGCCACCAGAGGACGAACGATCCGTCATACGGCCATTGTCGCAGCCCGTTACAGAGGCCGTCGGTCACCTGTCACGGGTCCGCTTACCGCAACAACCACTGATGGACGGGCTGTTGATGCTCAGGCAGAGTTGAGCATGGAGAGAGGGGAACACTGTTGTCGAAGGCGCGGGTGCGGCTCAGTGGCGGTTCTGCCTGGCAGACGGACTTTCGGCGCCGGACCACGGGCCGCCCGGTGCGCACGGCCATGGAGATCGCCACAGTCCGCCGCACGCTGAACCACACCCTGACCGAGTTGCAGCGGGCCATCGACCACCACGCGGTGGCGGAGGCGGCCGACCTGTATGCCCTGGCCTGGCAGCAGGCAGCACAGGCGCCGCCGAGCGAAACCAGAGAGCAGCGCGCACGGCTGGCGTCGTACAAGGAGATCCTCGGCTCGAGTCGCTGGCGCGACGAAGAGCGACGCCAGGCACGGGATGCGTCCCCGAAAGCCGCACCGCGCCCGGAACAGCGCGCGGCGCCCCGGCCCCGCCCGGGGGCAGAGCCTGCGCCGACGCGTCCCGCGGTCGCCTGGTCCTCCAGCCCCGAGCCGCCGGCCACCACCACGCCCGAGCGGCGCCCGGCTGCACAGGCCGCGCCTGGCTCGCGGCCGCGTACGGCGGAGCCAGCGCTGCTGGACGCCGGACGGCTGTGGGAGATCGCGACCGAACTGCGGCCGCTGCTTGAGCAGACGGCCCGCGATGGCGCCACCACCAACTGGCCCGCGATCCGCAAGCGCCTGCCGGGCCTGCCCCGCCTCCACCGCGACGATGAAAGCGTCATCCTGTGGCTGGTGGACGAGGACCGCCAGGACGGCGAGCCGCTGCTTTCAGCGCTGGTGACGGTCGGCAACCGGCAGATGCACCCACGTTTCCCGGCGATCGCCGAACAACTCGGCCTGGCCACCGGCCGCGCCACCGCCCAGCAGCGCACCGCATGGAGCTACGAGGTGTTGAAGGTGCACCAGCACTGGCGCTACCGGCACTGACGCCCCCCGATCGGGGCCGCGGCGGCCGATGATCATCCCGGCCGACGAGGCCGGACCACATCGAGGACGGCCGGGGCCTCGCCCAGCGGGCCGTCCACGATCCGAAACCGGTGAGCGGACAGGATCGCGCGCAGGGCCTGGTTCATGGCGGCCTGCTGGGCATCGCACAGTTCGGAGGGAAGGTGACGGGCGGCCGTCGGGTCCTGCTGCCACTGAACCCGCAGCGCACGATTGTTGCCGGGGACCGGGACCAGGCCCACCCCGGTCTCCCCACCGTCTGCCGCAGCCTCGATGTCGTACGGCGCCAGGCCCACCAGCAGTACGACCTCGAGCACCGCCCGCGCGAGCCGCTCCTGCACCTCCGTGAGCGCCGCGCCGTCCAGCACGGCCCTGCCCGCGAAGTAGCGCGCCTGCGTCCGGTAGTCCCCGGCCTGCGGATCCATGGCGGAGTTCTCCCTCCCGGCGGGCAAGGCCCTGAGAATATCCGGCTGCCGGGTCTGTGAGGCGTACGTCACAGACGGCGGGGTCACAAAAGGCGGGGGTGCGTGCACTACATAGTGTCGGCAGGTGAACGGGTCACCGCCGGGGAAGGCGGACCGTGATGGATCCGGTGCTCGGGGGAGGGCTGCTGATGTTGTGCGGCTGGCTGTGTCGGCTGCTGCACATATGGGTGGCCAGCCGTACCGAACTGCGCAGAACCGAGATGCAGCAGCAAGGTCTCAGCGAGCGCGTGCGGCACCTGCCGCCCGGCAGCCGTCTGCTGGAACGGCCCGGCAGTGTCGAGGTTGTGACGGGAGCGCAGCCGGCGGAGCTCCGCCGTGGCTGAGTCGGTCTCGCCCGTGGCGAGGAAGACGGTACAGGCGCCATCACACATCGACGGGGCCGCCTCGCCCGCGTTAACGACCGGCAGTCTTGAGGACCTCTACCGCGTCGAGATGCCACAGCTGACACGGTTCTTGGTCCGTGTCGGCGCGACCCCCTACGAGGCTGCCGATGCCGCTCATGAGGCGTTCACCGTAGCCATCGAGAAATGGGACAGTATCCGGGATCCGCGGGCATGGCTGCGCAAGGTCGCTCACCGCTGCTATCTGCGTCAGACAGGCCAACGGGACACCCCGCACGACCCGTTGCCCGATCGCCCGGGCGGTACCTGTCCCATCGCCCATGTGACCCTCAAAGAGGGAAATCAGCGGGTCCTGAACGTACTGGCCCAGCTGCCGCCGCTGCAGCGGCATGTCATGGCGTGGGCCCAGGACGGCTTCACCGACCGGGAGATCGCCCAAGCGCTTGATATGCGGGAAGCCGCCGTCAGGAAGAACCGAAGCCGCGCCCGGCTTCGACTGCAGCAGACTCTCGTTGAGGAGACAGGGGGCCGCGATGAGTGAACACACCATGTCCCGGGAGACAACGGTTCCCGAGGCTGACACCGTCCTGGGAGATGGCCACCCCACGGCTGCTGATACACGTCTGGATCAGCTTCTTGCGGCTGCCGACGAAGAACTGTCCCAGCGTCTCGACGACGCCCTCGATCTCACGGGCGGTCTTCAGCAGCTCGCTTCCCTTCCTGCCTGCCCCGCTCCGCCGCGACCGGTAGACGGCCTGGACCGGGATGCCCTGCACTGTTCGAGCCTGCACATCACTGGGCGTCCCGGCGAACGCGCCCGCATCGACGACAACCAGCGGCTACAGGACGCCCTCGATCTCCTGCAGCACACCAGCGACCAGTTCCACGGCCTTGTGAGCATGACGGACAACGGCCCGTCCTCCGTGGAGACCGCACGATCCAAGCTGACCCACGCTCAGCTGGTCATCTCGCGGCTCATCACCAGAGCACAAGGCAGGACACTCACGAGGATGCAAAACACCGCGGCATTCAACGACATCCACGATTGCGTCAACACGGCCTGGACCACCGTCGCGCAGACACTGGAAAGCCCCGCCGCAGACCCCCACGCCGTGCTCCTCGACGACGCCCTCGACACCCTCGACAGCGCCACACAACGCCTCACCCAGGCACAGCGCATCCTCGACCACCTCCTCGACCAGATCGGAGAAGACCTCGACCAGCCCCTCCCCGCCTGAGCCACCCCCGCCCGGATGACGCGCTCATCGCCGGCGACCTCACCAGATCGTCAGCCAACTCGCCGACGGACGACTGTCGGCGACCGTTTCGTCGGTGCCCCCGGGTTCCCCGCCTGCCACGCTGCCTCCCAGCCCCGTAGAGGACAGCCCCCATATCAGCGATCAACGAACATGAGCACCGGCCAACGCAGATGACGCGACCTGAAAAGTCAACGCGCCATCTGGCAAACCCGCAGATCACAAGCCCACCCGAGGTCCGGCACCACACCCCTTGCCCACCCCTGCCGCGCTCGTACCCCTCGACCGAAGGAGCGCACCAAAGTGATCAGAGCAGGCCAGCCCACCACCCACTGATCAGAAAAACCGCTCCTGGACACCAGGCACTGGCCGAACTCGGGGTCCAGTGGGCGGTGACCGAGGAAGCCCAGCAGTGACGTGGCCCGCCCACCGCAGCGGGTGAGCGGGCCTAGCCACACCGGCCCCGCGGCTCCTACAGCACCACGACTGGCCGCCCCGGCCGGCGCGGGGAGTACTCGATCTCCCAACGGGCTCAGTCGAAGGCCCGGGGACCATCCCCGCGGACGCGGGGAGCACCTCGCGCAGTAAGGGCGGTGGGCCGTGAGCCTGGGACCATCCCCGCGGGCGCGGGGAGCACTTCGTTCTCGGTGACGTGGACGCGTTCGTGAAGGAACCATCCCCGCAGGCACGGGGAGCCCACCTACGAGATCACCAACGTCGGCCGCCTCTGGGGACCATCCCCGCGGGCGCGGGGAGCACAAGGCGACGCCAACGGGCGAGGGTTGTTCCTCGGGACCATCCCCGCGGGCGCGGGGAACACCTGGCCGCACTCATTCCCCCCACCGTGTGGGCGGGACCATCCCCGCAGGCGCGGGGAGCACACTGCGGTCGCGCCGCCGGTCAGCGTGAACAGGGGATCATCCCCGCGGGCGCAGGGAGCACCGGAGCGCTGCCACGGTTTCACAGCCTCGCGGGGGACCATCCCCGCGGGCACGGGGAGCACATGTTGCGCAGGTTCTGCGGTGTGAGCTGCAAGGGACCATCCCCCGCGGGCGCGGGGAGCACAGCTCTTGCCGGGTGAAGAACCGGTTCGGCTTGGGACCATCCCCGCAGGCGCGGGGAGCACTCACCGGAACGCGCGGAAACCGTGGTGTGAGGGGGACCATCCCCGCAGGAGCGGGGAGCACTGAGCCAGGAACGTAGCCGAGACATCGCGGTGGGACCATCCCCGTGCGGGGAGCACCACGGGACAACGCCAGCACCAAGGTCGAGGCGAGACCATCCTCGCGGGCGCGGGGAGCACTACACCGGCCGTGTCGTACCGGTCGGGGAGCCGGCACCATCCCCGCGGGCGCGGGGGAGCACGGAGAGTGGCTCGGACATGCGCGTACCCCCATGGGACCATCCCCGCGGGCGCGGGGAGCACCCGCTCCAGAGCTACGCGCGGGCCAAACGTGCGGGACCATCCCCGGGAGCGCGGGGAGCACCCGACCAGCGCGTCGACGACGAGCTCCATGTAGGGAGCATCCCCGCGGGCGCGGGGAGCACGACACCGGGCGAGTCATCCTCACCCCCTCCGCGGGACCATCCCCGCGAGCGCGGGGAGCACAAACGCCTGTCTGTGGCGCTCATGCACTCGATGGGACCATCCCTGCGGGCGCGGGGAGCACCCGATGCCGATCACGGCCCGGTCGCATGCGCGGGGACCATCCCCGCGGGCGCGGGGAGCACACCAAGACGAAGGGGTTGAGGGCCATGACCGCGGGACCATCCCTGCGGGCGCGGGGAGCACATGCTCAAGACCCCGACGATGTGGCCCGGTCCGGGACCATCCCCGCGGGCGCGGGGAGCACAAAGCGTCACTGGGCGAGAAGGACTGGCAGGAGGGACCATCCCCGCGGGCGCGGGGAGCACGACGTCGCCGGCAACGTCATCGCTGGACTGGTGGGACCATCCCCGCGGGCGCGGGGAGCACCGGGCGTCGCCGGTGAGGAGGTTGTTCGTGCCGGGACCATCCCCGCAGACGACGCGGGGAACACTCCACGTACATGATGACGTCGCCGGTGGTGCGGGGACCATCCCTGCGGGCGCGGGGAGCACCACTGGCCGACCATGTCAACGGTTCCTGAATTTTGCCCCCTGGAAGTTCGAGAAAATTGGCCCCCAGTGGGTTGATCAGTCGCGGCCCGCGCGTTTCTCCTTGGCGAGGAGTTCGCGTCGTTGGCGGGTGCGGTAGGAGTCGCCGGTGAGGGTGAGGACCTCGGCGGGGTGGACCAGGCGGTCGATCATCGCGGCGGCTACGACGTCGTCGGAGAAGGTCTCTCCCCCGGAGAGTGACACAGCCACGCGCAGGATTACCAGAGGGGTCAACATTCGAGAACTGACTGAGGGTCACTTTTCGGAGAACTGGCGACAGCTTGTTTTGGGGATCAGTTTAAGAGAGATCACCGCATACCCTCAAGGGAATTTCATGAGGTTGCGTTCCGAATTCACTCTATAACCCCCACTAACTTCACCTGTAGAAGTCGCGCGCCAATTGGGGGTGTTCGCGGGTGAGCAGTAGGAATGGAGCGCGGGGTGACCGTGCACAGAGACCCAGCGTGGGCTGCCAGGGTGCGCAGTTAGGGTGATGTCGCGTGGGCGGCCGGGGATGGGGCGGGCAGTGCCGTGGAGGGCTGACCGTCAGTCCCCTATCAGTCGCCATGGGAAGACGCTGCACTGAGTGTTCTGGGCGTGCGGCGCTGTGAGGCTGTTCTGGGGGTAGAGAATTACGCGCCACACTGCCGTGAGCAACGTCACACAACCCTTTGAGGGGCCTAGGCTTTTACGTGCCCAAAGAAGAAATAGTCGGCGGCTGCAGGGAGCCACCCCAGGAAAATGATGCACCGTCAGCTGACGGTAAGATTAAAGCAGTTCAACACCTCGACGCAAGGAGCGTCGCATTTGGAAAAATTTATTTGGAGGACAGATGTCTGAGCGTGATTTTCTCATTTTCTCTTTCGTGGCTGCAGTGCTCCTCTACCCGGTCGCAGGAGCTGCTGCCACCCTGACCTTCTTCTTCGGCGTAGTCACACGCTACGTCAAGTAACAGTCGAGGCCTCCCCCATGGGCGAGGCAAGCTTAAGCACGACCTGGCGCAGTCCACCGGCCGCTCTCGTACGGGACCACCCCCGCAAGTGCAGGGAGCACCGCTGGATGTCCTCCAGCTGGTCCTGAAGGTTGGGACCATCCCCGCGGCCGCGGGGAGCACTGGATGACCCGTCCCACCATGTGCACGGGCTCGGGACCATCCCCGCAGGGGCGGGGAGCGCCTGAGCCAGGAACGTAGCCGAGACATCGCGGTGGGACCATCCCCGCAGGCGCGGGGAGCACATATTGACCGGCACCAATGTCCCGTTGACGACGGGACCATCCCCGCGGGCGCGGGGAGCACGACACGTTCCAGTTCACCACGACCGCGCAGGAGGGACCATCCCCGCAGGTGCAGGGAGCACGCCCAGTTGACCAGGCCCGAGCAGTCGAAGCCGGGACCATCCTCGCGGGCACGGGGAGCACAGGGGGTTGGCTGCGACGAGGAGTTCGCCGAGGGGACCATCCCCGCGGGCGCGGGGAGCACGGCCGTCAGCGGCATCGTGTCGTGGCGGTCCAGGAACTATCCCCGCGGGCGCGGGGAGCACGTTCGCGCACCGGGCCTCGCCGCGTTTCTGGAGGGACCATCCCTGCGCGCGCGGGGAGCACTGCCCGGTGCCGCCGCCCGCCGTCTTGAGGGCGGGACCATCCCCGCAGGCACGGGGAGCACAACTGGGGTGCCCCGAAGGCCTTGGCGCCATCCCCGCGGGCGCGGGAGGCACCCACGGGCAGGCCCCAGGTGAGGAGTCGAGGGACCATCCCCGCGGGCGCGGGGAGCACGACGGGGCCGTGGTCGCCGCTGCCCTGGGCGAGGGACCATCCCCGCGGGCGCGGGGAACACACCGCCTGCGCGTCGGGCGCCTCGGTCGCTTCGGGACCATCCCCGCGTGCGCGGGGAGCAGAGCGTCGGTGCCGTGGGCAGACCCCAGCCAGGGACCATCCCCCGCCGTGCAGGTAGCACGCGGCGTCCGGCTGCGCCCACGTCTCCAGATAGGGACCATCCTCGCAGACGACGCGGGGAACACTTCACGTACAGGATGACGTCGCCGATGGTGCGGGGGCCATCCCCGCGAGCGCGGGGAGCACCAGTGGCTGTCGGCCGTTTGGAACGACGTCGTGGGACCATCCCCGCGGGCGCGGGAAGCACGGCGCAGCCACAGACTGGCCCGGACCGTAGGCCGGTTCATCCCCGCGGGCGCGGGGAGCACGAGGAGCCGCGTTTCTGCTCGAGGTCGAACCGGGGACCATCCCCGCAGGCGCGGGGAGCACCTGCGGTAGGTCTTCGACTTGATGATGATCTCGGGACCATCCCGCAGGCGCCGGGAGCACCGCCACTCCCAGTTCGTCCTCGGGGAGCCGGAGGGACCATTCCCCGCGGGCGCGGGGAGCACTAGTACTCCAGCAGTACTTCGTGGCTTGACCTGGGGAAACGTCGAACGGTGGGAGTGTAGCGGGCGGGATGCTGTCACGGACGGCTTCTGCCCGCACGCCCCTCGAAGGAGTGCCCACGACGGCGGTAGTGGCAGTGGCGGGCCACCGCTTGGCGTCGTCGGCGCCAGCGCGACCAGCTCAACGCGTGGGTGAGGGTGTGAGGGTCTCGGGGTGCGTGAGCTGCCAGGAGTCGCCGCACTTCCGCCACGGTGAGCTCGATGACCACGGCATCCTCACCGGTGCATCCCCCTTTTCGGCTGCTCGCGCGCTCATCGCCGCGAGGAAGGCGTGGGCGAGCATGGCCAGGGTGATGTGCCGGTACCAGCCGACGTAGCGGCGGTTGTGAGCTTCACGGACGTGTACTGACAGCCGCGGTCGGCGTGGTGAACGAGCTCGCCGGGGGCGACTTCGCGGCTGGCCAGGGCATACTCCAGCGAGGTGAGGACCAGGTCCGCGTCCGCGCGGGCGGAGGTCTCCCAGGCCACGACCCGGCGGGAGAACGCGTCGCGGATCGCGGACAGCCACAGCGGCCCCTCCCCGGTGGGGATCATGGTCAGGTCGGTGACCCACAGCCGGTTCGGCCCGCTCGCGGTGAAGTCGCGTTGCACCAGGTCAGGAGCCAGATCGGCGTCCGGGTCACGGTGAGTGAAGCCCCTGTCCCGGCGGGGGCTGATCCCGGCGAGGCCGGCCTGGCGCATGAGCCGCTCGACGCGCTTGCGGCCGACGTGGACACCCTCACGCTTGAGGACGGCGTGCACGCGGGGTGAGCCGTAGATCCCGCCGGAATCGTCGTGGACCTGCCGGATCCTGCCCGTCAGCTCGGCGTCCCGGAGGCGCCGCTCGCACGGCTCGGTCTCGGCCCGGCGCCACCGGTAGTAGGTGGAGGAGGGGATGTTCAGTTCCCGGAGTACGGGCTCGACCCCCAGATGCGGGTGCTCGTCAACGAGCGCCGTCACCTGGGCCGGGCCGGGTCGAGCTGGGCCGCGAAAAAAGCCGAGGCCGTCCGCAGGACTTCATTCGCACGCTTGAGCTGGGCATTCTCCTTGCGCAGGGCGGCAAGCTCCTCACGCTCGGCGGTGGTGAGCATGTCGCCCCGCTCACCGGCATCGGCCTCGGCCTGGCGAATCCAGTTACGCAGGGCTTCGTGGTGCACGCCGAGTTCCTCGGCCATGCGGCGGATCACGGGCTTCGGATCGGAAGCGCGGTACATCCGCACCGCACGCTCACGCAACTCCAGCGGGTACTTCCTCGGGGCAGGCATCGTCAGAGCTCCTCTCGTGAGCCCCATCTGACCTGCTGTCACCTCTCCCCGCATCTCGGGGGAACCTCAGTCCGCCGTCACCCACCTGAACGGGATCTTGTCGGCGATCGTCCGGCGGACCATCGCCTTGGCCATGGCCACCTTCGTCTCGAAGCCGACCGTGTCGTCGATGCCGGCCCGGCGGCAGCGGTCCCGGTCGTCCGTCCAGGAGGTGGGCAGATACAGCCGTCGGTCGATCAGCGTGCGTCCGTGTCCGGTGGCGTAGGCGAGGAACACACCGATCTGGCAGTTCTCGGTGCAGCCTGCGGTTCCGGAGTACTGCCTTTGTACCCCGGCCGAACGGATGCCCTTCTTCAGAAACCCGGTGTCGTCGACGATCAGGACAGCCTCGCGGTCTGCGAGGTGTTCCACGACGTAGCCGCGTACGTCGTCCAGGACCTCGTCGGCGTCCCACTCGATCCGGTTCAGCAGCCGGTGGATGCGATCGGGACCCGCGTGCCCGGCCTCCTCCGCCAGCGTCCAGCCGTTCTTCCGCTGCAACGGAGCGATCAGCCCCCGCATGTAAGCCAGCGCCGACTGCCGCGGCTCCTCCCGGTTGAACCGGTGCACGAACCGCTCATGCACAGCACCCAGTTCCCCCGCCCACAACCTGACATCGCCAAGGTCCCCACCCATAACCACACCAACGACCGAGCTGGCCAGCAGTCACCGCAAAGACCGTTGCAGTACTAGTAGTGCTTGGTCAGGT
>NZ_LIQX01000306.1 GCF_001418475.1 Streptomyces ossamyceticus | reverse complement strand
GTACGCCGAGGTGCCGCCGAGGCCCGCCGCGACGGCGATGGAGCGGGTGACGGCCTCGGCGCTCAGGTCGTTGCGGACCCGGCCTTCGACGCGGCGGGAGATGAACGGCTCGACGAACAGCGGCAGTCGGCGCGCCGCCATGTCGTCGACCGCGCGGGCGGTGGAGTGCAGGGTCCGCAGGGAGCCGGGGTCGTCGTAGTCGACGCGCAGCAGGAGCTTGCCGGCGTCGAAGCGGAGGCGCTCGATGTCCTGCGGGCGGTGGCCGGTGAAGCGGTCGTCCATCTCGAAGGACGCGCCGGCGAGCCCGCCGCGGTTGAGCGAGCCCATGACGACCTTGTTCTCCAGGACGCCGAGGAGCAGCAGGTCCTCCAGGATGTCGGCGGTGGCGAGCACCCCGTCCACGCCGGGCCGCGACAGCGCGGTGCACAGGCGCTGGAGGAGATCGGCCCGGTCCGCCATGGCGAGGGGCCGGCCGCCGACGCCGAGGGCGCCGCGGGCGGGGTGGTCGGCGGCGACGATCATCAGACGGCCACGGTCGCCGATGAGCGGGCGGCGGACACGGCGGGCCGCCGCTTCGGCGACGGCCTCGGGGTGCCGTGCGCGCACGGACACCAGGTCGGGGATGGCGATGGTCAACTCGGGCTCCGTTCCAGGGGCGGTGCCCCTTCGGCCCCCGGGGCGCCTGACGGCTCGGGGGTGCGTGTTCGTTGGCGGGTGCGGGTACGTCGTGGTTTCTCGCGCAGTTCCCCGCGCCCCTGAAGGCTTCGGGCCTGCGGCCCGGCCTTCAGCCGAAAAGCACGGGGCGCAGTCCCCGTCGCTTTTCAGGGGCGCGGGGAACTGCGCGATCAGCCCCCACCCACCGGCGGACGACAGGCGGCCGTCCGAAGCACGGCGTCACCCGGTCCCCAGCACCTCCTCCACCTCCCCCGCCGTCGGCATCGCCGAGGAGCAGGCGAGGCGGGACGCGACGAGGGCGCCCGCGGCGTTGGCGTACCGCATGATCCGCTCCAGGTCCCAGCCGCGCAGCAGCCCGTGGCAGAGGGAGCCGCCGAAGGCGTCGCCCGCGCCGAGCCCGTTGACGACCTCGACCGGCACCGGCGGCACCTCGGCGACCGTGCCGTCGCGGTGGACGGCGAGCACCCCCTTGGGGCCCTGCTTGACTACGGCGAGTTCCACCCCCGCCTCCAGCAGCGCCTCCGCGCAGGCCCGGGGTTCCCAGACACCGGTGGCGACCTCGCACTCGTCGAGGTTGCCGACGGCGACCGTGGAGTGCCGCAGGGCCTCGGCGTAGTACGGGCGGGCGGTCTCGGGGTCCTGCCAGAACATGGGGCGCCAGTCCAGGTCGAACACGGTGGTGCCGGCCTTGTCGCGGGCCTTGAGCGCCGCGATGGTGGCGGAACGGCTGGGCTCCTCGCTCAGACCGGTGCCGGTGATCCAGAAGACGCGGGCCGCGCGGACGGCGAAGAAGTCCAGCTCGTCGGTGTGGATCTCCAGGTCGGGGGCCTTGGGGCGCCGGTAGAAGTAGAGAGGGAAGTCGTCCGGCGGGAAGATCTCGCAGAACGTGATCGGTGTGGGGTGGGCGGCGACGGGCGTGACGAACCGGTCGTCGACGCCGAACTCCGTGAGGGCTTCGTGCAGGAACACGCCGAAGGGGTCGTCTCCCGTCCGCGTGATCACGGCGGAGGTGTTGCCGAGCCGTGCCGCGGCCACGGCGACGTTGGCGGCGGACCCGCCGAGGAACTTGCCGAAGGACTCGACGCGGGCGAGCGGCACACCGGTCTGCAGCGGATACAGATCCACTCCGATGCGCCCCATGGTGATGAGATCGAAGGACTCGGCGGACTCGGGCATGCGCGTCGCTCCTCGGGTGGGGGATGCGGGCCGACCGGAGACCCGGGACGCGCCTGGGATGCGCACACACGGGGCCGGAGGTATCCCAGGTGTAGGGCCCCGGGAGAGCCGCTGTCAAGAGTTTGTACTGACATTCGGACCTGCTCGTGAAATGATGTCTTAACAAAGTCTTGACAGCTGGGTGTGCCAGGGGTTTGATCCCGTCCCAACGAAACAGCGCAGCCGGCCTACCGGCACAATGATCCGGACTTCAGGTCCGGGCCACCGCGCGGGCACCCCGCCCGACGCTGTCCCGTTCCCTTTCCCCCTGTCGCACAGTGAGGTGCAGGAAAGATGGACCGCACGTTTCAGCCCCGCTCACGCCGAGTGGCTCCCTTT
The DNA here is from genome assembly GCF_001418475.1 of Streptomyces ossamyceticus. Taxonomy (GTDB): domain Bacteria; phylum Actinomycetota; class Actinomycetes; order Streptomycetales; family Streptomycetaceae; genus Streptomyces; species Streptomyces ossamyceticus. Next base: position 14,212 of record NZ_LIQX01000306.1, on the reverse strand, counting down.
TTCGCCATAGCCGCGGCCTCCGCGATGTTCATAGCCGGATGCTCCAGCAGCTCCGGCGGCAAGGAGGCCGAGGAGGGCGGGGCGAACGCCTCCGCGGGCAAGGCCGACACGCCGCAGATGACGGTGGCGCTGGTGACCCACGCCGGGCAGGGCGACACCTTCTGGGACATCGTCCGCAAGGGCGCCCAGACGGCCGCCGACAAGGACAACGTCAAGCTGGTCTACTCGAACGACCCGAACGCCGCGAACCAGGCCAACCTCGTCCAGAACGCGATCGACCAGAAGGTCGACGGCATCGCCGTCACCCTCGCCAAGCCCGACGCGATGAAGGACGTCATCGCCAAGGCGGAGAAGGCGGGCATCCCCGTCGTCGGCCTGAACTCCGGCATGGACGTGTGGAAGGAGCAGGGTCTGCTCTCCTTCTTCGGCCAGGACGAGACCGTCTCCGGTGAGGCCTTCGGCAAGAAGCTCAACGAGACCGGCGCCAAGCACGCGGTCTGCGTGATCCACGAGCAGGGCAACGTCTCCCTGGAGGCCCGCTGCGCCGGTGTGAAGAAGACCTTCAAGGGCAAGACCGAGAACCTCTACGTCAACGGCACGGACATGCCCTCGGTGAAGTCCACCATCACGGCCAAGCTCAAGCAGGACTCCTCGATCGACGAGGTCGTCACGCTCGGCGCGCCCATCGCCCTGACCTCGGTGCAGTCGGTCGACGACGCGAGCAGCAAGGCCAAGGTCGCCACGTTCGACCTGAACAAGGAGCTGACGGACGCCATCAAGGCGGGCGACATCGAATTCGCCGTCGACCAGCAGCCCTACCTCCAGGGCTACCTGGCGGTCGACTCCCTGTGGCTCTACAAGAACAACGGCAACTACAGCGGCGGCGGCGAGGCGCCGGTCCTGACGGGCCCGGCCTTCGTGGACAAGGACAACGTCGACACGATCGCCAAGTTCGCCGCGAAGGGCACCCGGTGATCTGAATGTCCCAAGCAACGGCACCGGCGGCGAGCTCCCCCTCGCCGCCGGCTCCGCCGGCCGCCCAGAAGGACGGCCGTACCGTCGAACGTTCCCTGGGCCGACGCCTGTTGGCCCGCCCCGAGGTCGGCGCGCTGATCGCCGCGATCGGTGTGTACGTCTTCTTCTTCGCCGTGGCCCCCTCCTTCCGTGAGGCCGGCTCCCTGGCGACGGTGCTCTACCAGGCGTCCGTCATGGGCATCATGGCGCTGCCGGTGGCGTTGCTGATGATCGGCGGGGAGTTCGACCTGTCCGCCGGCGTCGCGGTCACCACCTCCGCCCTGACCGCCGCGATCCTCAGTTTCCAGCTGACGGTGAACGTGTGGACGGGCGTGTTCGTCGCGCTGATCGTGTCGCTGGCGGTGGGCGCGTTCAACGGCTGGCTGCTGATCAGGACGGGCCTGCCGAGCTTCCTGGTGACGCTGGGTTCCTTCCTGATCCTCCAGGGCTCCAACCTGGCCGTGACGAAGATCTTCACCGGCAATGTGGCGTCCGACTCGATCGCCGACATGGACGGCTTCGACCAGGCCAAGAGCATCTTCGCCTCCGAGGTCACCATAGGCGGCGTCGACTTCAAGATCACGATCTTCTACTGGCTGGCGTTCGCGGCGATCGCGACGTGGCTGCTGCTGCGTACCAAGTTCGGCAACTGGATCTTCGCGGTCGGCGGCAGCCAGGACAGTGCGCGGGCCGTCGGCGTGCCCGTGAACTTCACCAAGGTGGCCCTCTTCATGGGCGTGGGCGCCGGGGCCTGGTTCGTGGGCATGCACCTGCTGTTCTCGTTCAACACGGTGCAGTCCAACGAGGGCGTGGGCAACGAGTTCCTGTACATCATCGCGGCGGTGATCGGCGGCTGCCTGCTGACCGGCGGCTACGGCTCGGCGATCGGCCCGGTCATCGGCGCCTTCATCTTCGGCATGGTCAACCAGGGCATCGTCTACGCCAACTGGAACCCCGACTGGTTCAAGGCCTTCCTCGGTGTGATGCTCCTGATCGCCGCCCTCGTCAACTTGTGGGTCCGCCGCCAGGCGACCCGGAGGTGAACCACCCCATGACACCCACGAACACGACCGCCGCCCCGTCCGACGCGACCCCCGCCACGGACACGCCGGTGGTGGAACTGCGCGGTGCGGGCAAGGCGTACGGCAACGTCCGTGCCCTGCACGGCGTGGACCTGACCGTGCACCCCGGCAAGGTCACCTGCGTCCTGGGCGACAACGGTGCCGGCAAGTCCACCCTGATCAAGATCGTCTCGGGTCTGCACCAGCACACCGAGGGCGAGTTCCTGGTCGACGGCACCCCGGTCCGCTTCACCACCCCCCGCGAGGCCCTGGACGCCGGCATCGCGACGGTCTACCAGGACCTGGCCACGGTCCCCCTGATGCCGGTGTGGCGGAACTTCTTCCTCGGCTCGGAGATGACGAAGGGCCCCTGGCCGATCCGCCGCCTCGACATCGAGAAGATGAAGCAGACCGCGGACGCCGAACTGCGCAACATGGGCATCGTCCTGGACGACCTGGAGCAGCCCATCGGCACGCTCTCCGGCGGCCAGCGCCAGTGCGTGGCGATCGCCCGCGCCGTGTACTTCGGCGCGCGTGTCCTCATCCTCGACGAACCCACCGCCGCCCTCGGCGTCAAGCAGTCCGGTGTGGTCCTGAAGTACATCGCCGCCGCCCGCGACCGCGGCCTCGGCGTCATCTTCATCACCCACAACCCCCACCACGCCTACATGGTCGGCGACCACTTCAGCGTCCTGCGCCTCGGCACGATGGAACTCTCCGCCGCCCGCGACCAGGTCACCCTGGAGGAACTCACCAACCACATGGCGGGCGGCACGGAACTCGCGGCCCTCAAGCACGAACTGGCCCAGGTCCGCGGAGTGGACGTCGACGAACTCCCGGAGGAGAAGGACCTGACGGCTCCGGGGGCTTCGACGAAGGACGGGGCGGCGTAACACCCGACGGGCCCCCGGACCCGCACGACGACAACGGCCGTGTCGTCAGGACGACTTTCCTGACCGACGGCTCCTCCCATCGAGGAGCCGCCAGGAGAGACTTCCTGATGATCACGGCCGTTCGTGCCGTTGGCCGCCGCTTCGTCCGGAGCTTGCGAGGTGCGACGGAAACACGGGCGATGTAGCGGAAACCGTCCTCACCGCGGTGTAATGAGCCATCAACTCCCTTTCCGTGCGGCTGCGTCCGGTACGACCCACTCCGGCAGGAGTCCGGCCGTCGGCAGTGGCTATCGCGTTCCGCTTCCGGAGAGCACCCAGCTTGCCGGACTCGGGACCCCTGGGAGCTTCGAGATGGGTGTTACGGGGGAGGGGAAAAGCGAGTCCATGGTTCAGGCTGCTTCCCAGGAAGTACAGTTCTCGGATTCTTCTGATCCTCACGTGTTCTATATGAGTTACGCTCGAACGCCCTGGAAGGGGGTTCGGGGCAGGAGAGGCCCGTCGGATCTGGCGCTGGAGGAGTTCTACACCCTTTTATGCGGCAACATCATGCAGTTGACCGATCATGACGGTGTGGAACCGCCGGGCTTCCTGGACCAGGGAATGGATGTCGGGGCCGGCTGGGAGAACCGGATCAAGCACGCTCTGGCTACCTGTCGGGTCTTCGTTCCCGTCCTCAGCACCCGCTACTTCACTCTGGAATGGTGCGGCAAGGAATGGGACGCCTTCGCGCGACGACAGAAGGAGCAACTCCGGACCCGGCCGTACACGGGAAACGCGATCGTCCCTGTCCTGTGGGTGGGGGAGCAGCATCTGACCATGCCGCCGGTGGCGGCGCAGGTGCAGTACGCCATCCCTGATCTGGACAAGTCATATCTGCAAGCCGGTCTCTACGGACTCAAGCAGGCCGGTCGCCGCGCCCTGTACCACCGTACGGTGTGGTCACTCGCCGAGACGATCGTGAAGGTGGCTCAGCGGACCAGCCTTCCGCCGTGCGACGTCCAGCTGTTCCAAGACCTCCGGAATGTGTTCGAGGGGGAATAGCGGGATGCCGATGTTCGTCATGCCAGTAGTGACGGAGCCGTCCGGGGTGATCCGAGATCCGATTCGACCTTGTCCCGACAGCGCGGCAGGCGGCAGGGACAACGGGCCATCGAGCGACGGACGTCGCATGGAGGGCAGGTCATGAGCGGCGAGGACGCGCGCAGGATCATCACGTTCTACGCGTACAAGGGCGGTGCGGGAAGGACGATGGCGCTCGCCAACACCGCGTGGATCCTGGCCTCCTCGGGTAGTCGGGTGCTGGTGGTCGACTGGGACCTCGATGCTCCGGGGCTGGACCGTTTCCTGCATCCATTCCTGAACGAAAGGCAGCTGCGCGAGACTCCCGGAGTCCTGGAGTTGGTGAGTCGGTCGACCCACTTCATGGCTTCCGGGCAGGGCGGTTCCGGTGAACTCGCGCAGCAGACGGGACCGGGATCGCAGTATCCCGGACCGGTCGACCTGTGGGCCTCGGACGGCATCACCCTCAACAGTTATGTCATCCAGGTCGATTGGGACTTCCCCAGGGGCGGCCATCTCCACTATCTGCCGGCGGGCACGAAGAACCTGGGTTACCTCGCGGCGTTCTCACAGTTCGACTGGAAGCACTTCATGGAGGGCCCGCTCGCCACGAGATTCCTCGACGGGCTGAAGCGTGAGTTCCTGGAGAACTTCGACTATGTCCTCATCGACAGCCGTAGCGGTCTCAATGACATCGCGGACATCTGCACGGTCAGTCTGCCGCACACCGTGGTCACCTGCTTCACTCCGAGCAGTCAGAGCATCGAGGGCGCGGCCGGTGTCGCCGAGCGTATCGACGGCATGCTGTACGGCAACCGTGACATCCGGATCCTGCCGGTCCCCATGCGTGTGGAGAACGCGGAGGCGGACCGGCTGGACGCTGCCCGGGGCCAGATCCAGTACCGATTCGACCGGATCGTGCGCAAGCACATCCCCGAGCGGGACCCTGAGGACTACTGGGGCAGCGTGGAGATCCCCTACCGCCCCCTCTACTCCTACGAGGAGACACTCGCTCCCTTTCGTGAGCAGCCGGGCGACCCCAGCAGTCTGCTGTCCGCCTACGAGAGACTCACGGCGGCCATCACCGACGGCCAGGTCGATTCCATGCCGCGCATCGAGGAGTCGCTGCGCCGCAAGACCCTGGACCGGTACACCCGCCACTGGCCGTCGCGCATCTCCGACGTGTATCTGAGTTTCGTGCCCCAGGACCGGAGCTGGGCCGACTGGGCCGGCGCGGTCCTGGAACAGGCCGGCTTCAAGGTCCACATGGCGCAGGGGAATCCGACCGACGGCGAGCAGGCGCGGGAGGAGATCGAGCGAGGCGTGGAGGCAGCCTCCTACACACTCATCATCTTCTCCGAGGACTACCTGAGGTCGTCCAGATACCGGGCCACCTGGGAGGCGGTCTACGCGGAGAGCGACCGACGCACTCACCCACTCGTCTCGATGCAGGTCGACCAAGGGGTGGCGCTGGAACCTCCCTTCCGAGAGCGGCTCGCCGACATGACACGCTGCGACAGCGGCGAGACCGGCCGTGCGGCTCTGCTGACCTGGTTCGGCAGAGGTGGGGAGTCGCTGTCCCGCGGTCACTTCGCCGGCGCTGAGTCCAGGTTGCCCCGCTTCCCGCGGACGGAGCCGCGCGTCTTCGGTGTACCGCTGCGCACGGCATCCTTCACCGGCCGTACGGAGCTGTTGGAGGGCATCCGGGAAAAGCTCTGGAAGGGCGACTCGCGGGCCCTTGTGCTGAAGGGAATGGGCGGGGTGGGCAAGACCCTCCTGGCGCAGGAGTTCGCCTACCGCTACAAGAGCGACTACGACGTCGTCTGGCACATCCAGGCCGAGCAGAAGATGCTGGCCGTGGAGCGATACGCGGGTCTGGCCGAGCATCTCGGACTGCCGGAACGCGCGAACCCGACCGACACCGGCGAAGCGGTGGCCAGTTGCCTCAATCATGGGGACAGCCAGGAGAGTTGGCTGCTGATCCTGGACAGCGTTCCAGAGCCCGATCACCTCCCCGAGTTCATGATGGACGGCCGACGTGGCCACATCCTCGTCACGAGCCAGCGTGCCGAGGGCTGGGGGCGGTTCGTGGACACCCTCGACGTCCCCGTCTTCGAGCGGCGCGAGAGCATCGCCCATGTGCACAGCCGACTGCCCGACTGCGGTTGGGCGGAGGCTGACCAGATGGCCGATGCCCTGGGCGACCTGCCGATCGCCATCGAACGGGCAACGGCGTTCATCGAGCAGACCAGAGCCGAAGTACGCGACTACATCGAGCAGATCCAGCCTCAGGCCGCCGACGACCCTGATGACAGGACGGTCGGGGAGGTCGTCAAGAACACCTGGGAGTTCGCGCTCGGGCAACTGCGGGAGAAGTTCCCCTCAGCGGTGAAGCTCTTGCAGATCTGCTCGTACTACAGCGCCGAGCCGATCTCCATGGATCTGCTGGAGGGTTTCGAAGTCTCCCGTGCCCTCGGCGGGGTCCGTACGGTCTCACGCGCGTACAAGGAGCTGAGCCGCTTCTCGCTGGTCACCGTCGACCGTAAGGCGCGGAGCGTCACGGTGCACCGGATGATGCAGGCCGCCATGCGGAGGGAGATGACCGACGCGGAGCGTGAGGCGGCGCAGGAGGTCGTCCACCGCTCACTGATCGCCGCCAGGCCCAGCTGTGACGACCCCGAGAACCCCCAGACCTGGGAGAACTACCGGATCATCTGGCCGCATCTGGGCACCCCGTGGGCCGAGACCTCTCCTGATGAAGGCATCAAGGAACTGTTCGTGGACCGGGTCCGCCAGCTGCGCCGTCGGGGCGAGCTGAGCCAGGCGATGGCCTACAGCCTGAAACGCGTCGCCGCGTGGTCCAACGACGGGGCGGTGGACGAACGCTGGACGCTGCACATGCGCTTCCAGATCGCCAACATTCTCCGAGCACAGGGCCGGTACGAGGAGTCACTCGCCCTGGACCAGGAGGTTCTGGAACGGCAGCTCGAAGTGCTCGGCGACGTGGACGACCAGCACATCCTGATGACCACCAGCAGCATCGCTGCCGACCTGCGGGGCCTCGGCCGGCTGTCGGAAGCGCTGCGCTACGACGAAGAGACGTACCAGCGCTACGAGTTGGTCTATGGCGAGGACCACGCGAGGACGCTGAGCGCGGCCAACAACCTCGCTGTCGCCCTGAGACTGTCCGGGGAGTACAAGCGAGCCCGTGCCCTCGACCGCAGGACATTGGAACTGCGCGAGGCGATTCAGCTCCACGACCACCCCCTCACCATCGAATCGGCGGTGAATCTGGGCCGGGATCTGCGTGACTGCGGCGACTACGAGGAATCCGTCACGCTGCTGAGCCGCGCCTACCAACGCTGTCTGCGCAACCCTCGTCTCACCCAGGGCTCGCCGACAGTGCTGAACACGGCGAAGGGCTTGGCCGGTTCATTGAGGCAAGCGGGAAAGGCCGCGGAGGCGGAAGAACTGGTCCGACACGTGCTCCGCAGCACACCCGAGTGGGAGAGGGGAGCCACCTCGGAGCGGTCGGTGCTGGAGATGGGCCTGGCCTGTGACTTAGCCGCTCAGGGACGTGTCGACGAAGGGCTGACCCTGATTGGCCGGGCCCTGCAGGACCTCAGGGAAACGCTGGGGGAGACGCACTCCCACACCATCGCCTGCTCGGTCAATCACGCGGTCCTACTGCTGGACGGCGGTGCGTCCCCGCGTCCTGAGGCTGCGGCCGAGGCCAGGGAGCTTCTGCGCCTGGCCCGGGAGAGATTCGCTCAGCTCAACGGTGAGCATCACCCCCTCGTACTGACCTGCCGTGCCAATCTGGCTGTCGCTGAAGCGGCATTGGGAAACTGGGATGAGGCCCGGAAGGCCGGCACGGAAGCGTACGAGCTGCTCAAGGAAGTACTTGAACCGACTCATCCGTCGACGTTGACGTCTTCGGGGAACCTCGCGGTGATCCTCAGCCATCTGGGCAATGCCGACGATGCCCGCCGGCGGCACAAGGACACGTTGGCGGCACTCATCCAGCGCATCGGCAGAGAGCACCCCCGCGTGGTGACCCTCCAGTCATGGAACCTCAGCTGCCTTAACTGGGAGCCGCACCCGATCTAGTCCGCATGACGAACCCCAGCCGCTCGTACAGGCCGACCGCTTGAACCATGTTCTCGACAATGTGGCCCACGTGGAGCGGGGCCACCATGCGCCACTGGAGCACTCGACGGTCCCCTGGATCGTCTCTGCGCCAGCGCGTGCGAGGAGGGGAGAGGGCCGTATGGGGCGGGTCGGGTGACGTCATCGGGTGCGGACGGGTGATGGCGTCCGGGCAGCCGGGTGATCGCAACCGTCGCCCGGTGCGGCGTGCCCGGGTCTTCCCGCGCGGTGACTGATCGTTTTGTCGGTCAAGAGGATCTCCGGCTTTCTGTCGCCTTGTGCCACCGGGATGGGTCATGCGCCTCAGCTCCAACGCCCCGCCGCTCGTCGCCCCCGTCACCGCGCCGCCCGCCGCATCGCCGGCCCTCGCCCCGCTGGCCGTCGTGGCAGGAGCGTTCACACTCGCCCAACTCGTCCTCGTCCCACCGGGGATGGGGCTGGGCTGGGACGAGTCGGTGTACGTCAGTCAGGTCAGCCCGCACGCCCCGGCCGCGTTCTTCAGCGCGCCCCGCGCACGCGGCGTCCCGCTGCTCGTCGCACCGGTCGCCGCGTGGTCGACGTCCACCGAGTTGCTGCGGGTCTATCTGGCGGTCCTGTCCGGGGCCGGGCTCTACCTCGGGCTGCGGGTGTGGCACGGGCGGTTCCCCCCACGGGTGCTTGCGTTCGCGGGGGCCCTGTTCGCCACCCTGTGGGTGACCCTTTTCTACGGGCCGCAGGCCATGCCCAACTACTGGGTCGCCATCGGCGCCCTCGTCACCGCCGGATGCTTCCTCCAAGCCAAGGCCCAGGCAACCACCCCTCCGTACTTGCTCCGCCCTACGCCCCTCTGGGGCGCCGCCGCCGGCACCGCGCTGATGGCCTGGATGCGGCCCACGGACGCCGTGTGGGTCTCCCTGCCGTTGCTGTTCCTGCTGGTCGGGGCGCGCCGGTGGTGGCGGCCCCGGTTGGCGGCGGCGATGGCGGCCGGGCTGGGTACCGGCGCGGGGGCCTGGGTGATCGAGGCGTACGCCCGGTACGGGGGGCTCGTCCAACGGCTGGACGACGCGTCCCGGGTCCAGGGCGGACTGGGCTGGCACATCGCCGTCGACGACCAGCTGCGCAGCCTGGTGGGGCGCACGCTGTGCCGTCCCTGCACCGGGGAACTGCCGCACGTGGCGATCTACGCCTGGTGGTTCGCCGTGCCGATGCTCGCCGCGGTCGGGGCGGCCGTGGCCGTCCGGGCACACCGCCGGACGCCCACCCTGGTCCTGCTGGCCTGCGCCACGACCGCCGCCCTGCCCTACCTCTTCTTCATCGGATACGCCGCGCCCCGGTTCCTGCTCCCCGCGTACGCCCTGCTCGCGATCCCTCTCGCCGACGGCCTCCTGAGCCTGGTCACCGGGCCGGGCGGGGCGTGGCGGCCGGTGGCGGGGACGCTCGTGGCGCTGGCGCTCGTCGCGCACCTGGGGGTGCAGTACACGGTGTTGAAGCGGACCGTCGACCGCACCAGCGCCTCGCACCGCGACTGGGACCGGGTCGCCGCCGACCTGCGACGGCTGGGCGTACGGCCGCCGTGCCTGCTCACCGGCGACCACGCCATCCCCATCGCCTTCTACGCCGGCTGCGCCTCCGCCGCCGTCCGCGGCAACAACGCCAACATCACCCGCGAGGGCATCCTGCGCACCGCCGAACGCGTCCCGGTCGCCACCCTCGTGGCACGGGACGGCACCCCGCCCGCGTACGCCCGGTCCTGGCCCGCCCACGAGGTCGCCGGGTTCCGGCTGCACGTGGCGCCGAGGGGGCGCTAGGGGTGTTTCCCCTGGTGGCCGGTCCCTCTGGTCGAGGGCGGCGATATGGTCCCGCCTCGCCGCGGGGCGGTCTCACCTGGGCCCCGTCCGGCGGTGCGATCCGCCCCGGAACTCCCGCGGGCGGCGGCGGGCCCCGGAGGTGTTGCCCGCCTTCACCACCAGCGCGCCGAGCGCCACGAACAGCACCGCCAGCAGCAGACAGGCCACGGTGACCCGGCCGTAGCCGCCCACGCCCCGGTCCGGGTCCAGGAACGGGTACGCGTACCAGTCGGTCACCGCGCCCCGGACCAGGCTGTAGCCGACGTAGAGGAGGGGGAGGAGCAGCCAGGACGCGGCGCTCGGGTAGCGGACACGGCGGCGTGGCGGGTCCACCAGCCAGTCGGCGATCATGACCAGCGGCAGCGCCTGGTGCAGTACATGGTCCGCCCACGACGGCATCAGCGTGTCGTGGAACTCGGTGTCGACCAGCCCGAACACGAACCCGCTGACCGCCATGTACAGCACCACCGCACCCCGCACCATGTCCGGCACCCCGCGCCCGCCCCGCGTGTCGCGCAACCCCGTGGCGCCGGAGGCCAGCAGGACGACGCACGCCGCCATGGCGCTCAGGATCGTGAAGTGGCTGAAGAAGTCCGTGAGGCCGGTCGCCGGCGTCGCGGCGTCGTGCCCCGCGAAGCCCAGGGCCACGGCCGACAGGACGGCCAGGGCGATACGTGACAGGGAGAGAGCGAGCGTCATGCGCCCAGAGGTACGGGCGGACCGGGCTCCCGGCCCGCATTGGTCCGTCCGAGGGCGCCGCCCCCGGCCGTCGGTGCGGTGGCGGCAGGCCTCAGGACGCGGAGGTGATGAAGCCGTCGCTCACCTTGTCGAATACGGGACGGTACGTGTCCCACTCCAGGTCCGGTGCCGAGAGATAGATGTCGTACTCCCGCTGGCCCGCACGCCCGAAGCCGAGGTCGATGGCGCGGAAGGTCCGGGCCCGCCCCCGGAAGGTGAAGTCCCAGACGGCGGCCGGCTGCCCCCGCAGCGTCGTCTTCTGCATGCGCAGCTTGCGGTACGAACCGGGGTAGTTGCGCTTGGTGTTCGCCTCGATGTCCTTGAAGTGGGCCATGGGGTGCGAACCGGCTGGGTCGACCACGCCGATCTCGAGGCGGGCGAGGCCGGTCCCGTCGATGTAGACGACTGTTTCCGAGGTCCGCTGCGAGACCTTCCAGCCGTCCGGGACGGGGAAGGACACGTCGAGGCTCTTGTCCTTGACCAGGTGGTAGCCGTCGGGCAGGGGAGGGGGCGAATACGACGAGGTGGCGGAGCCGCCCGCGCCGTCCGAAGAGGCCTTCGAATCGGGGTTCGACGCCACGTAGAGGGTGGCCCCGATCACCGTCGCGGCCACGGCCACGGCGACGGCGAGCGTGACGAGGACGCGACGCCGCGGTCGACGTCCACGGCCCGCGGGGGCTTCCCGGTCCCGGTGCGGCCCCTGACCGGGCCCCCGACCCGGCCCCGATCCCGATCCCGATCCCGATCCCGGTTCCGGCTCCGGTCCCGTTCTCGTCAGGGTGTGCCGGCCCGCCAGGGTGGCGTGCCGGCCGCCCGTGTCACCGTGCGGCCCGTAGGGCCCTGCGGTGCCCGTGGCGGACGGCCCGGGCAGTGTGGTCGTCGTCGTGTCGGACAGCACGGCTCGCAGTGCCTGCTCCGTCTGCTCCGCGGTGGGCCGTTCCTCGGGGTCCTTGGCCAGCAGGGCCTCGATGAGGGGTTCCAGGGCGCCGCCCTGCCTCAGGGGCTCCAGCGGGTCGACGGCGATGGCGTACGCGGCCTCCATCGCGGTCAGACGGCGGAACGGCGGGCGGCCCTCCACCGCCTGGTACAGCGTCGCGCCCAGCGCCCACAGGTCCGAGGCGGGGCCGGGCTTCTGGCCACGAATGCGTTCCGGGGCCATGTAGTGGATGGAGCCGACCATCTCGCCGGTCTTGGTGAGCGTCGAGGCGTCGGCCGTCATCGCGATGCCGAAGTCGGTGAGGACGACACGGCCGTCCGCGCCGAGCAGGACGTTGCCGGGCTTGACGTCCCGGTGCAGTACCCCGGCGGCGTGCGCGGCGCGCAGCGCGGCGATCATGCCGAGGCCGATCCGGGCCGCCTCCTCCGGCGGCACGGTCCGGCCGTCGGTGAGGAGGTCGGCGAGGGTGGGCGCCGGGACGTACTCCATGACGATGCAGGGCCGGCCGTCACCGTCCATGACGTCGTCGACGACGTCATGGACGACGATCACATTGGGGTGCGCGACGCGGGCGGCGCTGCGGGCCTCGCGGCGCGTGCGCTCGTACAGCCTGGCCAGATCGTCGAGGGCCAGGTGCGGCTGCACATGGAGTTGCTTGAGGGCGATCTGACGGCCGAGGACCTCGTCCTCGCCCCGCCACACCGTGCCCATGCCGCCTCGGCCGATCTGCTCCGTGAGCCGATAGCGCCCGGCGACGAGCCGCCCTACGTCCGACACCACGTGCCTCCGCCAGCCCTGCGTACGTTCGATTCGCGACGTCACCCTATCCGGCCGGGTGCGCGGGCCCGGTGGCCGGTTCCGGTCCCGGCGCGTCAACCCCGGTGAGCCGGGGGACGCGTCAAGGGGAGCGGGGGCTCCGCCGGTGCGGCGTTCCGGGACCGGGAGGAGCCCCGGGAGCCTCAGGACGCGCACCCCCTCGGCGTTCCGGCGTAACGTCGAGAAGGTGGACCTCACGGCTGACGGTCTTGTGTCCCGTGTCGCGCGCGAGCTCGGTTCGAAGGCGGACGAGCTGATCGCCGAGGTGGAGTGGTGCCTGCGCAGTGAGCTGCCCGACCTCTGGGAGTACTCGGACGCCATGACGTCGGAGAACGTCGCGCAGCACGTCGTCGTCGTCCTCTCCGCACTCGAACACGGTGTCGATACCAGTGCCCTGGAGCAGCCGATCGCGGAGCTGACCCGCGTACGCCGACTGGCCCGGCACGGCGTGCCCGTCAGCGTGGTGCTGCGGGCCTTCCGCCTGGGGCAGGGCGTCATGCTCGACCGGCTGCTCGAAGGGATGGCCCGGCTCACGGACGACGCCACGCTGATCAGCGAGGCCGCCCGGCGACTCATCGTCACGGCCACCGGGTACGTGGACCGCACGTCGGAGCAGGGCGTGATGGCGTACGAGGAGGAACGGGACCGGCGGCTGCGGGGGCGACTGTCGATGGTGAACGAGGCGAGCGTGCGCATCGGTACGACTCTGGACATCGCCCGCACCACCCAGGAACTCGCGGACTTCGCCACACAGCCGCTGGCCGGCCTGGCCGACCGTTCCTTCGCCGACCTGGTCACCGTCGACCTCATCGACTCCGCGCTGCACGGCCACGACGCCCCACCGGAGGACCCGCTCGTCCTGCGCCGCCTCGCCCGGAGGACGTCGGCCACGCCGGAGGAACAGTCCGGGTCCGGGGCCTCCGGGGCCTCCGGGGATGGGTCAAGCGCCGGGTCCGCCGGGTCCGAGCTCGGTCGCGGGGTCGCCGTCGAGCAGGGGGTCGCCGTCGAGTCGGCGACGAAGGTCGCGCTCCCGCAGCCGCACACCTTCCCCGCCGGTTCGCTCCCGGCCCGCGCCCTCGCCACGGGGCACCCCTTCCGGCACCGCCTCGACGGCGAGCCCCCCGACCTGATCCATCCGGACCGACCGGTCCCCCGGGGGGCGGCGGCCCCTCCGGTGCCGTCCGCCCCGTCGCCCCCGTCGCCCCCGTCGGCGCACTCCATGCTGGTCGTGCCGTTGCGCGCCAGGGGCGCCACCTTGGGGGTGGCACAGTTCTTCCGCGGCCCCGCGTCCGACCCGTTCGACGACGAGGACCTGCTCCTCGCCCAGGAGATCGCGGCGAGGGCGGCGGTCGCCGTGGACAACGCCCGCCGGTACACGCACGCCCGCGCCACCGCGATCAGCCTCCAGCGCAGCCTTCTCCCGTCCCGTACGCCACCGCAGTCCGCCGTCGAGGTCGCCTGCCGCTACCGGCCGGCCGGTGACCGGGCGGGCGTCGGCGGCGACTGGTACGACGTCATCCCGCTGTCCGGGGCCCGCGTCGCCCTCGTCGTCGGCGACGTCGTCGGCCACGGGATCCACGCCGCCGCCACCATGGGCCGCCTCCGCACCGCCGTACGCACCCTCGCCGACATCGACCTGCCCCCCGATGAACTCCTCACCCACCTGGACGACGTCGTCATCCGCCTGTCCGCCGAGGCGGAGGGGGAGGGGGAGGGGGA
>NZ_LIQX01000305.1 GCF_001418475.1 Streptomyces ossamyceticus | reverse complement strand
GGTGGGCGGAGCCACCGGCTGGGCCGGAGCCACCGGCTGGGCCGGGGCGGGCTCCTCCACCGTGACACCGAAGTCCGTCGCGATGCCGGCCAGGCCGTTGGCGTACCCCTGGCCGACGGCGCGGGCCTTCCAGACGCCGCCCCGCAGATAGATCTCCACGATCACCAGGGCCGTCTCCGTGCCGAGCTGCGGCGGGGTGAACGTGGCGATCACCGAGCCGTCGGCGGCGTTGCGGAGGGTGGCGGTGGGTTCGATGCCCTGGAAGGTCTGGCCGGCCGCGTCCGGGCTGGCCGTGACGACGATCTTCTCGATGCCCGGCGGGAGGGCCGCCGTGTCGACCGTGATCGAGTCGGGGGTCGCACCGCCACCCGAGCGGTACGTCACGCCCGGGCCGCTCGGCTGGTTGTAGAAGATGAAGTCGTCGTCCGAGCGCACCTTGCCGTCGGCGGTGAGCAGCAGGCCCGATACGTCGAGCCGCACGGGGGCGGAGACGTCCACCGCGACACGGGGAACGGGCAGCGGGATGTTCGAGCCGGGGGTCATAGCTGTCATGCGTGGTGAACGATTCAAGCCGCTTTACCGTTCCCTTACCCAGCGGGCCGGGGCGGCCGTTCGGGTCAGGGGGCGGCCGTTCGGGTCAGCGGCGGTTGCGGGGGTGCTCCCGGGCGGTGCGCTCGTTGCCCCGCCGGTAGTTCCCGGTCCAGCGGGCCATGACCAGCTGCGGGTCGCCCGCCGCGACCTCGGCGAGGAAACGGTCGGCGCGGGGGCCGCGCAGCGTGGTGGCCGCCCGGCCGTGATGCTCGATCGTCACGGTGCGGTCGGCGTGCTCGGTGTAGGTGAATCCCTGAGGGCGTGGCATGCCCAGGATCGTAGGGGCGGAGGGGAGGGGCACCCCAGTGAATATCGGCCGGTGAGGTGCCCGCCCGCCGCTACGGCACCACGACGATCTTCCTGCCCACGCCCGACGCGAACTGGTCCAGGGCCTCGGGGTAGCGGTCCAGGGGCATCCGGTCGCTGATGAAGACGTCCGGGTCGAGGACCCCGTTCGCGAAGAGTTCCGCCGCGCGTTCGAAGCTGTGCAGGACCGCCATCGAGCCGGTGATGGTGATCTCCTGGTTGTAGATCCGGTACGGGTCGATCGTGACCCGGGTCGCGTAGTCGGCCACCCCGAACTGGAGGAAGGTGCCCGCCTTCGCGACCCGGTCCAGGCCGTCCTGGATCGCGGCGGCGTTGCCGGTGGCGTCCACCACCAGGTCCCAGCCCCGCGGCCGCTCCAGCTCGTCGGGGTTCGCGGCCGCCCCCGAGACACCCAGGCGGCGCGCCGTCTCCAGCCGCGCGGGGTTCACGTCCACGACGTCCACGCTCGCCGCGCCGGTCCGCTTGGCCAGCTCCAGCATCATCAGGCCCATCGTCCCCGATCCGTAGATCAGCACATGGGCGCCGAGGCGCGACCTGAGCACGTCGTAGCCGCGTACCGCGCACGACAGCGGCTCCACCAGCGCCGCGTCCTGGGTGCGCACATGCTCCGGCAGTTTCACGCAGTTCGCCACGGGTGCCACCGCGTACTCCGCGGCGCCGCCCGCCGTCGTCACGCCGATCGCGGCCCACCGTTCGCAGAGGTTGTTGTGGCCGGTACGGCAGTAGCGGCACTCGTGGCAGTACAGGGACGGGTCCACCGCCACCCGGTCGCCGGCGGCCAGCTCGGTGACCCCGCCGCCCACGGCCACGACCTCGCCCGCGAACTCGTGGCCCGGCACGATCGGCAGCTCGGGCGCGAACTCGCCCTGGAGGATGTGCAGATCGGTGCCGCACAGACCGCACGCGGCGACCCGGACGACGACGTCACGGGGGCCCGGTGCCGGGTCCGGGACCTCGGTGACGACGGCCTTGCCCACGGACTCGATGACGGCGGCCTTCATTTGACGGCTCCCAAGGACAGGCCCTGGACCAGTTTGTCCTGGGCGGCGAACCCCGCGGCGAGCACCGGCAGGGAGATGACGAGGGACGCGGCGCACACCTTCGCCAGGAACAGGCCCTGGCTGGTGATGAAGCCGGTCAGGAACACGGGCGCGGTCTCGGCCACGACGCCCGTCAGCACCCGCGCGAACAGCAGCTCGTTCCAGCTGAAGATGAAGCAGATCAGCGCGGTCGCGGCGATCCCCGGAGCCGCTATCGGCGCCACCACCCGGGCCAGCACCGTGGGGAGGCGGGCGCCGTCCAGTTGCGCGGCCTCGATCACCGCGACCGGGACCTCCGCGAGGAAGGACCGCATCATCCACACGGCGATCGGCAGGTTCATGGACGTGTGGAGCACGACCAGCAGCCAGATGTTGTCGAGGAGACCCGCGTCCTTCGCGAAGAGGTAGATCGGCAGCAGGCCCGCCACCACCGGCAGCATCTTGGTGGAGAGGAAGAAGAACAGCACGTCCGTCCACTTGCGCACCGGGCGGATCGACAGGGCGTATGCCGCCGGGAAGGCCAGCAGCAGGACGAGCAGGGTCGAGGCCAGGGACGCCACCGTCGAGTTGATCAACGCGGGCCAGGGGCTCGCCCCGCCGTCCACGCCGAAGAACTCGCGGTAGCCGTCCAGGGTCAGCGCCGCCGCGAAGGACGGCGGGTTGGTCGCCGCGTCCGACTCCGAGTGGAACGACGTCAGCGCCATCCAGGCGATGGGCAGGAAGAACGCGATCCCGGCGAACCAGGCCAGCAGAGCGGGGACCTTGCGTCGCAGCACGTTCATGAGCGCCCCGCCTCCTCGCGGAACAGCGACGAGACCACGCGCAGCGCGAACGTCGCGATGATGATCGAGCCGATGACGACCAGGACTCCGGCCGCCGAGGCGAGGCCGTTCTCGTGGGCCTGGTAGAAGGTCTGGTAGACGGTGTAGGGGAGGTTCGCGGTGCCCAGGCCGCCGGAGGTGAGCGTGAAGACGGCGTCGAAGTTCTGGACGATGTAGATGGAGCCCAGCAGGGCGCCGAGTTCGAGGTAGCGGCGCAGGTGCGGCAGGGTCAGATGGCGGAAGATCTGCCAGTCGCTCGCGCCGTCGACACGGGCCGCCTCGATCTGCTGGTGGTCGCGGGACTGCAGACCCGCCAGCAGGATCAGCATCATGAACGGCGTCCACTGCCAGACCAGGGATGCCTCCACCGCGAGCAGCGGCGTCTTTGAGATCCAGTCCGGCTGGGGGCCGCCGACGTAGTGCAGCAGGCCGTTGAACAGGCCGTACTCCGGGTTGTAGAGGACGTGCTTCCACAGCAGGGCCGCCGCCACCGGGACCACCAGGAACGGGGCGATGAGCAGGGTGCGCACCAGGCCCCGGCCGCGGAACCTCCGGTCCAGCAGCAGCGCCAGCAGCAGCCCCAGGACCAGACTGGCCAGGACCACGGCGACCGTGAGCAGGACCGTCGTCCACACCGAGCGGCGCAGGTCGGGGTCGGTGAGGACCTCACCGTAGTTGGCGAGCCCGGCGAAGCTCCGGGCGTCCGGGTAGAGGGAGTTCCAGTCGAAGAAGGAGATCACCAGAGTGGCCACGAACGGCAGCTGGGTCACGGTGATCATGAAGACGAGGGCGGGCAGGAGCGGGGCGCGGGTCGCCCAGGTCCGCAGCCGGGCGTTCGGCCTGCCCTGCGCGCGTACGGGGGTCGCCGCACTCGGCGCTGTCGTGGTCGCGGTCATCGTCCCTCGTACTCCTCGGAGATCTGCTCGGCGAGCGCCTGTGCCTTCCTCAGGGCCGACTCCACGGACTGCCGTCCGGCGATGGCCGCGCTGATCTCCAGGGAGACCTTGGTGCCGAGATCGGTGAACTCGGGGATGCCGACGAACTGGATGCCGGGCGCCGGCCGCGGCTGCACCCCCGGATCGGTGGGCCGGGCGCCCTCGATGGCCTCGCGGGTCATCTCCTGGAAGGCGGCGGCCTCCGCGCGGTAGTCGGGGTTCGCGTACGTCGACTCCCGCTTGCCGGCGGGCACGTTCGACCAGCCGATCTCGTCGCCGACGAGTTCCTCGTACTCCTTGCCGGACGCCCAGGAGACGAACGTCCACGCCTTGTCGGGGTTGCGGGAGGCCTTCTGGATGCCCCAGGCCCAGGTGTAGAGCCAGCCGGAGGACTCGGTCCGCTCGACCGGCGCCGGTACGTAGCCGATGTCCCCCTTCACGGGGGAGTCGTCCGCCTCCAGGGAGCCGGCGGCGGAGGTGGCGTCGTACCACATGGCGACCTTGCCCTGGGCCATGTTGTTCAGGCACTCCGCGAAGCCGGACTGGGCGGCGCCGGACTCGCCGTGCTCGCGGACGAGGTCGACGTAGAACCGGGTGGCCCGCTCGAACTCGGGGGAGTCCAGGCGCGCCTTCCAGTCCTTGTCGAACCAGGTGCCGCCGAAGGTGTTCACGACGGTGGTCAGGGGGGCCATGACCTCGCCCCAGCCGGGCAGGCCGCGCAGGCAGATGCCCTTCATGCCGGGTTCGGCGCCGTCCGCCTTCGCCGCGAGGTCGGCGACCTGCCGCCAGGTGGGACGCTCCGGCATGGTGAGCCCCCGCTCGGCGAACACGTCCTTGCGGTACATCAGGAAGGACGACTCGCCGTAGAAGGGCTGCCCGTAGAGCTTTCCGTCGTCGCCCGTCAGGGACTGGCGCATCGGCTTGAGGATGTCCCGCTGGTCGAACGAGCGGTCCTCGGCGACGTACGGGTCCATCGCCTCCAGCCAGCCGTTCCTGGCGTAGATCGGTATCTCGTAGTTGCTCAGGGTCGCCACGTCGTACTGGCCGGCCTGGTTGGCGAAGTCCTGGCTGATCTTGTCGCGGACGTCGTTCTCCGGCAGGACGGTGAAGTTCACCTCGATGCCGGTCCTTTTCGTGAAGTGCGCGGCCGTGAGCTTGCGCAGCTCCTGCATCTGCGGGTTGTTGACCATCAGCACGTTGATCGCGTCGCCGCCGGATCCAGCCCCGCTTCTCTCCGGTTGCTGGACCGGGGCGGGCGGGGCGGGATCCGGCGGCGACGCGATCAACGTGCTGATGGTCAACAACCCGCAGATGCAGGAGCTGCGCAAGCTCACGGCCGCGCACTTCACGAAAAGGACCGGCATCGAGGTGAACTTCACCGTCCTGCCGGAGA
>NZ_LIQX01000304.1 GCF_001418475.1 Streptomyces ossamyceticus | reverse complement strand
CCGAGCTACTGGGCGCCCCCCACCCCAGCGAAGCTCAAAGGCGCCCGATGTCCCACCGAGGCATCTTCGGCGTCCGCCGCCCCGGCACCCGCCCCGACAGCAGAATGAACCGCGCCGCCCGATGCCGCTGCCCCGCGTACGGCTCCAGCAGTGACAGCATCACGGAGTCGTCCGCGTCCCGGTCGCCCGCCAGCGCGTAGCCCACGATCCCCGGCAGATGCAGATCGCCCACGGTCACCGCGTCCGCCGCCCCATGGCTGCGCTGCACCGTCTCCGCCGACGTCCACGGCCCGATGCCCGGCACCAGCTCCAGCCGTGCCCGCGCGTCCTCCGGCGACATCCCGACGGCCTCCTCCAGCCGGCCCGCCACCCGCACCGCCCGCAGGATCGTCGACGCCCGTTTGTTGTCGACCCCGGCCCGGTGCCACTCCCACGACGGGATCAACGCCCACTCGCGGGCCGTCGGCATCACGGACATCCCCGCGGGCGCGGGCCCCGGCGCCGGCTCCCCGAACTTCCGCACGAGCAGCCGCCACGCCCGGTACGCCTCGTCCGTCGTGACCTTCTGCTCCAGGATCGACGGGATCAGCGACTCCATCACGAGCCCGGTCCGTGTCAGCCGCAGCCCCGGACGCCGTCGCCAGGTCACCGCCACGATCCGGTGCCGGGGCACGAACGCGGCGGGCTCGTCCGCCGCCCCCAGCAGGGCCGGCAGTCGGTCGAGCAGCCACTCGCCGCCGGGCCCCCAGGCCTCCGCCTCGACGGCACCGCCGCGCACGGCGACCCTGAGGGTGCCGCCCCCGGCAGGTGTGCGGCAGACCCGCCACACCGCGCCGTCGGCGGTCGCCCGGAACGTCGGATCGCCGGGCCCCCTCTTGAGCGGCCCGAGCACCAGCCCCAGGTCGAACGGCCCCTCAGGCGTCCACACCCGCCGAAGACCCGGCGCGGCCGCGGGCCGGGGCACCCCACCGGGCACCACCACCTGCCCGCCTCGCACGGTCGTACGAGTGGGTCGGGGGGAGAAACGTCCGGCCACGGTGAGGTCCTAGGAAGCTATGGGGCGCCCTATGAGCATAGGAGGCGGTGGTTCTGCCGAGGCTGCGGTTCCCGGAGTGCCGAGGCTGCAATTCCCCGGAGGGAGAGGTCTGCGGACCCCTCACCGCACCTCGATGAAGGCCCCCGCGTCCCGCGCGCCCCGCGCGGGCGGCTCCGCCGCCGGGTGCCCGACGGCCACGGCACCCATCGGGTCCCAGTCCTCCGGCAGCGCCAGCACGTCCCGTACGACATCCCGGCAGAACATCGTCGAGGACACCCACGCCGACCCGAGCCGCTCCCCGGCCAGCGCGACCAGGAAGTTCTGCACCCCGGCGCCGGTGGCGACGACGAACATCTCCCGCTCGGCGCCGTCCCGCCGCTCGTCCCCGTAGGCGTGCGACCCGTCCATCACCAGACACGGCACGACGAGGTACGGCGCGTTGCGCAGTACGTCCCCCCGCCGCACCCGCTTCGCGATGGACTCCTCGCTCTTGCCGTCCCGCCGCAGGTCCGCGATCCACGCGTCCCGCATCGCGTCGAGCAGCCGCACGCGCGCCTCCTCGGACTCCAGCAGCACGAACCGCCACGGCGTCGTGTGGTGCGGCGCCGGCGCGGTGACGGCGGCGGCCACGGCACGCCGTACCGCCCCGGGGTCGACGGGCTCGTCGGTGAACGCCCGCACGGTGCGCCGCTGGGTCACCGCCAGCCGTACGGCCTCCGAGGTCCCGAGCCGGAACATGTCGTCGCGGGCGCCCCTGACCAGGGCCTTCGTGCCTTCGCCGGAGTCCTCGGCGACGACGTGCGCGAGGCCGCGCACGACGGCCACCGGTAGTCCGGCGGCCTTGCCCTTCACCAGGTCACCGGCGGCGGCCAGCTCGTCGGCGGTGGCGACGACGGTAGCGCTGAGCGGATTGCCGTGCGTGTCCGTGCCGCCGCGCAGGTCGTCGAGGACCCGTACCCCGGCCGCGCCGATGGCCACGTCGGTGAGCCCGCTGCGCCAGGGGCGTCCGAAGGTGTCGGTGACCACGACGCCGACCTCGACCCCGAGCGCGTCCCTGATCCCGTCCCGGACGGCCCGCGCGGAGGCGTCGGGGTCCTCGGGCAGCAGCAGGACGGTCCCGGCGGGGGTGTTGGAGGCGTCGACGCCGGCGGCGGCCATCACCAGGCCCTGTCGGTTCTCCACGATCCGCAGGGCGCCGCGCCGGGCCACGACCCGGACGGTCTCGGCGTCGATCGCGGCCTCCCGGTCGGCCGCCTCGACCGTCCGGCCCTCGGCCTTGGACACGATCTTCGAGGTGACGAGCAGCACGTCCCCGTCGCGCAGCCCCGGCTCGGCCGCGGCGATCAGCTTGGCGAGGTCGTCCCCCTGCTGGATCTCGGGAAGGCCGGCCACGGCCCACACCCGGTACCCGGTGGCCGGGGACGCCTCTGTCGCGGTCTCCTCGCTCACGCCGCCCGCACCTCCTCGGCGAGGGCCAGCGCCGCCCCGGCCATGGCCGCGGTGGCGTCGAGGTCGGTCATCATCAGGGGCACCGCCCGGCAGCGGATGCCCGCGGCCTCGACGCGCTCGACGGTGCCGGCGTCGACCGTGTCGACGAGCCAGCCGTCGAGCAGCCCGGAGCCGTAGTGCTCGGCGACGGCCGCGGCGGTGGACTCGACGCCGACGGCGGCGAGGACCTTGTCGGCCATGCCTCGCACGGGCGCGTCCCCGACGATGGGGGAGAGCCCGACGACCGGCACCCCGGCCTCGGCGATCGCCTCCCTGATGCCGGGCACGGCGAGGATGGTGCCGACGGAGACGATGGGGTTCGACGGCGGGAAGAGGATCACGTCCGCCTCCGCGATGGCCTCCAGGACGCCCGGCGCGGGCTTGGCCTGCTCGGCGCCGACCGGCACGATCGCCTCGGCGGGCACGGAGGCCCGCAGCCGCACCCAGTACTCCTGGAAGTGGACGGCCTTGCGCTCGCCGTCGAGGTCGACGGCGACATGGGTCTCGACCCGGTCGTCGGTCATGGGGATGAGCCGCACCCCCGGCTTCCACCGGTCGCACAGAGCCTCGGTGACCGCGCTCAGCGGATATCCGGCGCCGATCATCTGCGTCCGCACGATGTGCGTGGCGAAGTCCCGGTCGCCCAGGCCGAACCACTCCGGTCCGACGCCGTACGCCGCGAGCTCCTCCTTCAGATGGAAGGTCTCGTCGGCCCGGCCCCAGCCCTGCTCCTCGTTGATGCCGCCGCCGAGCGTGTACATCACCGTGTCGAGGTCCGGGCAGACCTTCAGGCCGAAGAGGTGGATGTCGTCCCCCGTGTTGCCGATGACCGTGATGTCCGCCTCCGGAGCGGCCCGCTTCAGGCCGCGCAGGAACCGGGCACCACCGATACCACCCGCCAGAACCACAATGCGCATGGAAGCCAGTCTCGCAGGCGGGTACGACAACGGACCGCGCGCCCGCCCCCCACCACGAACGGTTTCGGCCGGGGCGCGGCGTCAGACCGTGGCGGTCGCCGTCCGGGTCGCGCAGGCCTTGGTGTGCATCGGCATGTCCGTCAGGCCCGGGTAGTAGATGTGCAGGCTTATGGCCGGTTCCAGCGTGTCGTTGACGACCTCGTGCGCGTAACCCGGCGCGAAGACCCGCTGCGCGCCGGCGGGCAGCACCCGCGCCCCCCGGTCGGTGCGCTCGGTCAGCGTGCCGTCCAGGACGGTGAGCACCCCGGACGAGCCGCCGTGGTCGTGCAGCCCGGTGCCCTGACCCGGCACCCAGGACAGCAGCCACACCTCGTATCCGGGGCCGGTGCGCAGCCGGTGGTACCAGCGGGTCGTCGCGTCGTACTCGACGAGGTGCTCCCACTGGGTGCGGTCCTCGGCGATGGAGCGGGCCAGTCCGGCGAACTCGGCCACGGTGACCGGATGTTGGCGCGGCGCCCGCAGGAGGTGGGGTACTTCGAGGATGTCGCCGGCGATCTGGAGGTCGCTGTCGCTGTTCATGGGATGAGGTGGTCCTCGGCGAAGAGTGTGGGGGATGGCCGGGTGTCGCGTGCCGTCCGCCCGGGTCACGGGCGGGGCGAATGCCCGGGTGCGGGCGGAGGGGAGCAGCAGCCGAGCCGCGATGGACTCAGTGGCAGCCGGAGCGCGTTGGGCTCAACAGCTGGGACAGCAACAGCTACAGCGAGCGCGGGCAGCACCGAGGGACCCGGCGGAGCGGGTCGAGGTGAGTGCCAAGTTCGCGAGCATGCCCACTAGGACAGCGGTTCACACCTCTGCTGTCAACTTCACGTCCGGTATGTGGATGCCACTTCACCTCTTTCGGTGCATCACCCCGGTGAAAGGTTTGTGCATGGGGAGTCGGGGACACATGGCGCACAACCCGATACGGGTGAGTGCGAGCGGGCCGGAACGAGATCGAACTCCTGGACGTCTTCCCTCGTAAGGGAGGGGGACCGTACGGGACTTCCACCCGCCGCCAGCTGCTGTCAGGGTTTATGCCGATTTGAACACTTTCCGCATAGCCTTGGTTCCGCAGAGTGAATAAGGGGCCCAATAGCAGATCTCGGCTTGACTCGCCCGTAGCAGCACACTTGTAATTTCACTCGTGTCGTTCAGCCGAAATCGGTAACGGCCGCACGACGGGGACGCGAAAGACGGACGAGGGGCGCACATGACCGAGCTCGTGCAGCAACTGCTGGTCGACGACGCGGACGAGGAACTCGGCTGGCAGGAGCGCGCGCTGTGCGCCCAGACCGACCCCGAGTCCTTCTTCCCCGAGAAGGGCGGCTCGACCCGCGAGGCCAAGAAGGTCTGCCTGGCCTGCGAGGTCCGCTCCGAGTGCCTCGAGTACGCCCTCGCCAACGACGAGCGCTTCGGCATCTGGGGCGGCCTGTCCGAGCGGGAACGCCGGCGCCTCAAGAAGGCCGCCGTCTGAGCCCGCGCGGCGCTCATCGCACGCACCTTCCGCACACCACACACCACAGGAAGTCGGCAGTCCGCAGCACGTCCCAGCGGAACCGGGTGACCAACGGCCCGTCGCAGGTGGCTTGTCCACAGGCGGCGGGCCGCCGTGGTGCTCAGCCGTTAGTGTGGGCCCTCGTCCGAGACGTCCCGCTGTCCCCGCCGGACACAGACGTCCACCGCAGTCCATCGAACCGGGGCCCGTACCTCGATGTCCGTGCACAGCCACACCGCAGCCCACGACGCTGCCACCCCTGAGTTCCCACGTCATGTGGTGACCGCGGTCCTCGTCGCGCACGACGGCGCCCGCTGGCTGCCCGACGCGCTCGCCGGACTGCTCGGCCAGGAGCGCCCCGTGCAGAGCGCCATGGCGGCCGACACCGGCAGCGCGGACGACTCCGCCCAGCTCCTCGCCGACGCCCTCGGCGCCGACCGCGTCCTGCACCTCGCCCGGCGCACCGGTTTCGGCCAGGCCGTCGAGGAGGCCAACCGCACCGCGGGCGTGCTCACCCAGGACGACCTGGCGTACCTCCGCCGCCCCAGCGGCTGGGACCCCGTCACGCGCGCGTGGCGCGACGACGCGTACGACATGCCCGAGCTCCCGCACGGAGAGCCGGTGCAATGGCTGTGGCTGCTGCACGACGACTGCGCCCCCGAGCCCGACGCCCTCGCCCAGCTGCTGCGCGTCGTGGAGAACGAACGCGAGCTGGGCCGGGACGACGTCGCCGTCGTCGGCCCCAAGCTGCGCGGCTGGTACGACCGCCGTCAGCTCCTGGAGGTCGGCGTCACCATCGCGGCCTCCGGCCGCCGCTGGACCGGCCTGGACCGCCGCGAGCAGGACCAGGGCCAGCACGACCACGTCAAGCCCAGCCTCGCCGTCTCCACCGCCGGCATGCTGATCCGCCGCGACGTGTTCGAGCAGCTCGGCGGCTTCGACCGCCGGCTGCCCCTCATGCGTGACGACGTCGACCTGTGCTGGCGCGCCACCGCCGCCGGCCACCGCGTCCTCGTCGCCCCGGAGGCGGTCGTACGGCACGCCGAGGCATCCTCCCGTGAGCGCCGCACCGTCGACTGCGTGGGCCGCTCCGCCGCCTCCCCGCACATGGTCGACAAGGCGGGCGCCGTCTACACCCTCCTCGTCAACTCCCGTACCGCACAGCTCCCCTGGGTGCTGTTCCGTATCGTCCTCGGCACCCTGCTGCGGACCGTCGCCTACCTCGTCGGCAAGGTCCCCGGCCAGGCCGTCGACGAGATCCGCGGACTGCTGAGCGCGCTGCTGCGGCCCGAGCGGATCATCGCCGGACGCCGCAGAAGAGGCGGGGCGCAGATCGACAAGGACGAGCTGCGCGCGCTGTTCCCGCCGCCCGGCGCGACCGTCCGCGCCACCGTCGAGCAGGCCGCCGGTGATCTGTTCGGCCGCTCCGACACCGAGACCTCCTCGGCCGGACGGCACGGCGGCGCCGTCGAGTCCGGGCCCGGCGACGACGACGCCGACTTCCTGGAGGTCGAGCAGTTCGCCCGACTCAAGCGCGTCGCACGCCAACCGGGCCCGCTGCTCTTCCTCGTGCTGCTGCTCGCCTCCCTCGCCGCGTGCCGCGCGCTCCTCGGCGGCGGCGCCCTCGCGGGCGGCGCCCTGCTGCCCGCGCCCGCCGACTCCGCGGAACTGTGGTCGCGCTACCTGGACGCGTGGCACCCCATCGGCGCCGGCGGCGCCGAGGCCGCGCCGCCCTACCTCGCGATCATCGCGATGCTCGCCTCCCTGCTGTTCGGCTCGACCGGCCTCGCCGTCACCCTGCTCCTCGTGGCCTCCGTGCCGCTGGCCGGATTCACCGCGTACTTCGCCTCACGGCCCCTCGTCGAGTCCCGGCTGCTGCGCGCCTGGGCGGCCGTCGTCTACGCCTTCCTGCCCGCCGTCACCGGCGCCCTCGCCGGGGGGCGCGTCGGCACCGCCGTCCTCGCGATCCTGCTCCCCCTGATCGCCCGCGCGGGCGCCGTCGCGGCCGGGCTCACGAACAGCACGGGGGCGCGCGGCAGCTGGCGCGCCACCTGGGCGTACGCGCTGCTGCTGACGATCACCACCGCGTTCACCCCCATCGTGTGGCCCATCGCGCTGTTCCTCGGCCTGGCCGTGCTCGGTGTGCGCCGCCGCGAGATCACCGCCTACGGCCCGCGCTTCCTCGCCCAGCTGGGCACCCCGCTGCTGATCCTGGCCCCCTGGTCGCTCACCCTGCTGCCGTTCGGCTTCTTCCAGGAGGCCGGCCTGGAGTACGGGGCGAGCGCGGCCTCCCCGACCGATCTGCTCGGCATCAGCCCCGGCGGGCCCGGCACGGTCGGCGGCCTCACCCTCGTCGGCGTGGTCCTCGCCGCGCTGGCCGCCCTGCTGCGCTCGGAACGCCGACTGGCGATCGGGACCGCCTGGACGGCGGCCCTCGTGGGACTCGTGTTCGCCGTCCTGTCCAACAACTCCACCTGGGCGGGCCCCGCGACCCTGGTCTACGGCATCGCCCTCCTGGCCGCCGCCACGCTGGGCGCCGACGGGGCACGCGCGCGTGTGGCCGAGCAGAGCTTCGGCTGGCGTCAGCCGGTGGCCGCGCTGATCGCGCTCGCCGCCGCCGTCGGCCCCCTCCTCGCCGCCGCCGGCTGGATGATCGGCGGCGCCGACGGGCCCCTGGAGCGCCGCGACCCCGTCCAGGTCCCCGCGTTCGTCGCCGAGGAGAGCGGCACCCGCGACCAGGCCCGCACCCTCGTCCTCGACAGCGACTCGGCCGCCGAGGTCTCCTACACCCTGGTCCGCGGCTCCGGCGTCCGCCTCGGCGACGCGGAACTCACGGCCGCCGCCGGACGGAACCGGCAGCTCGACAAGGTCGTCGCCAACCTCGTCGCCGGCTCCGGCGCCGACCAGGCCGACGAGCTCGGCGGTTTCGCCGTGCGCTACGTCCTCGTCCGCCCGGGCGCCCCCCGCGAGATGAGCCGCGTCCTGGACGCCACGCCCGGCCTGAGCCGGCTCAGCCAGCAGGACGGCAGCGCCCTGTGGCGCGTGGACCGCGAGGTCGCCCGTGTCACCGTCGAGACGGGCTCCGGCGACCCGAAGTCCGTCGCGGCCGGCCCCGTCGACGTGCACACCACCCTCCCGGCCGGTGGCTCGGGCCGCGTCCTGCGCCTCGCCGACACCGCCGACGAGTCCTGGACCGCCACCCTCGACGGCAAGCCGCTCACCCCGACCACGGTCGACGGCTGGGCCCAGGGCTTCCAACTCCCCACCGGGGGAGGCCGCCTGGACGTCACCTTCGACGAGCCCGTGAGCCACACCGGCTGGCTGTGGGCGCAGGGCTCGCTCGCCGTCGTCCTCGTAATCCTTGCCCTGCCGGGCCGCCGCCGGGACGTCGACGACGACCTGCCCGACGAGCCCGTCGCGGTACCCGCCCAGGACGCCACCGGCGACGGCCGCCGCGCCCGCCGTCTGCGCGCCCAGGCCGAGGCCGACCGGGCCGCGGACACCCCGCCCCCGCCCGCCGAGGAGGCCCCGGCGGCCGTCCCCGTCCCGGAGCAGCAGGCGTACGGGCAGTGGGACACCCCGAGTTACGCGAGCGCCGAGTACGGCCAGTACGACCAGCAGTACCAGGCCGCCCAGCAGTACCCGGCGGGCACCTACGACCAGCAGCACTACCAGGCGGACCCCTACCAGGGCGGCCAGTACGACCCGTACGCCTCCTACGGGGGCGACGCCGCCTCCTACGACCAGACGTACACCCAGGGCTACGACGCGACGTACGACCCGTCGCACGGCACCGGCGCCGACCCCGAGCGCCCCGACGGGAGCCAGCAGTGAACCGCACGACCCTGTCCCTGATCGCCGGCACGACCGCCCTCGCCGCCGTCACCGGTTTCGCCGTGCTCAGCGCGCCCGACGCCTCCGGCGGCGACACCGCCGTCGAGGCGGCCGCCCAACTCCCCGTGGAGCGCACGAGCCTGCTCTGTCCCCGGCCGAGCTCCTCGGACATCGCCGAGACCGCGTACACGTCCTTCACGCCCGTCACCAAGGGCGCCTCCGGCAAGGGCGGCGCCCAACTGGTCTCCGCCGGCGAGGAGCCGGCGGACAGCGGCGGGAAGGGCAAGAAGGCCAAGCCCGTCCTGGAGCCCAAGGAGCCGGGCAAGCCCGCCACCGGGAGCACCGACGGCGGTGACGCGCCCGCGCTGATCGGCACGGCCGAGGGGAGGTTCGCGCCCGGCTGGACCGTTCAGGAGACCACCGAGGTCGCCGCCGGCACCGGCCGTGGCCTGCTCGGCGTCAACTGCACCGCACCGGACACGCAGTTCTGGTTCCCGGGCGTCAGCACGGCCGCCGGCCGCACCGACTACGTCCACCTCACCAACCCGGACGACGCGGCGGCCGTCGTCGACATCGAGCTGTACGGCAAGGACGGCGAGCTGAAGTCGACGGTGGGGGAGGGCATCACGGTCCGGCCCCGCTCCACCGAACCCGTCCTGCTGTCGACGCTCACCACCGAGAAGCAGGCCGACCTGACGATCCACGTCAGCGTCCGCAGCGGTCGCGTCGGCGCCGCCGTACAGGCCCTCGACGGCAAGCAGGGCGGCGACTGGCTGGCCGCCGCGGCCGACCCGGCCGCCACCGCGGTCCTCCCCGGCATCCCGGAGGACGCCACATCCGTCCAGCTGATCGCCTTCACCCCCGGTGACACCGACGCCGACCTGAAGCTCCGGCTCGCCTCGCCCTCCGGGACGATCACCCCGGCCGGCAGCGAGACCCTGCACGTCAAGGCGGGGATGACCGCCACGGCCGACCTCGGCGCCATCACCCGCGGCGAGGCCGGCTCGCTCCTGCTGAGCCCCACCGACGAGTCGATCCCGGTGGTGGCCGCCCTCCGTGTCGTCCGCGGCAAGGGCGCGGACCAGGAGACGGCGTTCATCCCGGCCACCCGCCCCGTCGGCAAGCGCGCCACGGTCGCCGACAACCGCGCCAAGGGCACCACCCTCGCCCTCACCGCCCCCGGCCGCACCGCCAAGGTCAAGGTGACGGCATCCGCGGGCGGCTCCGCCGGTGAGCCCACGACGAAGACGTTCACCATCAAGGCGGGCACCACCCAGAACGTGGAGTTCCCGGCCCCGGCGGGCCTGAAGGGCCCCTACGCCCTCACCGTGGAACCCCTCACCGACACCCCCGTCTACGCCTCACGCACCCTGGAGTCCAAGGTCGACGCCATCCCGGCCTTCACCATCCAGACCCTCCCCGACGACCGGGGAACGGTAGCGGTCCCCCAGGCCCGCGAGGACGTGGCAGTACTTCAGGACTGACGTGGCAGTACTTCGGGACTAGGGCCCTTCTCCCACGGAGATCCGTCAGAAGGGCCCTACGGCCGGCGGGGGTGCTTCTCCCGGGCGCCCCCGGCGGGGTCAGTCCTCCCCGTACCGGGGATCCACGGTTTCCGGGTTCAGCCCCAGCAGCTCGGCGACCTGCTCCACGACCACCTCGTGCACCAGCGCCGCCCGCTCGTCCCGCCCCTTCGTCCGGATCTCCACCGGCCGCCGGTACACGACCACCCGCGCGACCCGCCCCTCCCGTGCCGGCACGATCCCGCCGAGCGGCACCGCCTCGTCGTTCCACACCCCGTCGCCCGGCCCGTCCAGCCGGGGCACCTCCAGGACGAGGAAGTCGATGTCGGCCAGCTGCGGCCACCGCCGCTCCAGCCGCTCCACGGAGTCCTGCACGAGGTCGGCGAAGACCTCCGCCCGACTCGCCGCGAGCGGCACCTGCGGCGGCGCGATGGGGCCGCGCATCCCCCGGCCGTGCCGATCACGACGGCGGGGCCCGGGTGCGGAGGCGGCGGGCGGCGGTACGAGGTTGTCCATCACCTGCGAAGCGTAGTCCTCACGAGGTGCGCCCGCCCGGCTCCGCTCCCCGCGCCGCACCCCCGCTCCGACGCCGCTGACCTGGTACGTCCAACCGGCGCGCCGAACACGGGTGCGCCGCAGGACCGTACGGCCCGACGCCGGATGACCAATCCAGCCAAGGTTGGGCTCGAATCCATCCTCTACCGGACCGATGAACTCGCATCCAATGATCTGGTTTGTGGCGATAATTGAGCGTCTTTCGGGCCGTTCGGGATTCCGGACGAGGGGTTACTCGCAGGTCAGCGAGGTGGGTTCGGAGGGGCGTGTGGGGCGCCTCACACCACGACACGGTCGAGTGACCTGGTGGAGAGTCGTCGCGGCCCGCTCAAGAGTGCGGTACCGTCCAACGTCGTGAGCCCTGTACGTCGCTGTTCGCGCACCGCTTGCGGCCGTCCCGCCGTCGCGACGCTGACGTACGTCTACGCCGACTCGACCGCGGTCCTCGGTCCGCTCGCCACCTACGCCGAACCCCACTGCTACGACCTGTGCGCCGAGCACTCCGAGCGCCTCACCGCGCCGCGCGGCTGGGAGGTCGTCCGGCTGCTGGACTCCTCGGCCCCCGCCCGCCCCAGCGGTGACGACCTGGAAGCGCTCGCCAACGCCGTGCGTGAGGCGGCCCGCCCGCAGCAGCGCGCCGCGGAGGCCGGAGGCGGTGCCCGTACGGCCGACCCGATGGAGGTCGCCCGCCGGGGTCACCTCCGCGTCCTGCGCTCACCCGACAACTGACACCCCGCTCGGTGGTGTTGCCGCGGCCCCGCGGTGCCTCGCGTCAGTCGCCCCCCCCCGGCGGCGCCTCGCGTCCGTAACCCCGTGGTGCCTCGCGCCCGTCGCCCGCGCTCACCGGCGCGCCCCCTGACGCTCCGCCCTCGCCGACGCCCGGTTCGCCGCGTCCGCCCATGTCTCCGCCCGACCCGCCGTGTCGGGCGCCGCCTCCCGGCAGGGGCCACGACCCCGGAGGTCACACGGGCGGCCGTAACACCGGCCCGGTAGTTTGGGGCGATCCGGTGAGGACTTCAGGAGGGTTTGGCCGTGGCTGCAGATCTGTCGACGATCGTGAAGGCGTACGACGTACGCGGTGTGGTCCCGGACCAGTGGGACGAGTCCCTGGCCGAACTCCTCGGCGCCGCCTTCGCCCAGGTCACCGCCGCGGACGCCCTCGTGATCGGCCACGACATGCGGCCCTCCTCACCCGGCCTCTCCCGCGCCTTCGCGCGCGGCGCGGCGGCACGCGGTGTGCACGTGACCGAGATCGGCCTCTGCTCGACGGACCAGCTCTACTACGCGTCCGGCGCGCTCGACCTGCCCGGCGCGATGTTCACCGCCTCGCACAACCCCGCCCAGTACAACGGCATCAAGATGTGCCGCGCGGGCGCCGCCCCCGTCGGCCAGGACACCGGCCTCGCCGAGATCCGCGCTCTCGCCGAGACCTGGAGCGAGTCCGGGGCGCCCGCACCGGCCGCGACCCCGGGAACGATCACCCGGCGCGACACGCTGGAGGACTACGCGGCGTACCTGCGCGGCCTGGTCGACCTCACCGCGATCCGCCCCCTGAAGGTCGTCGTCGACGCGGGCAACGGCATGGGCGGTCACACGGTCCCCACGGTCTTCGCCGGCCTGCCCCTCGACCTCGTCCCGATGTACTTCGAACTGGACGGCACGTTCCCCAACCACGAGGCCAACCCCCTCGACCCGGCGAACATCGTCGACCTCCAGCAGCGCGTCCGCGAGGAGGGCGCCGACCTCGGCATCGCCTTCGACGGCGACGCCGACCGCTGCTTCGTGGTCGACGAGCGGGGCAACCCCGTCTCGCCGTCCGCGATCACCGCCCTGGTCGCCTCCCGCGAACTCGCCAAGCACGGCGGCAAGGGCACGGTCATCCACAACCTGATCACCTCCTGGTCCGTCCCCGAGGTCGTCCGGGAGTGCGGCGGCACCCCCGTGCGCACCCGCGTCGGCCACTCCTTCATCAAGGCCGAGATGGCCCGCAACGGCGCGATCTTCGGCGGCGAGCACTCCGCCCACTACTACTTCGCCGACTTCTGGAACGCCGACACGGGCATGCTGGCCGCGCTCCACGTCCTCGCGGCCCTCGGCGGCCAGGACGGGCCCCTCTCCGGCCTCGTCGCCCAGTACGACCGCTACGTGGGCTCCGGCGAGATCAACTCCACCGTCGCCGACCGGACCGCCCGCCTCGCCGCCGTCAGGGCCGCCTACGCGGGCCAGGACGGCCTGGCCCTGGACGAGCTCGACGGCCTCACGGTGTCCTCCGCCGACTGGTGGTTCAACGTGCGCCCCTCCAACACGGAGCCCCTCCTCCGCCTGAACGCCGAGGCACGCGACGAGACGACGATGGCCAAGCTCCGCGACGAGGTCCTGGCGATCATCCGAGGGTGACCGCGCCCGCCCGCGCGGACGATGGGCCGCGCCCGGCACGGTGAGGGTGGCCCCCGACCCCCGTCCGGCGCGGCGGCGGCCTGCCGCACGGCCGATCCGGGCCCTCCACGGTCCCGCCCGGTCAGGCGCAACCCCGCCCCGGACCGGGCGGGACCGTGGAGG
>NZ_LIQX01000303.1 GCF_001418475.1 Streptomyces ossamyceticus | reverse complement strand
TCCTCGCCGAGGAGCTGACCGAGCTGGACGGCAGAGCCCCGGACGGCGTCGTGCTGGTGCCCGCCTACATCGAGGCGGGCCGGCTGACCGTCGGCTCCCACCACTGGATGCGGACCACGGACGGACTGCTCCCCGTCGGGATGAGCGAGTTCGCCCGCGACGCCACCTTCGGCTACCGCAGCTCCTCGCTGCCCGAGTGGGTCGAGGNNCCTCGACGACCTGCGCGGCGGCGGCCCGGCGCACACGGCACGGCTGCTGTCCTCGCTGCGCGGCGGACGGGCGGCCGTGGTCGACGCGGTGTGCGACGACGACCTGCGCGTTCTCGCCCTGGCCCTGGCGCTGGCGGAGGAGAGCGGCACCCGGCTGCTGTACCGGGTCGGGCCGTCCTTCGTCAGAGCCCGCGCCGGGCAGGCGGCGCGGGCCCCGCTCACCCCGGCCGCACTGCGCCGGCTCACCCCGGCCGCGGTGCGCCCGCCGCACGGCGGCGCACCGCACGGTCTCGTCGTCGTGGGGTCTCACATGGCGCTCACGACACGGCAGTTGGACCGGCTGCGGGAGCGCGGCGGGATCGCCGAGTACGAACTGGATGTGGCGCTGCTGCTCGACGAGGGGCGGCGTGACGCCCACATCGCCGAGGTCGCGGCCGCGGCCGCCGACGCGCTGGACTCGGCCGACGCCGTGATCCGCACCTCTCGGGTGCTGGTGACGGGTGCCGACGCGGACGACAGTCTGGCGATCTCCCGCCGGGTCTCCGCCGCGCTCGTCCAGGCGGTCCGCCAGGTCAACGCCGCCCGGCGGCCCGCTTTCGTCGTCGCCAAGGGCGGCATCACCTCCAGCGACACCGCCACCCACGGCCTCCGGATCCGCCGCGCCTGGGCCCGGGGCACGCTGCTGCCGGGCATCGTCTCGCTCTGGGAGCCCGTGGACGGCCCCGCCGCCGGCATCCCCTACATCGTCTTCGCCGGGAACGTCGGGGGCGCCGACGCCCTCGTCGACGCCCTCGACCTGCTCGGGAGTGCCTGATGCTGCTGCACGGAACCGATGCCCTGAAGGAGGCCGCGGCCGCCGGTCACGCCCTGCCCGGGTTCGTCGCCTACAACCTGGAGACGGTCCAGGGGATCACGGCCGCCGCCGAGACCGCGGGACGGCCGGTCGTCATCCAGGCGGGCTCCAGTCCCTTCAAGCACGCCGGTCGCGAGGCCCTGATACGGCTGGCGCTGGACGCCGCCGCACGCTCCACGGCCCCTCTCGGAGTGCACCTCGACCACAGCCGGGACCTGGACGAGATCACGGCCTGCCTGGAGGCGGGCTACACCTCCGTCATGGTCGACGGCTCCCACCTGCCCTTCACGGAGAACATCGCGCTGACGCGGGAGGCCGTCCGCCGAGCCCGCGACCACGGCGCCTGGGTGGAGGCCGAACTCGGTGCCCTCCCCGGTGACGAGGACGTCTCCACCGACGCCGTCGCGCACACCGCGGCGATGACCGACCCGCGGCAGGCGGCCGAGTTCGTGGCCGCGACAGGCGTGGACGCGCTCGCCGTCGCCGTCGGCAACGTCCACGGCTTCACCCAGCATCCGGTCCGCCTGGACCTGGAGCGGCTGGCCGCGATCCACGAGGGCGTGACCGTCCCTCTCGTCCTGCACGGCGCCAGCGGTCTGCCCGTCGAGGAACTGCACGGCGCCCTCGCCCGAGGTGTGGCCAAGGTCAACGTCAACGCCGAGTTGCGCCGCGCCTACCTGGAGGCCACTCGCACGGCCCTCCCGTCGGCGCTGCCCGGCTCCGACGTGGTCCTGCTGTGGGCGGCGGGCCGCGACGCGGTCCGGGACGCCGCCCTGGAGGTCATCGGCCGCCTCAGCCCCCGCCCCGCGGGGGCTGAGGCATGACCGCCTGAACTTCCCCGCCGCCCGGAGCCGCACCGCATCGCATCGCATCGGTGGACACACGACCGTCGTCCGCCTTCCCTGCCGCGCGCGCCGCGCGCGGGTCGCACCGCTCTGTCCCGTGCCCGCGTGCCCTCCCCGGGCACGCGGGCCGCCCCGCACCCAGTTGGAGACACCATGTCCACAGCTCCCTCGATCGCCGTGCTGCACACCAGCCTGCTGTTCGTGAACCCCGATTCGGTCATCAACGAGTACCTCTCAGAGCTCGCGCCGGACGCCAGGGTCCTGCACTTCGTCGACAGCGACGTGCTCGCGGACGTGGTGCGCGACGGTGAGGTCTCGTCCGCCAGCACACAGCGCATGGTGCACCTCGCCCAGGCCGCGGAGTCCGCGGGCGTCGACGTGATCTTCTCGGCCTGCTCCTCGGTCGGTCCGGCCATCGACGTGGCCCGACGCCTGGTCTCCGTCCCGATCGTCAAGATCGACGACGCGATGACCGCGTCCGCGGTGGAGACCGCCGACGCCATCGGCGTCCTGGCCACGGTCCCCACGACGATGCCGCCGACCCGTGCCCTCGTCGAGGAGAAGGCCCGGGCGGCCGGCCGCGACATCACCGTGCGGGAACGGCTGTGCGAGGGCGCCTTCTCGGTGCTGATGTCCGGTGACCGCGACCGCCACGACGCGATGGTCCTGGACGGGGCACGTGCGCTGGCCACCGAGGTCGACGCGATCGTGCTGGCCCAGGCGTCCATGGCACGGCTGGCTCCCGCGATCGCCGAAGCCGTCGGCAAGCCCGTCCTCTCCAGCCCGCGCAGCGGCACGGAGAACGCGGTGCGTGTACTGAACGCGCGGACGACCGAACCTGCCGGTGCCACGGGCAAGGCCCTTGAGACCGAGGATTGGCAGGGAGGCTGCGGAGCCAGGTGATCGCATCGCACGGGGGCGGTCCGACCTCACGGCATGTGGTGTTCTGCCGTGAGGTCGGACCGCCCCCTCCGCATCGTTCACTGATGATCCTGGCCGGCCGCCACTGCGCCCGGCCGTCCACCATTGATCCCGGCCGTCCCCGGCCGAACCACAGGAGCCAGCATGCCGAGGTTCGCAGCGAACCTGTCCATGATGTACACCGAGTACGACTTCCTCGACCGCTTCGCCGCGGCCGCGGCCGACGGCTTCCAGGCCGTCGAGTACCTCTTCCCCTACGCCTACGACGCCGCCGAGCTGCGCCGCCGGCTCGACGACCACGGCCTGGAGCAGGTGCTCTTCAACGCGCCTCCCGGAGCGTGGGAGTCCGGGGAGCGCGGGACGGCGGCGCTGCCCGGACGCGAGGCGGAGACGCGTTCCGGGGTCGACCGGGCGCTGGAGTACGCGGTGGCGCTGGGCTGCCCGCGGGTGCACCTGATGGCCGGGCTGGTCCGACCGGACGCGACACCGGCCGAGCGGGCCGGGCACCGGGGCACCTACCTGACCAACCTGGCCTGGGCAGCGGAACGGGCGGCCTCGGCGGGCGTGGACATTCTGATCGAGCCGATCAACGGCCGCGACATGCCCGGATACTTCCTGAGCACCCAGGCCGAGGCCCATGGTGTGACGCGGGAGGTGGGCGCCTCGCATCTCAAGGTGCAGCTCGACCTCTACCACTGCCAGATCGTCGAGGGCGACCTCACCACGACGCTGCGCCGCGACCTGCCGACCGGCCGGGTCGGTCATCTCCAGATCGCGGGTGTGCCCGACCGGGGTGAGCCCGACCGGGGTGAGGTCGACGTCCGCCACCTGTTCGACGTGGTCGACGAGTTGGGCTTCGACGGGTGGATCGGTTGCGAGTACCGGCCCCGCGCCGGCACGAGCGAAGGTCTGGGCTGGCTGAACGACTACCGCGGCCGCCGAGGCGAAAGCGCTTGAGAACACTGTCGCGGCCGGTGGGCGCTGGGCAACCGGCCGCGGGAGTCGTCGAGGAGTTGCGTCCTCCGGGCAGGTTGCCCTCGCGAGTGGTCTCCACGGCGGGGGCAACCTGCGCCATCGGGGTCAGGACACGGTCACGTAGATCTTGCGCACGGTTTCGATGGTCTTCCAGACACCGACGTAGCCCGGCTTCATGACAAAGCTGTCGCCTGCCTTGTAGATCACCGGCTCGCCGCCTTCCGGCGTGAGTTCGACGACGCCGGAAAGGATGTGGCAGAACTCGAAGGTCTCGCCCTTGATCGAGCGCGTCTCGCCGGGCGTAGCCTCCCAGACGCCCGTGTGGATGGTTTCCCCACGGGCGTCGTCCTGTGACCAGGTCTTGTACGTCGGATCACCGGAGATCAGGCGTTCCGGCAGCGGGCCGGACTCCTTGGGTACGAAGGAGGGGTCGGTGTCGATGGTCTTCAGGAGCGACATGTTTGTTCCTTTACTGTTGGGAAAATCTCGGTGCGGGTCAGGCAGTCGGCAGACGTCGAGTGTCCCCGGCATCCCGCACGGAGCCCATGCGTGAACTGTCCAATGCGGACACCGTCTTCGGACGTTGTGTCAAGGACACACGGTGGAGGTGGGTGACGACCTGACCTTGAACCGGTCGGGACGCACGAAATTCAGGCCGTCGACGGTCTTCTTTCCGAGTGCCTCGTGTGCGGCGATATGGCCGTAGCCGGTCGCCATCTTGAAGCCCTTTCCGGAGAATCCGGTGGCGCAGTAGATCCTGCTGTTCTCGTCCAGCCAACCGAGGAGGGGATGACTGTCCTCGGTGAAAAGGTCGGGGAACGCGTCGGAGCGCACAATCGTGGGGATCAGGCCGGGAAAGAACTCGGTGACGATGTCGGTGACCTTCTCGACCTCTTCACGAGTGAGTTCTCTGGGCACGGAGTCCGGATCGGGAGTTGTCCTTCCGCGCCCGTCCACCGGTCCGTCCACCGATGCCTTGACCGTCGCACCGTCGACCGCGGGTGCGCCGTACATGGAGCGGCCGTCGTAGAGCCGGCTGAAGACGGGGAAGTTCTCCGGCGAGAACTGCGCGCCGTCCTGGGCGAGGAACCAGGTCAGGACGATCCGCTTGGTTTCGGTGACGGCCTTGAGGTGGTCGGGCATGAGCCTGCGGGACCAGCCGCCCGAGGCGACGATGACCTTCTCGAACGTCCAGGTTCTGTCGCCCGAGGTGACGACCACGCCGTGGTCGGTTTCGGTGATGCTGTCCACGGGTGTGTTCCGCAGGACCGTGGCGCCGCCCGCCTCGGCCGCCGCGACGGCGGCGCTGACGGCACGGTCGGTGCGCAGAACGCCGGCGTGGGGGTCATACACGGCGCAGTCGTCGGGGCGGAGGTTGTGCTGGGGATAGCGTTCCGCCATCTCCTCCCGGCTGAGGACGCAGTGCTCGGCTCCGTTGAGGCGTGTTGTCTCGAGGAGGTTGGTGATATAGCTGCCGTTCGCCGTCCCGATGGACAGTCCCCCGGTGGTGGTGAGGATGTCCTGCCCGGTCTCCGCTTCGAGCTCGGCCCACAGGCCGCGGGAGCGTTCCATGATGGGGTAGTAGTCGGGTCTACCCAGGTAGACCATGCGGAACAGGCGGGTGTCCCCGCCCACGGCGCTACGGCCGTGGGCGGGGGTGGCGGCCTCGAAGCCGACCACCGAGTCGGACAGCCGGGAAGCCTGCCACAGGGCCATGCTTCCGATGCTGCCCAAGCCGATGACTGCGAGTTGTGCGTCCATGCGAGCGGTTTCCTCTCGGTCGGGTGCGTCAGGCTCCGACAGGGACGGCCATGTACTTGTACTCCAGGAACTCGTCGATGCCGACGCGTCCGCCTTCGCGCCCGAGCCCGGACTGCTTGACGCCGCCGAAGGGCGCGGCGGGGTTGGAGACCAGTCCGGTGTTGAGGCCGATCATGCCGCTCTCGAGGCGTTCGGCGACGCGCAGGGCGCGGTCGAGGTTCTGGGTGAACAGGTAGGCGGCCAGGCCGAATTCGGTGTCGTTGGCGGCGGCGACGGCCTCGTCCTCGGTCTCGAAGGTGCGGATCGCGGCGACGGGGCCGAAGATCTCGGTGTCGATGATCGCGGAGTCGGCGGAGATGCCGGTGAGGACGGTGGGCGGGTAGAAGCAGCCCGGTCCTTCGGGGAGTTCACCGCCGGTCAGGACGGTGGCGCCCCGCTTGACGGCGTCCCGCACCAGATCGTGGGCCTTGCTCCGGCCGGCGTTGTCGATGAGCGGGCCGACGTCCGTGCCGGGTTCGGTGCCGGGCCCGACGGTGAGGGCGGCCATGCGGGCGGCGAGGCGGGAGGCGAACTCCTCGGCGACGGAGGTGTGGACGAGGATGCGGTTGGCGGCGCAGCAGGACTCGCCCATGTTGCGCATCTTGGCGACCATGGTGCCCTCGATGGCCACGTCGAGGTCGGCGTCGTCGAAGACGATGAGGGGGGCGTTGCCGCCCAGTTCCATGGAGGTGCGGATCACGGTGTCGGCGCACTGGGCCAGCAGGATCCGGCCGACCTGGGTGGAGCCGGTGAAGGAGAGCTTGCGGATCTGCCCGCCCCGCAGGAGGGGTTCGATGACGCCTGGCGCGTCCGAGGTGGTGACGATGTTCAGCACACCGGCCGGCAGGCCCGCCTCGGTGAGGATCTCCGCCAGGGCCAGGCTGGACAGAGGAGTCTGAGGGGCGGGTTTGAGGACGATGGTGCAGCCGGCGGCGATGGCGGGGCCGATCTTGCGGGTGCCCATCGCCAGGGGGAAGTTCCAGGGCGTGATGAGCAGGCAGGGGCCCACGGGCTGACGACTGACCAGGAGTCGGTTCCTGCCGTCGGGAGCGGTCATCATGCCGCCGTCGACACGGACGGCTTCCTCGGAGAACCAGCGGAAGAACTCCGCCGCGTAGGCGACTTCGGCACGCGCCTCGGCCAGGGGCTTGCCCATCTCCAGGGTCATCAGCAGCGCGAGGTCCTCGGTGCGCGCGATGACGATGTCGTAGGCGCGGCGCAGGATCTCGCTGCGCACCCGGGGCGGGGTGGCGGCCCAGGCGGCCTGCGCGGCGACCGCCGCCTGCACGGCACGCCGGCCGTCCGCGGGTGAGGCGTCGGCGACCCGGCACAGTTCCTCGCCGGTGGCCGGGTTGTCGACGGACAGGGTCCGGCCGGACTCGGCGTCCTGCCAGCCACCACCGATGAACAGCTGCTTGGGAACATCACGGACGACAGACATCGTGGGTATCTCCTTGTAGGTGTGGAAGGGCTGCCGACCGGTCAGCGGATGCGGTCCAGCGTCTTGTAGTAGGCGCCCGCGAAGGGCAGGAACCAGGCGGTGCCGTTGTAGAGGGGGATGCGGGGCGGCGCGATGTCCCGGACGGGGCTGACCTCGGGGTGGCCGTCCATCACCTCGGCCATGACATGGCCCATGTGGGTGGCCATCTGCACACCGTGTCCGGCGTATCCCAGGGAGTAGTGGACGCCGTCCTCGGTCTGCCCGGCGTGCACGATGCGGTCCATGGCGAAGCCGACGGAGCCGCCCCACACGTACTCGACCTTGGTGCGGGAGAGCTGGGGGAAGATCTCGCACATCTCACGGAACAGGACTGCGCCGCTCTTCTTGTCCGAGGTGGGGTCGGACGGCGCGAAGCGGGCGCGGCCGCCGAACAGCAGCCGGTTGTCCGGGGTGAGCCGGAAGTAGTGGCAGACCTTGTTGGAGTCGACGATGAGACGGGCCTTGGGGATGATGTCCCGGGCGAGTTCCTCACCGAGCGGCTCGGTCACGATGATGAAGCTGCCCACGCTGACCTGCTGACGGCGCAGCCACGGGAAGTTCTTGTCGGTGTAGGCGTCGGTGGCCATCATGACCTGCCCGGCGCGGACCACACCGCGCTCGGTCTGCACCTCGAAACGGCCGGCGGCGGTACGCCGCACACCGATGGCCGCGTTGCGCTCGTGGATCTCGACACCGGTGCGCTCGCACGCCTCGGCCATGCCGCCCACGAAGCGGCCGACGTGCAGTGCGGCGCTGAACGGGTCGAGCAGGCCGCCGTGGTAGGCGTCGGATCCGATCTCGGAACGCAGCTCGGACTTGCCGATCAGAGTGGTCTCGTGTCCGAAGTACTTGGCCAGGTCGCGCTGCTGGGCCTTCTTGCTCTCGAAGTGCGAGGGGCGGGACGCGACGCCCAGACGTCCGACGCGACGGAACTGGCAGTCGATGGATTCCTCGTTCACGAGCCGCTCGACGGTGTCGACGGCCTCGCCGTAGGAGTTGTAGATCTCACGGGCCCGCTCCAGGCCGTACCGGCGGATGGCCTGGCCCACGCCGATGGTGAAGCCCAGGTTGGCCATGCCGCCGTTGCGCGCGGAGGCACCGGAGCCGATCTGGCCCTTCTCGACGAGGGTGACCCGAGCGCCCTTGCGGGCGGAGTGCAGAGCGGTGGACAGACCCGTCAGACCGGCGCCGACCACCACCAGGTCGGTGTCCTCGGTCAGCGGCTTGCCGGACCGGTCCGGAAACACCCCAGCGGTTTCTATCCAGTAGGGAATCGTCTTCATGTCGGGTCCTTAGCGGGGAGTTTCGAGGTGCAGCGGCTGGCGGTCGGGGCGGCGGCGGTCATACGGCC
>NZ_LIQX01000302.1 GCF_001418475.1 Streptomyces ossamyceticus | reverse complement strand
CCTTGGCCGCCGCGTAGTTGGGCTGTCCGGCAGAACCGGCGAGGAACGCCTCCGACGACGTGTTCACGATCCGCCCGTACACCGGCGCACCGGCCGTCTTCGACCTCTCGCGCCAGTGCGCGGACGCGAAGCGGATCGTGTTGAAGTGGCCCTTGAGGTGGACCCGGATCACCGAGTCCCACTCGTCCTCGGACATCGAGAAGACCATCCGGTCGCGCAGGATGCCCGCGTTGTTGACCAGGATGTCCAGCTTCCCGAACGCGCCGATCGCCGACTCGACCAGTTCGCG
Source organism: Streptomyces ossamyceticus (assembly GCF_001418475.1). GTDB lineage: Bacteria > Actinomycetota > Actinomycetes > Streptomycetales > Streptomycetaceae > Streptomyces > Streptomyces ossamyceticus. The sequence continues at coordinate 19,471 of NZ_LIQX01000302.1, read as the reverse complement.
CGCCTGGCGGTGGTCGGAGACGTCACCGGTGTGGACGAGGGCGCGGCCGCCCGCGGCCCGTATCTCCGCCGCCACCTCCTCGGCGGGTCCGGTGGACGCGCCGCCGCTGCCGTCCCGGCCCGGCTGCCCGTAGTCGTTGACGACGACGGCCGCACCGAGCCTGGCCAGCTCCAGCGCCTCGGCCCGGCCGAGACCCCGACCCGCGCCGGTGACGATCGCCGACAGTCCCTCCAGTGGCAATGACATGGGCATCCTTGAAGTCGTCGGAGTGCGTCCAGAAGTCGGCAGATGACGGCAGAGAACGGCAGAGAACGGCAGGGAGTCGACGGGGCGGAGCCGGGCTTCCTCGCCGCGGGCGTCAGATCTCTATGCAGGTCCGCAGTGCGGCCCCCGTGCGCATCTGGTCCAGCGCCTCGTTGATGTCGGCGAGTGGCACCCGGTGGGTGATGAGGCCCTCCAGGTCGATGCGGCCGGCCCGCCACAGGGCGATGGCCCGCTCGTAGGAGCGCAGGACGTCGCCGCCGCCGTACATGGACGGCAGGATCCGCTTCTCGTCGAAGAACAGCTCGAACATGCTGAGCTGGAGGAAGTCGTCCATGGCGCCCGCGCCGACGACGACGAGGGTGCCGCCGCGCCGGGTGTTCTCGTACGCGGTGCGGGCGGTGGCCGAGCGGCCGACGACCTCGAAGACGTAGTCGAAGCCCTCGCCGCCGGTGACGGACTGCTTGGCGTCGGCCAGTCCCTCCGGGGAGACCGCTTTGGTGGCGCCGAACCGGAGGGCGGCCTCGCGGCGTGCGGCCACGGGGTCGATGGCGACGATCTCGGCGGCGCCCTTGAGCCGGGCGCCCTGGATCGCCGAGATGCCGACACCGCCGCAGCCGATGACGGCTACCGACGCACCGGCCTCCACGTCGGCGGTGTTGAGGGCCGCGCCGAGCCCGGTGGTGACTCCGCAGCCGATGAGGGCGGCGACGTCGAACGGCACGTCGTCGGGGATCGGCACGGCGCACCCGGCGTCGACGACGACCTCCTCGGCGAACGTGCCGGTGCCCGCGAAGCCGAAGACGTCACCGGAGGGCCGCTTGAAGTTGGGGGTGCCGGCGTTGAGGAACCCGGCGAGGCACAGCTGGGTCTGGCCGCGCTTGCAGGCGGGACAGCTGCCGCAGGCCGGCAGCCAGCAGACGACGACCCGGTCGCCGGGCTTCAGGCCGCTCACGCCCTCCCCGACCTCGACGATCTCGCCGGCGCCCTCGTGCCCGGGGACGAACGGCCCCGGCTGCGGCAGCACCCCGGCCATCGCGGACAGGTCCGAGTGGCACAGCCCCGTGGCCCGCACCCGGATCTTCACCTTGCCCGGCCCGAAGCCCGCGGCCTCGACGTCGTCGAGCACCTCCAGCTTGTCCTGGCCGATCTCGTGCAGTACGGCTGCGCGCATGGTGCGGCTCCCCTCAGGAGTACCTGCCGGCAGTCACCCGTCAGGAGTACGGAACCTGTCCGGCGTACATGGCCTACGGTCGTGCTGATCTGCTCATTCGTGCTCGACGAGGGTGTCCGCCAGCACCGGCGCGTCGTCCCGGTCGACGGCGCTCACCGCCACCCGCACCGAGCGGTCGTCCGGCCGCCACATCCGGATGCGGAGGGTCTCCCCCGGGAAGACGACTCCCGCGAAGCGGGTGCCGTACGAGCGGACCCGGGCGACCTCCCCGTCGAGCACCGTGTCCACGACGGCCTTGAGGGTGATCCCGTAGGTGCACAGCCCGTGCAGGATCGGCCGGTCGAATCCGGCGCGGGCGGCGAACTCCGGGTCGGCGTGCAGCGGGTTCCAGTCGCCGGAGAGGCGGTAGAGCAGCGCCTGGTCCTCGCGTACGACGCGCTCGACCTCCTTGTCGGGGGCGGTGGACGGTGGTTCCTGGCGGGCGGACGGGCCGCGCTCACCTCCCCAGCCGCCCTCGCCGCGGACAAAGATCTGGGCCTCGTTCGTCCACAGGGGGCCGTCGGTGTCGGCGACGTCGGTGCGCATGACGAGCACGGCGGCCTTGCCCTTGTCGTAGACCGCCGCCACCCGGGAGGTCGCGGTCGCCCGGCCCTCGACGGGGATGGGCCGGTGCAGAGCGACGCGCTGGCCGCCGTGCAGGACCTTGGCGAGGTCGACGTCCACACCCGGGGCGTTCAGGCCGCCGATGACGTCCGGTGAGCCGGCGCCCGCGACGGTGGCGAAGCTCGGCAGGACATGCAGCCGGGACTCCAGGGTGTAGCGCAGCTCGTCGGGGTCGGTCGCGGGGATGCCGGCGCCGATGCCGAGGTGGTAGAGCAGGACGTCCTTGCGGGTCCAGGCGATCTCGGCGGAACGGGGCTCGGCCGCGAGGGCCTTGGCTGCGTCGATGGGCATGGGGCTCCTGTTCTGGGAAGAACCCCGGGCTCCAGCAGGAGCCTCGGGGTTCCGGGAAGAACCTCGGAACCTCGGCACGACCGTCCGCACCAGCGGCCGCGCCGAGGTCGTCACAGGGGTCCGGAACCCGCCCTTCTAGAACGCGTTCCAGTCCGGCGACCCTCTGTATAGCCGAGGCACGTGCACTTGTGAAGACTCCTGACACTGTGTCAGATGGCTAGCGCACCACCTTCACCGACTTGTACTCCGCCCCCTTCGGCGCGAGGGCCACGAACCAGCTCACCGGGGAGCCTTCGGCGTCGACGATGCGGGGGTTGCGGAGGTCGTCGTACAGGGGCAGGTCGGTCTCGCGACGGACGTCCACGGACGTGCCGTCCGACCACATGACGCGGACCAGTTGGGCGGTCGGGGCGACCTCGCCGATCACGAGGCGCTTGAGATCGTCGCCCTTGCCCTGGTCGCCGGTGTGCAGGGGCATCGCGAAGGCCTGTATGTCCGTACCGGCCGGTGTCCACTGCTCGCCGTTGAGCACCGTGCCGGTCCGCCCTCTACTCACGGACAGGTGCACGAAGTTCCAACCGTGGCCCACGAGTTCGGCGGAGCCGTCCGCATCCGTCGGCTTGTCGCCGCGCAGGGCCATCGCGGCGAGCTGTCTCTCCGCCTCCCGCACGGTCCTGGGGGCGTCCCAGACGTCGACCGTCACCTTCCAGGCGCGGCCCCCGTCGCGCCCCGAGGCCACTTCGGTCGTCGCCGGTCGATCGAGGTGGCGCCGCTCGGGCTTCACCGGTTCCGTTGCCGCGGGGGGCACCGAGACCCGGCCCCCGTCCGTCGCCCCGGCCAGGGCCAGCGCTCCCGTGGAGCCCGCGAGCACCACCGTCACCGCTGCCGCGACGGCCCAGCGGCGGGCCTTGCGGCGCCGGCCGCCCCGGAGCACCGCCTGGTAGGGGGCTGTGCCGATCTCCACCTCGTCGGCCGCGCCCGCCAGCAGCAGGGCGATGCCCCTCTCCAGCGGGCTGCTGCCGGTGAGGCTGCCGAGCGTCTCGTCGCCGCCGTGAGTGCCGTCGCCCCGAGTCATGTGTCGCTCCGCCTTCCCATGCCCGCGTTCCATGCCGCGTGTGTCGTCGATGCCGTGCCCGCGCTCGATGCCGTGCGAGTCGTCGATGCCACGCCCGCGCTCGATGCCACGCCCGCCGTCGATGCGGTGCCCGCCGTCGATGCCGTGTGTGTCGTCCGCGTCCCTCACTTCCGCCCTCCCTGCGTCACCGTCTCGGCCAGTCCCGGTATGGCGCGGAGCTTCGCGAGCCCCTTCGCCGCGTTGCTCTTGACCGAGCCGACGGAACAGCCCATCGCCTCCGCCGCCTGGCTCTCGCTCAGGTCCTCCCAGTACCGCAGGACCACGGCCTCCCGCTGCCGGGGCGGCAGCTGTGAGAGCGCCGTGAGGAGCGCGCCGCGGTCGTCGGCCTGGGCGATGCGGTCGCCGCTGTCCGGCACCTCGGGCACCAGGTCCGAGTCGGTCCTCGGCGCCAGGAACTCCTTGAGGCGTCTGCGGTGCCTGCGCGCATGGGCGTTGATCATGACGCGCCGTACATAGGTGTCCGGGTCGTCCGTCGAAGCGACTCGGCGCCAGGCCGCGTAGACCTGCTCCAGCGTCGTCTGCACCAGGTCCTCCGCCGCGTGCTGTTCCCCCGTGAGGAGAAATGCCGTGCGCAGCAGCCTTGGCCAGCGGCCGACGAGGAAGCTCTGGAACTCCTCGTCCCGAGCCTGTTTCCGATCCCCCATGAGCACCTCCTAGATGTCTTTAACAGTCCACGAGGGCCCGGATCCGTTGCCTCGTCCGGCGGGGAACTTCAGACGGCTTCGCCGGGTCCGTGCATCCACACGACCCGTGCGGCGGCACGCGCGGCGGCGCCCCGGAACCTGACGGATGATCACATTCCCATGGGCTGGTCAAGATTTCATTAGCCACTCGAACCATCGGAATAGTTGCCCTGGTCGACGAGGTTGGCCTGTCACGCACCCTCGTCCGGCCAGGAGGCCCCCCTCAATGACGCACCCGCACCCACCCGTCGCCCACGAGCCCACCACGAGAACGAACGGCGGGATCGTCCCCGTGCTGGCCTTCGCGGGCATCGTGGTCGCGGTGATGCAGACCCTGCTGGTCCCGGTGATCAAGGATCTCCCCCAGCTTCTCGACACCACCCCCAGCAACGCCACCTGGGTCCTGACCTCGACGCTGCTCTCGGGTGCCGTGGCCACCCCGATCATGGGCCGCCTCGGCGACCTCTACGGCAAGCGCCGGATGCTGCTCGCCAGCCTGGCGGTGATGGTGGTCGGCGCGCTGATCAGCGGCTTCACCAGCGCCCTGATCCCGATGATCGTGGGCCGCACCCTCCAGGGCTTCGCCATGGGCGCGATCCCGCTGGGCATCGGCCTGATGCGGGACGAACTGCCCCGCGAACGCCTCGGCTCCGCGATGGCCCTGATGAGCTCGTCCATCGGCGTCGGTGGCGGACTCGCCCTGCCGCTGGCCGCGGCCGTCGCCCAGAACACCGACTGGCACGTTCTCTTCTTCGGCGCGGCCGGCCTCGGCGTCCTCTCCATCGTGCTCACCCTCGTGGCGGTGCCCGAGACGAAGACGCGGGCGCGGGGCTCCTTCGACCTCCTGGGCGCACTCGGCCTCTCCCTCGGCCTGGTCCTCTTCCTCCTGCCGATCACCAAGGGCAGCGACTGGGGCTGGACCTCCGTGACCACGCTCGGCCTGTTCGCCGCGTCGGCCCTGGTGCTGCTCCTGTGGGGCGTCCTGGAGCTGCGTATCCCCGCGCCTCTGGTGGACCTGCGCACGACCGCCCGCCGCGAGGTGCTCCTCACCAACCTCGCCTCGATCATGGTCGGCGTCTCCTTCTACGTCGTCTCCCTGGTCCTGCCGCAGCTCCTCCAGCTGCCCACCGCCACCGGCTACGGCCTCGGCCAGTCGATGGTCGTCGCGGGTCTGTGCGTGGCGCCGCTCGGCCTGACGATGATGTTCACCGCTCCCGTCTACGCCCGGCTGTCCGCCAAGTACGGCCCCAAGAGCACCCTCATCCTGGGCCTGCTGATCATCGCGGTCGGCTACGGCGCGGGTCTCGGGCTGATGAGCGCCGCCTGGCAGACCGTGGTGGTGTCGGTGGTCCTCGGCACGGGCATCGGCCTCGCCTACTCCTCACTGCCCGCGCTGATCGTCGGCGCCGTAGACCCGTCCGAGACGGGCGCCGCGAACGGGCTCAACACCCTCATGCGCTCCATCGGCACGTCCGTGTCGAGCGCCGTCATCGGCATGGTGCTCGCCAACACCGCCAACCACGTCGGCGGGGTCGCGATCCCCACCATGCACGGCTTCCGCATCTCGTTCCTGATCGCCACCGCCGCGGTCGCCGTCGGCATCCTGCTCGCCGTGTTCCTCCCCGGCCGCCGTCCCGCGAACGGCCCGACCCTCCTGGCGAGCAGCGCGGACGGCAAGGCGTCCGTCGAACGCCCGGTCGAGCGGGTGTCCTGACGCCACAGAGCCGCCGGGTGTCCTGACGCCGCCGACGGGCCGCATGGCAGCATGGGGCACCCCCGGTTCGTACGGCCCTGAGCCTCCGTACGACACCCGCACGCGGAACCCGTACCCGCAGCGGACCCGCACCCGTCTACGCCACCACGGAGGACCCCATGCCCGCGGCCCCCAAGCCGGAGATCCTCGCCGCGTTCGAGTCGGCGAAGGGGTTCATGCCCGTGGACGAGGGGCTGGCCCTGTACGCGGCGGCCGTGGAGGCGGGGCGCCTGGGGCTCCCGCTGCTGGAGGTCGGCACGTACTGCGGCCGCTCGACGATCCTCCTGGCGGACGCGGCGCGCGAGGCGGGCGTCACGGCGATCACGGTCGACCACCACCGGGGCAGCGAGGAGCAGCAGCCGGGCTGGGAGTACCACGACCCGGAGACCGTCGACCCCGAGATCGGGCTGATGGACACGCTGCCCACGTTCCGCCGCACCCTGCACCGGGCGGGTCTGGAGGAGCACGTGATCGCCCTCGTGGGCCGTTCCCCGCAGGTGGCGAAGGTCTGGAACTCTCCCCTCGGCCTGGTCTTCGTCGACGGCGGCCACACCGACGAGCACGCCACCGCCGACTACGAGGGCTGGGCCCCGCATGTCGCCGAGGGCGGCCTGCTCGTCATCCACGACGTGTTCCCCGACCCGGTCGACGAGTTCACCGGCCAGGCACCGTACCGCGTCTACCTGCGGGCCCTCGCCTCCGGCGCCTTCACGGAGGTCTCGGCGACGGACTCACTGCGGGTGCTGCGGCGCGTGGCCGCCGGCATCTGACGCCCGGCGCGCACCGCCCCCCGGCACCGGCGGGCCACCCGGCAACGTCCGTGCCGCCCGCGACACCGGCGGGGGCCCGCGCCGCTCGCCGCTCGCCGCTCGCCGAGCGCCGTTCCGCCGTGCCCGCGCAGACCCGCACCCCCAGCGCCGCCCCGCCATGCCCGCGCCTGCCACACCCCGCAAGCCCGGCACCCAGCACCCAGCACCCAGCACCCAGCACCCAGCACCCAGCACCCAGCACCAGGACAGCGTCCCGCGTCAGCGCCGGAACCGGCATTCCGCGCCTGCCCCGCCCCCCTCGCCTACGCCACCTCTATCCCGTAGTCCTGGACCAGTTCCTCCAGGCCCCCGCGGTAGCCCTTGCCGCCGAGGACGAAGTCCCAGTCTCCGTTGGCGCGGCGGCGGAAGGAGCCGAGGACCAGGGCGGTCTCGCCGGGGCGGCCGTCGGAGACGTCGAGGCGTCCCTGTTCGGTGCGCGACGGGTCCAGGAGCCGGATGCAGGCGTCGGTGAAACCGGACAGGTCGGCCTCGGGGTTCACGGCGGGGTCGATCGCCGCCACGAGGACGAGCCGGTCGGCCTCGGCGGGCAGCGCGTCGAACGAGACCCGTATCGCGGCCTTGTCCGGTGCCGCCGGGGGAAGCGCGCGGACCGTGCCGTCGGGGGTGCGCAGGTTGTTGTAGAAGACGAAGTGGTCGTCGCTGAGCACCCGGTTGCCACGGCAGACGAGCGCGCACACGTCCAGGGCGACGCTGCCGCTCCAGCCCATGCCGAGCACGCTGTGGTCGTCGCCGGTGTCCGGCGCGGAGTCCGGGCCCGTGCCGCCGGCCGGGGCCGTGGCCAGTGCCTGGCGGGGGTCGGGCGCCGTCCGCTGGGCGGGGACGGCGCGCCCGCCGTCCGTGCCCAGGCGGCCACGCAGCCCGTGCCGGTGCAGCAGGTCGACGAGTTCGCTGCCGGAGACGAGTTCGAGCGGCTTGCCGTTGGCGAAGGTGTGCGAACCGGGGCCGAACTTGGACGTCGTCACCAGGACGCCCTTGTTGGCGCCCGCGTGCTGGACGGTGCCGTAGAGGTCCCGGACGGCCGTCGGCGGGACGGTGTTGCGGTAGCGCTTGACCTGCACGACGATCTTGCCGCCGCGGATCGGCGCCGGGTCGAGGGCGTCGACGTCCACACCGCCGTCGTTGGAGCGCTGGGTGGTGACCGCCTGCATCCCCATGGCCTGGAAGAGTTCGGCGACCAGCGCCTCGAAGGCGACGGGGTCCATCTCCAGCAGGTCGGGATCCTCGTCGCCTCCGTGGGTGACGACACCGTTGCCGACGTCGGCGGGGCGGCGGCCGGGCCGTACGGCGGTGCGCTGGTCCGGCTTGGCGGACAGCTGGCCGCGGAGCCCGTCGAGCAGGCAGTCGACGGCGCTGACCTGCTCCAGGTTCAGACCGGTGAACACCGCGCGCGGCGCCATGACGCTCGCGAGGACGATCTGCGCGCGCCGGCCGGTCGCCGGGTCGTGGTCGTCGACGAACCCGTTCAGCGTGACCGCCTCCAGGGCGCCGAACTCGTCGGCCGCGAAGAGGTCGTGCAGCACGAGCAGGACGCACTGGGCGAGGACGTCCCGGTAGAGGGCGCGCCGCTGGGTGACGGGCCGAGCCGTCTCCTTGTCCTGGTCGGCGTTGTACAGGTAGCGCACGGACTTCGCCTCGGGGACGACGTCGAAGCGGGGCAGCTCCCAGTCGAGGACGAGTTCGCGGGCGGCCGCGTCGTACGCGGCGGAGACCTGGCGGGGGAAACCCTCGGGCCAGGCGGCGGAGGCGTAGAGCGCCGCGGAGAAGTACTCGACGGCGGCCTCCGGGTCGCTGCCGGCGCGCAGGGCCGTCGCCATCTCGGCGACGCCCGCGTTGTGCCGGCGGACGTCGGCCAGTTGCGCGTCGGCCCACTGCTGGTACTGCCGCTGGTACTGGTCGAGTTGCCGCTGCCGCTGCGCCTCCGCCGCCTGCGCGGCGTGCCAGTCCTGCTCGAAGCGGGCCCGCGCCTCGGCCTGCGCCTGCGCCCGCCGGCCGGCGGTCCAGCCGCCCTGGGCCTGGTACTGGCCGGGGTCCGGCATGGGCACCGGCTGGGCGAGCACGCCGGGCGCGAAGGGCTCCAGCCGCTCGGAGCGGGTAAGGGAGGCGGCGCGGAACGCCGGGGCCCGGCAGCCGGTGGCCAGCAGCCCCTGGAGGGCGGTGACCTGCGCATCCAGTTCCTCGGTACGCCGCCGGGCCTCCGCCTCACGCTGCTGCCGGTACGCCTGCTGCTGCTCGCGGTGGCTGCGGGCCACCTCCCGCTGGTACGCGCGCTGCTGGCGCTCGTACTCCCGTTGCTGCCTGGCCCGCGCCTCCAGCTGACGCTGTTGCTGGCGCTGCGCCTCGGCCCAGACCCCGACCAACCCGTTGGAGCGACGACTCATCCCTTGCAGGCCCTCCCCCCAGGGCCCTGCCACCGCCCGGCCGAGCCCTGCCCCACGACAAGCAGTAATTGACCGACTCTACCGTGCGACCGGCCGTCCGCCCATCCGCTGGTCACACCCTGTTTCGGGGCCGCGCCCCGCACGAGGGGAAAGGGGAGCGGCGGCAGGGGGACGAAACATGGCGGTACGGCGTCGTGAGGCCGCCGGCGCCGGCCCGCCCCGTATGGTGGCAGACGTGTCATACGTAGGACCGGACTTCGAGCCGCCCCAGCCCCGCCGTTCACCTCTGCGCCGCCCGCTGACCGTGGCCGTCGCCGCCGTCGTGGTGGGATCGGTGGCCGGTTGGGGGGTGTGGCAGGCCGTCGGCGACCCCGGCGGCGGGGACGACGGGGCGAACCGGGCGGCCGCGCGCAACCAGCCGAGAACCGCTCCCCCGGCGTCGCCGACGCCCTCCACCGAGCCGACCGCCTCCGAGGACGGCTCGGGCAAGGACGGCAAGGACGGGAAGAAGGGGGACGACGGCAAGAAGGCGAGCCCGACGGCCTCCTCCGGTGCCGCCGCCGACGGCCCCCTGAAGGGCAAGGTCGTCGTCATCGACCCCGGCCACAACTCCGGGAACTTCCGGCACACCGCCGAGATCAACCGCAAGGTGAACATCGGCACCGCGATGAAGGAATGCGACACCACGGGGACGTCGACCAACGACGGTTACACCGAGGCCGAGTTCACCCTGGACGTGTCGCGTCGGGTCCGGGCGCTCCTCGAACAGCAGGGCGCCACCGTGAAGTTCACGCAGGACGGCAACCGGGAGTGGGGCCCCTGCATCGACGAGCGGGCCCGTATCGGCAACGCGGCGGAGGCCGACGCGGTGGTGTCGATCCACGCGGACGGCTCGGCGGCCGGCAACCGGGGCTTCCACGTCATCCTGCCGGGCTCGGTGCACGAGGGCGCCGCCGACACCCGGCCCATCGTCGGTCCCTCCCGCGACCTCGGGGAGCGCATCGCGGGCAAGTTCGTCCGTGAGACGGGCAGCGCGCCCTCCAACTATGTGGGCGGAGGTACCGGTCTCGTCACACGTCAGGACCTGGGCGGTCTCAATCTGTCAACGGTTCCCAAGGTGTTCATCGAGTGCGGCAATATGCGCGATAGCAAGGACGCGGCACTGTTGACCACCGGCACATGGCGGCAGAAGGCCGCGCAGGGGATCTCTGAGGGAATCGTGAGCTTCCTGCGCGGGTAGGGGGAGGGTCGTGATCATCGTGGCAATCCCGACGTACACCTACGTCGGGTGGACGATATGGTCATCCCTACGATGAGGGGCCACCCCCGCGCTTCCCACCTGAGCCTGAGGGCGCCATGGTGAACAGCGACGCCTCCACACCGATGACGAGACGACTGACGAAGGACCTGAAGTGAATATCCGCTCCCTCACCAGAGGCGACGGCGTCGTGATCGGAGCAGCGGTATTGCTGTTCGTCGCGTCGTTCCTCGACAACTACTCCCTCGACGGTGTTCCCGACAGCCTCGAACTCCCGAACCTCTGGGAGAGCGGGCCAGTGCTGCTCAGCGTCGTGCTTGCGGGGCTCTTCGGCGCCGCGTTCATCGTCATCGCCAGGGGCCTGCCGCAGGCGCCGAAGATCGCCGGCATCGACCTCGGCCACTTCGGCATCGCCTTCACGGTCTTCGCCGCGTGGAGCGCGCTCGGCAACATCTTCGACCCGGTCGGCGGCGGCGACAACTTCGGCAGCGGCTCAAGCGGCAGTAGCACCGACGCCGGCGCCGGCCTCATCCTCGCCCTCATCGCGACCCTGATCATGGCCGCCGCGGCCATCGCCACCCCCCTCGTCCCCGCGCTGAAGGCCGCCCTCGTCGGCGCCCCGCGTCCGGCGGCTCCGCAGCCGTACGGTGCCCAGCCTCCCGGTGGTTACGGCTACCCGGGCGCCGGCGCCCAGGCGCCGTTCGGTGCGAGCCAGCCCCAGCCGGGGCAGCCGGGCGCGCCGTTCGCGGGTCAGCCGCAGCCGCAGCAGGCGCAGGCCGCTCCGCAGCCGCCCGCGGGTGACTTCTCTCCGTTCTGGTTCGCCGTGCCCGTGGCGCGTCCCCTGTTCGCCGAGGACGGCTCGCAGTCGACGATCGCCGAACTGGCCCCCGGTACCTGGTACCTGGCGGTCGAGCAGCGCGGCGCCAACCTGGTCGCCCAGACCCAGGACGGCCGTCGCGGTGTCCTCCAGGACACCACCGGCATCCAGCGCGGCTGAGCGCGACGCCGCACCCTCGCCGTACGACCGGCCCCTCGCTCTTCCGAGCGGGGGGCCGTTGTCGTACAGTCGCCCTCCTGGCCAGTGGAACTGACGGAGCGTCAGGAGGCGGCGTATGCGGCTCGGTCTGGCACTGGGGTACTGGGGGCGTGGTCCGTCCGCTGATCATGTGCCGCTCGTCCAGGAGGCGGAGCGGCTCGGGTACGACTCGGTGTGGACCGCCGAGTCGTGGGGGTCGGACGCGTTCACGCCGCTCACCTGGATCGCGGCGCGCACGTCGCGGATCAAGCTCGGTACGGCCGTGGCGCAGATGGCGGCGCGGTCGCCGACGACCACCGCCATGCACGCGCTCACCCTCGACCATCTCTCCGGCGGGCGGATGCTCCTCGGGCTGGGGCTGTCCGGGCCGCAGGTCGTGGAGGGCTGGTACGGGCGGCCGTTCCCGAGGTCGCCGCTGACCGCGACGCGGGAGTACGTCGACGTCGTACGGCAAGTGCTGCGGCGGGAGGCCCCGGTCGAGCTGGACGGCAGCTTCCACGCGGTGCCGTACCGCGGTCCGGACGGCAGTGGCGTGGGCAAGCCGTTGAAGTCCATCACGCATCCTCTCCGGTCCGATCTGCCCGTCCTGCTGGGCGCCGAGGGTCCGAAGAACATCGCGCAGACCACGCGGATCGCGGACGGCTGGCTGCCGTTGTACTGGTCGCCGACGCGGACGGACGTGTACGAGGCGTCGTTGGGCGATACGCGTGAGGGGTTCCTCGTCGCTCCCATGGCGCGGGCGCAGCTCTGCGACGACGTCGCCGAGGGGCTGCTACCCGTGAAGATCATGCTCGGCTTCTACATCGGCGGGATGGGGCACGCGAAGCGCAACTTCCACGCCGACCTCATGGCACGCATGGGGTACGAGGAAGAGGCGCGGCGGATACAGGCGTTGTTCCTCGACGGCCGTCGTGAGGAGGCCGTGCGCGCGGTGCCGGACGCGTTCGCCGACGAGATCTCGTTGGTGGGGCCGAGGGAGCGGATCGCCGAGCGGCTGGAGGTGTGGCGGAAGGGGCCGGTGACGGATCTGCTCGTCGTGTCGCCGGACCGGCCGACGCTGCGGGTGCTGGCCGAGCTGAACTCCTAGGGTTTCAGCCACGCGTGAGCGGCAACCCGTCAAGCATGTCTCGATATAGCGGCTCCAACCAGGCGGGCCGGGTCATCGCGATCGTCGCGGACGTGATGGCCTTCATTCTGGGCCTGTGGATCCTGATGTATCTGCTCGGTGCGAACGGCGCGAACGACTTCGTGCAGTTCGTCCATGACGCGGCCCGCTGGCTCGCCGGCTGGTCCCACGACCTGTTCACCTTCGACGAGCAGTGGGCGCGGGTCGTCGCGGGGTACGGGCTCGCCGCCGTGGTCTACCTGTTCGTGGGCCACGCCATCGCGAACCGCATGCACCGCCACTGAGCGCTTCGCGGAACGGCGACGGTGGGTTGCGGCCGCTGGGTGACTGCGGGTGGGTCGTGGTTGCTCGCGCGGTTCCCCGCGCCCCTGAAAAGCACGGGCCTGGCCCGGGGGTGTTGAGGGGCGCGGGGAACTGCGCGACCAGCCCCCGCTCTCCCGCAGCCGACTCAGGACCTCAAGCGCCCTGCCCGGTAGGGGGAGCGCAACACTCCGAGTCGTCGAAGTCGTCCAGGCCGCGCGGCAGTCGCTCCCCGCCGAACACCGCGCAGGTCGCCTCGTCGCCGCCCAGTGCGGCCACGGCGAGGAGCAGTGAGCCCGCCGTCCACGAGGTCAGTTCCTCGGGCCAGACGGCCCCGTCCTCGAAGACATAGCCCGTCCAGTACAGACCGGTCGCGGGGTCGCGCAGGTGCTGGATGGACTGGAGGATCTCCAGGGCCCGGTCGGACTCGCCCATCGCCCAGAGCGCGAGGGCGAGTTCGGCGGACTCGCCGCCCGTCACCCACGGGTTGGGGACGACACAGCGGACACCGAAGCCGGGGACGACGAAGCGGTCCCAGCCCTCCTCGATACGGGACTTGGCCTCCGCGTCCGTCAACGCGCCGCCCAGCACCGGGTAGTACCAGTCCATCGAGTAGCGGTCCTTGTCGAGGAACCGCTCGGGGTGCCGGCGTATCGCGTGCCGCAGCGCGCCGACGGCCAACTCCCAGTCCGGCTGCGGCTCCTCCCGCTGCTCGGCGATGGCGAGCGCGCAGCGCAGCGCGTGGTGGATGGACGAGGAGCCGGTCAGCAGCGCGTCGGTCACGGGCGTGCCGTCGTCCTCGCGCTTCCAGCCGATCTGCCCACCGGGCTGCTGGAGCCGCAGGACGCATTCGATCGCCGCGTGCACGGCGGGCCACAGGCGGTCGAGGAACGTGTCGTCGCCGGTGGCCAGGTAGTGGTGCCACACGCCGACGGCTATGTACGCGACGAAGTTGGTCTCCCGGCCGCGGTCGGTGATGTCGGCGGCGTCGCCGTCGGCGTACGCCGCGTACCAGGAGCCGTCCTCGTTCTGGTGCCGGAGCAGCCATGTGTAGGCGCGCTCGGCGGCCTCGTGCTCACCGGCCGCGTCGAGGGCCATGGCGGCCTCGACATGGTCCCAGGGGTCCAGATGGTGTCCGCGGAACCAGGGGATCGCGCCGTCCTCCCGCTGCACCGCGAGGATCCCGCGGACGGTGGCGGCGGCCTGCTCGGCGGTCAGTACCCCGGGCAGGACCAGGTGCTCTGTCCGGGGCGTCGTCACTTGGCGGCCACCCCGGCCTCGTCACCGGCAGCGGCACCGGACTCGGTCCCCGCGTCCGCGATCCGCGGCAGGTGCGGCTTCGTCGCGTACACCACGAAGCTCTTGCCGATCAGCGGGTTGAGGGCCTGTTCGGCGACCCGGGTGGCCAGGGGCTTCTTCATGATGTCCCAGACCAGCAGCTTGTGGTACGCGCGGACCGGGAGCGCCTTGTCGTTGTCGACGCCGAACGCGCACTTCAGCCACCAGTACGGCGAGTGCAGTGCGTGCGCGTGGTGGGTGCCGTACGGCTTGAGGCCGGCCTCGCGGACCTTGCCGAGGAGTTCGTCCGCCTTGTAGATGCGGATGTGGCCGCCCTCGACCTCGTGGTACGCGTCGGACAGCGTCCAGCAGACCTTCTCGGGGCCGTAGCGCGGGACGGTGATCGCGATGCGGCCGCCGGGCCTGAGCACGCGGACCATCTCGGCGAGCACGCCCTTGTCGTCGGGGATGTGCTCCATGACCTCGGAGATGATCACGACGTCGAAGGACTCGTCGGGGAAGGGCAGGGCGAGGGCGTCGCCCTCCATGGCCGTGGCCGTCGCGCCCTCGGGCGCCTCGCCGGCCTCCTTCATCGCCGCGAACCACTTGGCGACCTCGCGGATCTCGTCGCCGTTCTGGTCGAGGGCGACGACCTGGGCGCCGCGCCGGTAGCACTCGAAGGCGTGCCGGCCCGCTCCACAGCCGAGATCCAGGACGCGGTCCCCCGGGGCGAGCGGGAACCGGGAGAAGTCGACGGTCAGCACGTGGCCCTGCTTTCGCGGTCGGCGCTTTCGCGGTTTGCTTCAACTGCTTCTTCGACGGCCTCGTGGGCGTCGACGATTCGGTCGGCGGTGCGGTCGGCGGCGTGGTCCGCCGCCGGTACGGCGCGGGGGGCGGTGCGCGCGGCGGTCCCCACCGGGCGCCCCTCGGCGCGGGCGATCGCCTCGCGGTAGTGGGCGACCGTGCCTTCGGCGGCCTTGGCCCAGGTGAACCGGCGCAGCACCCGCTCGCGGCCCGCGTGCCCGAGCCGGGCCCTCAGGTCGGGGTCGCCGAGCAGCCGGTTCAGCGCGGTGGCCAGGGCGCCCGCGTCGCCCGTGGGCACCGCGAGGCAGGTCTCGCCGTCGGGTCCGGCGACCTCCGGGATGGCACCGCCGGTGGTGGCGACCAGGGGCGTGCCGGTGGCCATGGCCTCGGCGGCGGGCAGCGAGAACCCCTCGTACAGGGAGGGCACGCAGGCGACCTCGGCGGAGCGGACCAGGTCGACCAGTTCGGCGTCGGAGATGCCCTTGACGAAGTCGACGGCGCCGTCGAGGCCGTAGCGCTCCATGGCCTGGGCGACGGGGCCCTCGGTGGGCCGCTTGCCGACGACGACGAGGTGGGCGGCGGGGTGCTCGGTGCGGACCTTCGCCAGCGCCTCGACGAGGAAGACGAGGCCCTTCAGCGGCACGTCGGCGCTGGAGGTGGTGACGATCCGGCCGGGTATCCGCGCGACCGACGGATCGGGCGAGAAGAGGTCGGTGTCGGCGCCGATGTGCACGACGTGGATGCGGTCGCCGCGTACGCCGAGGTGGTCGACGATCTCCTGGCGGGAGGTGCCGGAGACGGTGAGCACGCTCGGCAGCCGGCGCGCGACGCGCTTCTGCATCCGGGTGAACGCGTACCAGCGGCGTACGGACATACGGCGCTGCCAGCCCTCGGCGGCGTCCAGCTCCAGCTGCCGGTCGACGGTGATGGGGTGGTGGATGGTGGTGACGAGGGGCGCGCCCACCTCGCCCAGCAGGCCGTAGCCGAGGGTCTGGTTGTCGTGGACGACGTCGAACTCGCCGCGCCGGGCGCGCAGATGGCGGCGTGCGCGGAGGGAGAACGTCAGGGGCTCGGGGAAGCCGCCGGTCCACATCGTCGCCACTTCGAGCACGTCGATCCAGTCGCGGTACTCATCGCGCTTCGGGGTGCGGAAGGGGTCGGGCTGCCGGTACAGGTCGAGGCTGGGCAGCTCGGTGAGGGAGAGCCCGCCCGGTCCGGCGTCGGGGACCGCGTCGTCGTCGAGGACGGGGTAGGGCTGGGAGCCGATGACCTCGACCCGGTGGCCGAGGCGGGCGAGTTCACGCGAGAGGTGCCGTACGTACACGCCCTGGCCCCCGCAGAACGGGTTCCCTTTATAGGTGAGGAGCGCGATGTTGAGCGGTCGTCCGCCGTCGGCGGCGGGGCTGGCCCGATGCCCCGCCTCACTGGCCTCAGCGGTCACTCTCGGCCCCCTTCTGCCTGTGTTGTCCGGTGAGATTACGTCGGGACGGTAATCTAGAACAAGTTACAGACTTGATCGTTCAAGGAGCACTGAATCTACCGGCAGGTAGGGCCACGGTGAGCGGTGGATCAGGTGATTCACGCCACGGCACCCGCCCTGGCATGCTGTCGGATCGCACGCCCCCACCGACTGTCACGGAACGGTACCCATGCCTGCGGAAGCCAAGGTGGACGCCAGTAGCGCTCGACAGGAACCGCGACCGGAGTCGCGGCCGGACTCGCCGCCCCTCACCCAGCGGCAGGAGGCCCGCCGGCGCCGGATCCTGCACGCGAGCGCGCAGCTGGCCAGCCGGGGCGGTTTCGACGCCGTGCAGATGCGGGAGGTCGCCGAGTCCTCTCAGGTCGCGCTCGGCACGCTCTACCGCTACTTCCCCTCCAAGATCCATCTGCTGGTCGCCACGATGCAGGACCAGCTGGAGCACATGCACGGCACCCTGCGGAAGAAGCCGCCGACCGGCGAGACGGCCGCGGAGCGGGTGGCGGAGACCCTGATGCGGGCGTTCCGCGCGCTCCAGAGAGAGCCGCACCTCGCGGACGCCATGGTCCGCGCGCTCACGTTCGCCGACCGCAGCGTCAGCCCCGAGGTGGACCAGGTCTCCCACCAGACGACGGCGATCATCCTGGACGCGATGGGACTGGAACGGCCCACGCCCGAGCAGCTCTCCGCCGTCCGCGTCATCGAGCACACCTGGCACTCGGCCCTCATCACCTGGCTCTCCGGCCGGGCCTCCATCGCCCAGGTGAAGATCGACATCGAGACGGTCTGCCGTCTGATCGACCTGACCGCGCCGGGGGACACGAAGGACACGCCATGACCCCGGCGCCGCACGGGCGCCGGGGTGGATGAAGACCTGCGAGCACATGAAGGACCTACGAGACGGGTTCCCTGCGCCGGTATTACCCGGATCAGGTGCTGGGGGTCGCCGTCGGTCCTGTACCAGCGACCTCCGGCCTCTCAGCCCGACCGTCGACGTCGGCACCAGCGGAGACCTGCGCCTCGCGCTTGCGTCGGCTACTCCGGTCGAACTCCCTCACTCGTCCCGTAGGCCGACTTCCAGAATAGAACGCCTGTAGCCGTACGCAACCCCCCAAAGGGGATTTTTTACACGACCTCCAGCCCGCTCCAGCTGCGCCCGATGGCCGTCCCGCCCGCCCATCGGTCCAGCAGGCGTCGGGCGTCGTCCTCGGGGGCCGCGAGGGACACACGCTGGGCGCCCGCGTGGACGCTGCGCTCCTTGTGGAGGGTGCCCTCGCTGCAGCAGGCGCAGTGGACGACGAGGCTGCTCTCGGGTTCCGCGCCGAAGTCGTGGTCGGTGAACAGCTGGAGGAGGGCCTCCAGGTCGGCCTGTTCGGCCGCGGCGACGGTCACGGAGAGGGTGGGCAGATCGGAGGGTTCGAAGAGGAGGAGCTCGTCGAAGACGGGGTAGGTCGTACCGGCGACGACCCGTTCGCCCTTCGGTTCTCCGTCGTGGACGACGATCTCGCCGTAGCGCCGGCCGCCGGTGACGGGCACGTTGAGGACGCGGCCACGGGTGGGGCAGAGGCGTTCCATCCAGACGACCTCGCGTTCGCCGTCGGTGTCGAGGCGTACGCAGGCGTTGCCGAAGCGGCCGGCGATCTCGCCCTCGCCGTCGGGCAGGTCGATGCCGAAGCCGGACCAGGCGTCGCGGGCGGTCGCCCAGTCGCGGCGGATGGTCGCGGCGATACCGAGGTTCCAGAACGCCGGGTCGCCCTCGCCGCGCGGGGAGCGGGCGGCGGCCTGGACGCCGAGCTCGTACGCCTTCTCCCAGTTGCCCAGGAACTTGTGGCCGAGCGCGGCGTCGTACCACCACACCGCGCTCGCCTCCAGGTCCGGGTAGTGGGCGAGCACCTGCTCGTAGAGGTCGGCGGCGCGCTGCCACTCCTCGGCGTCCCAGGCGGCACGCGCCTGCTCGATCAACTGCTTGGCCTCGGACTTCCGCACGCTTTCCCGCCCTGGTCACTGATGGTTCACGGTGATACGAGGGCACAGCGTAGGGGGTGGTGAGGCGGTTACTCCTCCGGGGGGAACACCGGCTCGCCGCTGCCGGGCAGGGCGATCGAGATCGCCTCCACCGGGCAGCCCTCCGCCGCCTTCAGGATGCGTTCGCCCGCGTCCGTCTCCGGTGCGACGGGGTGGGACTGCATGGCGGTGTCGAGGCGGAAGGCGTCCGGGGCGAGGTGCGTGCACTGGGCGGAGCCGATGCAGATCGTCCGGTCGACCTCCACGTGCCAGCGGTCGCCCATCAGCCCACCCCCTCGCCGGCGGTGGTGGGCGGCTGGTACCCGGCGGGCAGGTGGATCATCTTGTGCTCCAGGTACTCGCCGTAGCCCTCGGGGCCGAACTCGCGGCCCAGGCCGGAGTTCTTGTAGCCGCCGAAGGGGCCGAACATGTCGAGGCTGAAGGTGTTGACGGAGTACGTGCCGGTGCGGACCTGGCGGGCGATCTCGATGCCGCGCTCGTCGTCGGCGGTCCAGACGCTGCCGCTCAGGCCGTAGTCGGAGTCGTTGGCGATCCGTACGGCCTCGGCCTCGTCGCCGTACGGGAGGAGGCAGATCACCGGGCCGAAGATCTCCTCGCGGGCGATGCGCATGGAGTTGTCGACGTCGCCGAAGAGGGTGGCGTCCACGTACCAGCCGTGGTCGAGGCCGGCGGGACGGCCGCCGCCGGTGAGGATCTTGGCGCCCTCCTCCTGGCCGATGCGGATGTAGTCGAGGCTGCGGCGCTGCTGCCGTCGCGCCACGAGCGGACCGAGTTCGGTGGCGGGGTCGAGGGGGTCGCCGACCTTGAGCGCGGAGGCGGCGGCCGCGAACGCCTCGGCGAACTCGTCGTAGCGGGTGCGCGGGACGAGGATGCGGGTCTGGGCGACACACGCCTGGCCGTTGATCATCCAGGCGAAGGGCGCGATGCCGTTGACGGCGGTCTGCGCGTCGGCGTCCGGCAGGATCACCGCCGCGGACTTGCCGCCCAGCTCCAGGGTGA
>NZ_LIQX01000301.1 GCF_001418475.1 Streptomyces ossamyceticus | reverse complement strand
TCGCGCCCGGCCGGGCGCGAAGGGCGACCTCAAGCGCCTCATCGCGTACTCCTCCGTCGGCCACATGGGCTTCGTGCTCCTCGGCATCGCGACGATGACCCCGACCGGTGTGAACGGCGCCCTGTTCGCCAACATCGCCCACGGCCTCATCACCGGCCTGCTGTTCTTCCTCGTCGGCGCCCTCAAGGACCGCACCGGCACCACCGACCTCGACACCCTGGCCCTCCCGTCGCCCGACCGCCACCCCTCAACGAGCGGCTCCGCCGCGCCAAATCAGTTCCAGACCGGCGCCGCCCTCTACGGCAGGGCGCCGCGCCTCGGTGGCCTGCTCGCGTTCGGCGCCGTCGCCTCCCTCGGACTGCCCGGCCTCGCCGGGTTCTGGGGCGAGATGCTCGCCCTGTTCGGGGCGTTCCGCCCCGCCGACGGCCTCAGCCGCCCGGCCTTCCTGACCTTCATGGCGATCGGCGCGTTCGGCACCCTTCTCACCGCCGCGTACATGCTGATCGTGGTCCGCCGCGTCTGCATGGGCGGCACTCCGCAGGAGGGGCCACGGCTCGCCGACGTACAGACGTACGAGTTCGCGGCCTGGACCCCGCTCGTCGCCCTCACCGTCCTCGCCGGTCTCTGGCCCGCGGCCCTCCTCGGCCTGACCGACCCGGCCGTGCAGCAGCTCCTCGCAGGAGGCACCCGATGAGCTCCCTGGCCCTGACGACGGCCCCGCAGTCGGCCCAGCCGCTGGCCGAGTCGGTCGTCCAGTCCGTCGACTGGCTCGCCGTCGCGCCGCCCACGATCGCCGCCGTCGTCGGCCTCGCCGTGCTCGTCACGGACCTCTTCGTGGGCGACACGAAGAAGGCCCTGCTCGGCTGGGTGTCCGTCGCGGGCCTCGCCCTGTCCCTGCTGGCCCTGGTGCCCCTCCTGGACGGCGACCGCGCCACCTTCTGCCTGAGCGGCAGCCCGGACGTGTGCAGCTACACCGCCGACCGTTTCACCCTCGTCATCCAGTTCATGGTGCTCGGCGGCGCCCTCCTCGCCGCCCTGCTGTCGATGACGGCCCTCAAGGACGACCGCAGGGAGCTGCCGGCCGGGGAGTTCTGGTTCCTGCTCCTGTCGTCCGCCGCGGGCGCCGCCCTCCTGCCCGCCGCCCGCGACCTCGCCACCCTCGTCGTCGCCCTGGAGGTCGCCTCGCTGCCCGCGTTCGCCCTGGTCGGCATCCGCCACGGCGACAAGCGGTCCTCCGAGGCGGCCCTGAAGTTCTTCCTGTCGTCCGTCACCGCGACCGCCGTCAGCCTCCTCGGCATCAGCTTCGTCTACGCCACCACCGGCACCCTCTACCTCACCCAGATCGCCGACCGCGTCCAGAACGTCGACAGCCAGCTCCACACCGTCACCCAGACCGGCGTCGTCCTCACCCTCATCGGCTTCGCCTTCAAGACGGCCGCCGTGCCGTTCCACTTCTGGGTCCCCGACACCTATGTGGGCGCGCCCCTCCCGGTGGCCGCCTACCTGTCGGTCGTCGGCAAGGCGGTCGGTTTCTCCGGGCTCATCCTCGTCACCGTCGTCGCCCTGCCGTCGTACGCCGACGTCTGGGGCCCCGCCCTCGCCGCGCTGGCCGCCCTCACCATGACCGTCGGCAACGTCGGCGCCCTCAGACAGCGCTCCACGCGCGCGTACAGCGCGGTCCGGCTGCTCGCCTGGTCCTCCGTCGGCCAGGCCGGCTACCTCCTGGTGCCGATCGCGGCCGCCGCCTACACCGACGACGCCGAGCGGGCCATCGGCTCCACCGTCGCCTACGCGCTGATGTACGCGGCCGTGAACCTCGGCGCCTTCGCCGTGGCCGCCCTCGTCGGCCGCACCAGGACCCTCAACCGCGTCAGCGACTACCGAGGCCTCTACGCGTCGAGCCCCCTGACCGCGCTGCTGCTGGGCTTCTTCCTGCTCTGCCTCGCCGGACTGCCGCCGGGCATCATCGGCCTGTTCGCCAAGGTCACCGTCTTCTCGGTGGCCGTCGACGCGGGCCTCGGCTGGCTCGCCGTCGTCATGGCCGTCAACGTCGTGATCGCGCTGTTCTACTACCTCCAGTGGACCGCGCTGCTGTTCCGCGCCCCCGAGGGCGAACCCGAGCCGCACCGCGTCCCCGCCCCGCTCACCCTCGCGATCGCCCTCACCGGAATCGTCGCTATCGCCCTCTCCGGAGCCCCCCAACTGATCCTGCGCTTCGCCGACACCGCCCTGTTCTAGAGGCGGCCGGCCGACGGGCACAGCCACCACCCTCGCATCCGGCACGCACGCGTGGGCACTCGATGCCCCGTACACGCGTGCGTGCCCAGGCGTCCGGCCGTCACCCGGACGGCCCCGCCCCGGCCCGTGCGCACAAGGGAACTAGTGCTCTCCGCCTCGCGTTGACCAGTACGGGAGGGTCCACTGAGAGGTGGAGTCAACAGCGACAGCAGACAAAGGGTTCCCCTGCCGCACGACTTGGAGGGCGTACCGTGCACCGCCGGCACAACGGGCTCAGGACCGCCGTACTCCTCGGGGGACTGTCCGCACTCATCATCGTCATAGGCAGCCTCTTCGGCCGGACGGGCCTGATCATCGCGGTCGTCGTCGCCCTCGGCACGAACGCGTACGCCTACTGGAACAGCGACAAGCTGGCTCTACGCGCGATGCGCGCCCGCCCGGTCAGCGAGTTCGAGGCTCCCGCCCTGTACCGCATGGTCCGCGAGCTCTCCACCCAGGCCAGGCAGCCCATGCCTCGCCTGTACATCTCCCCGACCGACGCCCCGAACGCGTTCGCGACGGGCCGCAACCCGCGCAACGCGGCCGTGTGCTGCACGGACGGCATCCTCCGCCTCCTGGACGAACGGGAGCTGCGCGGTGTCATCGGCCACGAGTTGAGCCATGTCTACAACCGCGACATCCTGATCTCATCGATCGCGGGAGCCCTCGCCTCCGTGATCATGTTCCTGGTCAACTTCGCCTGGCTGATCCCCATCGGCCGCTCCGACGACGATGACGGCCCCGGTCTCCTCGGCATGCTGCTGATCATGATCCTGGGCCCGCTCGCCGCCGGCCTCATCCAGCTCGCGATCAGCCGGTCCAGGGAGTACGAGGCGGACGCCTCCGGCGCCCAGCTCACCGGCGACCCGCTGGCCCTCGCCGCCGCCCTGCGCAAGCTCGAAACGGGCACCAAACAGCTTCCGCTGCCCCCCGAACCCCGCATCGAGACGGCGAGCCACATGATGATCGCGAACCCGTTCCGGCCCGGTCAGGGCTTCTCGAAGATGTTCTCCACGCACCCGCCCATGGCCGAACGCATCGCCCGACTCGAGAAGATGGCAGGTCGCCCCCAGTGAAGACGATCCTCAACATCATCTGGCTCATCCTCAGCGGCTTCTGGCTCTTCCTCGGCTACGTGGTCGCGGGACTCCTCCTCTGCATCACGATCATCGGCATCCCCTTCGGTATCGCCGCGTTCCGTATCGGCGTCTACGCCCTGTGGCCCTTCGGGTACACGACGATCGAGCGCCGTGACGCGGGCGCGCCCTCATGCGTCGGCAACGTCCTGTGGCTGGTCCTCGCGGGCTGGTGGCTCGCGCTGACCCACATCTTCACGGGCCTGGCGCTCTGCATCACGATCATCGGCATCCCGTTCGGCATCGCCAACTTCAAGCTCGTCCCGCTCTCCCTGATGCCCCTGGGCCGCGAGATCATCTCCACGGACGAGCCCTTCGCCGGACGCTACTGACCGGCGCCGCCGCGGCGGTGCCACCACCGCCGTACGCCGTAGGCCGCGGCCCCGGCGCCCAGCACGGCGGCGCCCACCGCCACCGACACCCAGGGCAGCGCGAACGCCACGACGACGCAGCCGACGAGCCCCACGACGGGCACGATCCGAGAGACCGGCGCGGAACTCAACGTCCAGGCGGACGCGTTGGCGACCGCGTAGTAGGCGAGCACGCCGAACGAGGAGAAGCCGATCGCGCCCCGGACGTCGACGGTCGCGGCCAGCACGGCGACCACCGCGCCGACGGCCAGCTCCGCCCGGTGCGGCACCTGGAACCGGGGGTGCACGGCGGCCAGGACCCCCGGCAGATGCCGGTCGCGGGCCATGGCGAGCGTCGTCCGCGAGACCCCCAGGATCAGCGCCAGCAGCGACCCCAGCGCGGCCACCGCCGCACCGACCCGCACCACTGGCACGAGCCCCGGCGCCCCGGCCGCCCGTACCGCCTCGGCCAGCGGCGCCGACGCCTGCCCGAGACCGCCCGATCCCAGCACGGACAGCACGGCGACCGCGACGGCCGCGTACACCACGAGCGTGATGCCCAGTGCGAGGGGGATCGCGCGCGGGATGGTGCGCGCCGGATCGCGCACCTCCTCGCCGAGGGTCGCGATGCGCGCGTACCCGGCGAACGCGAAGAACAGCAGTCCGGCTGCCTGGAGCACCCCGCCCACGCCGCCCGACGCCCCGATGTCCAGCCGCCCGGCGTCGGACCGGCCGGAGGTGAGGCACACGACGACCACGGCGGCGAGGACCGCCAGCACGACGGCGACGATCGCCCGCGTCAGCCAGGCCGATTTCTGGATGCCGCCGTAGTTCACGGCCGTCAGCGCCACGACGGCGGCCACGGCCACGGCGTGCGCCTGTTCCGGCCAGACGTAAGCCCCGACGGTGAGCGCCATGGCCGCGCACGAGGCGGTCTTGCCGACGACGAACGACCAGCCGGCCAGGTACCCCCAGAAGGCGCCGAGCCGCTCACGGCCGTACACGTAGGTGCCGCCCGAGGCGGGGTAGAGGGCCGCGAGCCGGGCGGAGGACATGGCGTTGCAGTAGGCGACGGCGGCGGCGAGCGCGAGACCGAGGAGCAGCCCGGACCCGGCGGCGTGCGCCGCGGGCCCCAGCGCCGCGAAGATACCCGCGCCGACCATCGATCCGAGGCCGACGACCACCGCGTCCCCGACGCCGAGCGTGCGCCGCAAAGGGGCGGCCGAAACGGGCTGCGTCATGAGCCGCACCCTACTGACCAGCGCAACCACCGGACGTACGGGAGGCGTCCTTGAGGACAACAGAGCACGACGACCGGGCCCCGGCACCACGGAACCCCTCAGGAACCGCGTACGCGACCGTCGGGAACGACGTGACGCAGACGACACCCAGGGCGCGGGACAGGCACGGCGCGAAAGGGCAGGTTCACGGCATGAGCATCATCGGCTGGATCGTTCTGGGGCTGTTGGCCGGCGCCATCGCCAAGTTCCTGCTGCCGGGCCGCGACCCGGGCGGCTTCATCGGCACGACCCTCATCGGCGTCGCGGGAGCGTTCATCGGCGGCTGGATCTCCGCCCGCTGGCTGGACCACCCGATCAGCAAGGGCTTCTACGACGGTGCCACGTGGGCGGCCGCGATCGGCGGCTCCCTGGTCCTGCTGATCGCCTACCGCCTGCTGTTCGGCCACTCCCGACGCTGAACGGCGACCGCGGTCCCTGCGGGTCGCGCACCCGCCGCACGTCCACCGCGCGCCGCACCGCGGGTGGGCCCTGGCTCCGGCCGAGGGCCCACCCTCCGGTACGTCTACCGGTAGTTGACGTACCGTCCGCTTGATCGCCTGACCTGCACGTTACCGCTGAAAGGGCGGTTGACGTGCGGAAACTACTGTCAGTACTTGCCACCGTTTCGGACCGCTATTCGGGGCCTTGTGCCCTGAGTGTGCCCTCGGGTGCCCGCGGTCCCCCGGACTCCGCTCGTCTGCCTCGCGCAGACAGAGCGGCGCCGCCCGATGGCTGCAACCCATCGAACGGCGCCTTGATCCAGACCCACCGTGATCAAGGAGTCCAGACCATGAGCACCACCGTACAGATCGCCCCGATGGACTTCGGCGAGATCCTCGCCGATGCCGACGAGGCCCGCGCGAACCCGAGCGTGGCCCGCACCAGGGCGCAGACCACCGTGGCGGAGATCCTCGCCGAGCAGGAGCGTGAGGCCGTCCGCCGGTCGGTCGACGCGCAGTTCCCGGCCGTGGCCGCCTTCCTCGACGAGGAGTCCGCGGAGTGCCCCGAGTGGTGCTTCGAGCCGAAGCCTCACCGCGACCACGTGAGCGCCGCCGTCGCGCTGCGCGCCCCTGGTGAGGCGCACCCCTACATTGACGCCCGCCTTCTGGACTTCGGGAACGGGCCGATCGTCGGTCTCGCCGAGGCGGACTTGACCCCGCAGCAGGCCGTGGCCGAGGCGGCGAAGCTGCGCGCGTTCGCCGGCAGTCTCGAGGGCCTCGCCCGGTACGCCTGTGTCACGTCTGTCACGCCCGCAGCGAGCCGCGACCTCGGGCCCGAGGAGCCGGGCCACTACGCCTGGTGTGCGCCGGGGAAGTGCTTCGAGCGCCGCTGGCCGTCCGGCGAGACCCTCACGGAGCACGAGAGCGCCGAGGTCGTGCTGAGGGCGCCCGTGGGCACCAGCGGCGCCCCTGGGGCCCTGTTGAGCGCGGCTCTGTACGCGGACAGTGACTGCGGCAGGCCGGGCCTGTCGTTCGACGACGGGGCCGAGGGCGTGGCCCTGGCGCCCGAGGCGGCCGGGGAGGTCGTCGCCGATGTCGCGGAGTTCCTCGAGGGCCTGCGCGCCCTGCACGCGCAGTTGGCGCAGGAGTCGGTGTCCACCGAGCGGCGTGGGGAGTGCGCCGGCCTCGGCGGGGGGTGCGTGACGGACCACCAGGCGCAGCGACGTTCTCCCGAGGACGTTCACTGCGCCGGGCCGCGCGTGACGATGGCCGGCCCCGTCGGCGGGGAGTTCCCCGAGGTGTACCTGAGCCAGTGGGCGGGCGACGCTCCGCGACTCGTGGTGGGCGAGGGTGCCCACGAACTCGACGTCGAGGACGTCGACGGGTTGCTGTCCGACCTGAACGCCTTCGCGCGCCGTCTGCGCGTCCTGCGCGAGCAGCTCGACGCGCTGCGGGGCGGTGCCCGATGAGCCTGAGCACCGTCACCCTCGCGACGCTCGACCGCGGCGACGTCACGATCCCGGAACCGGCGTGGTGCGCGGGACACGACCCGCACGTCCCCGTCCACTTCGTCGACCTCACCCACTACGGCCCCGAGCACGCCTTCACCTTCGAGGGCGAGGACCTCTACGCGGTGATGCTCGTGCAGGCGCCGCACTCGGAGAGCGCCAGCCGTACGACCGGGGTGTACGTCGAGCAGAGCGGCTACGCCCACACCCTCGACCCCGCCGGCCTCGAGGCGCTCGCCGCCCGGTTCGTCGAGCAGGCCGAGCAGCTGCGCCAGCACGCGCGGGAACTCGCCGCGATCCTCGCCGGGGGTGAGCGATGAGCAAGCCGACCCCGTCCACGGAGGCCCGCGACCTGCGCGCGCTCCTGGCGGCCGTCCTCGAGGCGCTCACCCTCCCGTACGACAGCCCCGACTACGACCGGCGGGTCCTCGAGCGGGCCGCGCTCGCGCGTACGACCGTCGGTCCGGCGCTCGCCGAGGCGTCCGCTGACCTCGGCTGGAACGTCGACTACCTGCGGCAGAAGCTGACCGCCGAGGAGGCCGAGGCCGCCGAGCGGGAGCGCAACCGGTGCCGCCGCTGTTCCACCCCGTTCGACCCCGCCGATACCCGGTTCGACGGGCGTGCCCGTCACGGTGACAGCCCGTGGTGCCGGTGGTGCGTCGACAACTGCCACGACGGCGGCGCCGAGCACGTGTGCAGGATCTGCGACCCGAAGCGGTACGGCGGTGAGGGCCGGTGAAGCGGGATCCACTGCTGTGGGCCGCGCTGGTCGCGGTCCTGGTCGTCCTCGCCTCGGCGGAGTACCGGTTGGCGGTGGCGTGCGGCTTCGGCCAGTACGTCGCCGCCGGCGTCCCCGCGGCCCTCGACGTGTACGCGCTCGCCGCGCTCCGCGCCCGCCGGGACGTCCTCGCGGTCGTCGCCGTGCTCATCGGCGTGAACGCCGCGAGCCATCTCGTCGAGGTCGGTCTCCTGCCGGTCGACGTCCCCCTCGTGGTCGCCGTCTCGGCGGTCGCCCCGCTCGTGCTGTGGCGCGTGCACCGCCTCGGCGAGCACCAGGCGGAACCGGCGCCCGCGGTGAAGGCGCCGGTCCTCGAGGGCAGTTCCGCCCCGGCGGAACCGGCCCCCGAACGGGCGGAACCGGTCGTCGTCGAGCGGGACCAGGACCCCGCCGACGCGGCCCCCGTCGGGCCCGTCCTCGGCCCGTGGACCCCGGTGGCGGAACTGGCGGCCGGAACCGGCAGCACTCGAGGCGGAACCGGCCTCGACCTGCGGCTACCGGACGGCTACGCGCCCGCCGAGGACCCCGCCGGGTGCGGGCCGGAACCGGCGCCGGAACCAGTTCCGCCCTCGGTTCCGCCGACCGGAACCGGCGCCGCCGACCTCGAGAGCATCGACAGCCAGAACACGACCTTCGAGGCCCGCGTCGCCACCGTGCGGCACTGGCTCGAGAGCGAACCGGACCTGACCGGAACCGAGATCGGAACCAGGCTCGGCGTCTCCGACGGCTACGGCCGGCGCCTGTTGAGGACCGCTCGAGACGGCTCGTGATCCTCGCCGTGTTCTTCGGCCTGTCGGCCCTGCTCGGCCTCTTCGGCCTGTGCGCTGTCGCGCTCCACGACGTCCCCCGCATCACCGGGACAGTCACCTTCGTGCTCATCCTCGCCGCGCTCGGCGCGGCCATCCTCCGCTGAGGAAGCCACCCATGAACTACGTCACCTTCGGCGGCGTCACCGTCGGCATCTGCGTTCTCGTCCACCAGCTCGTCACCTGGTTCCCCGGCCGCAAGGCCCTCACGAAGGACCCCGTCCGGCACGCGGCCGAGCTGCTGCCGTTCCTCGCCGCCTGGTGCTACGGCTGTCTCACCACGCTCGGCGTCGGGGGCCTGATCGGCACCGCGTCCAGCGCCACCCTCGGCCTGTCCAACTGGCTCGGCGACGTCGCCCTCGTGTGGGGCGTCGGCGAGAGCAGCGGTCAGCTCGCCGCCCGCGCCACGTTCGTCCCCCTGTCCGGGCCCGGCAACGCGCTGGTGCTCATCCTGACCATCGCCGTCATCGCCGCGGCGAAGAAGTCGAGGCACGGCGGCGAGATCAAGCGCGGCGCCTGGTGCGGCATCTGCCTGGGCACCAGCGCGGGCATCGCCGGGTTCGCCGCGGTGCCCCTCGCGCAGGCGGCGAACTGGGTCGGCAACGCCGTGTACGGGGCGCTGTGATGGCGGCGAAGAAGCGCGCCGAGGAGCCCGCGGAGGAGGAGCCGTCGAGGGCGGCCGGCGGGTGCGTCCTCGCCGTCCTCGGCGGGGGCCTGGTGGCCGTGGCGTTCGCCGTCGACGAGGCCGCGGGCGTGCTCCTGGTCGTCGTCGCCGGGGCGGTCGCCCTGTACCGCTCGGCACGCCGCAAAGGTACGGACCTAGCCCTCCCCTCCCCCACCGTGCCCCCCTCTCGTGGAGACGTTTACGCAGGTGAGACGAGTGTGATCGCGAGAGTGGTCCGCCCTGCGGCTGGGGTGACGATCCTCCACCCCGAGCGCCAGGAGATCGGCGAGGAGGAGGTGACCGAGCCATGATCCGACGCTTCCTCGCCCGCGTTCACGAGTACTGCGCCGAGTGCGGCTGGTGGGTGCAGAACTGCCCACACCAGAAGTAACCGGGATCTGAGGGTTTGTATATTATCCAAACCCTCAGATCGGACATGACAGAGCGGCCCCCGGACGGCAGACACCGTCTGGGGGCCGTTCTGTCTGCGGCTCACCATCGGGGTGAGCACGGCGCACCTCGCGCGTGGGCGCCTGCGCAGGACCCGGCCCGGCCGCTCCGCCTGGGGGAGGATCTCGCGGCCGGGCCGGGGGTCTGAGGGGTACCGGCCCGGCCGCCGCCCTCGTGGGGATGAGGGCGGCGGCCGGACCGGCGGAAGGCGGAGCACTCGTCGGCACTGTGCGCCCGCCCTCTCCGGGGTCGGCCACCCGTCAAGGGGGCCACCGATGGACGTTTGACCGTCCCCGAAGTCAGCTCGCCTCGGCGCAGGCCGGGCAGGAGTCGACGCGCACGCTCCGGTCGTGGGCGCCCCAGTAGCCGCGCGCCATGCCCGCCGGGACAGCATCGTCACCGAGCGCCTTGCTGCACCAGACGCAGCGCCGGCCCTCCCGTACGTCGCGGGACAGCGTCCACACGGTGGGGATGGTGCGCTGGCTCATGACTGATCAGCCACCGGCACGAGGTCGAGCGCGTACCGGCACGGCGCGCACGCGAACAGGCCGGGAGCGCCCGCCCCGGAGCCCTGGTCCGCGGGAAGGCGGACCAGGCGCGCGGTGCGGGTGTAGCCCTGGTGCCACGAGCACCACGCGAACGAGCTACCGGCGTCGGTGTTCTGGCGAGTCTCCACGGTCACCGCCGGCGCTTCCGGCGCGGCTCGTGGTGGTTGCGGATCTCGACGTTGAGGTCGGAGACCCGCGACATGTCCCCCTGCTCCTTGGCCGCGGCGCGCGCTTTGGCCAGAGCGGCGCACACTCCGCAGTCGTCCGGCGGTATCGGCTCGCTGCGGGGAACCCCGAGGGTGAGAGGCGGATCCATCGTCGTCTTCTGCACGGGGTGCACTTCCGTGACTCCCTTCGCCGGTTCGTCTCACTACGAGACAACTCCCGTCCGGGCGCCCGTGCCGGACGTGGCCCCGGACGTTCCGGCGGACTTTTCGGCGACGGACGGACTTTCCGCGCCGGACATAGCGGCTACGGTCGGACCACGAGCACATCGGGGGTGCGAAGTGGACGACGAGCAGACGCCGTTCGCGCGTGCGTGCGCGGCACGAGGCTGGGAGAAGCCAGGGGCGTTCCTGCGCGCGTTCGACTCGGCTGCGAGCCTGGTCGGCGAGCAGGTCACCGTCACCGACCGGCAGTTCCGGCGCTGGCGGCTCCCTGCACCTCCCCGGCCCCGGCCGCGCGCCTGGCGGGTGCTCCACGCGCTGTTCGGCACGAGTCCGCTCAACCTCGGCTTCCCCGGACCGGAACCGAGCGCGACGGCGGACGCAGGGCCGGACCTCCGCGAGGGTGCGTCCGTGGACCGACGCGCTTTCGTCGCCGATTCCCTCGGGGCTGTCGCCGGCCTTGCCCTGGGATCCTCCGAGGCTGTGGGTACAGCACACCTGGTGGAGCTCCGCGAGGGCCTGCGCTCGCTCTACACCCTCGACGACGCATACGGCGGGGGCGATGTCCGCTCCCTCGCCGTACGGCACCTGACCCGCGTCCGGCGCGTCATCAACACCGGCAGCTACCCCGAGACCATCGGCCGCCAGCTCCAGTTGCTCGCCGGGGAGACCGCGGAACACTGCGCCTGGCTGTACTACGACAACGACGAACAGGACACCGCGCGCCGCTACTGGGGCGAGGCCCTGACCACCGCGACCATGCTCCGCGACGAGGGCCTCGAGGTGCTCGTGCTCGCGGCCCTGAGCATGCAGGCCAGTTTCGAGGGCCGCCCCCGCGACGGGTACGACCTCGCCCGCGCGGCACACCAGCGCGCCGTGGGGCTCGGCTCGGCCGTGCTGCTGTCTCTGATCGCCTCCCGCGAGGCCCGCGCGCTCGCCCTGATGAACGACCAGAGCAGCGCCCGCAAGCGGCTCGCCGACTCCATGCGCATGGTGGAACGCGCCGACCGAGGGCGGCCGGCCCCCGAGTGGGCCGCGTTCCACGGGCACGCCGAACTCGACTACGCCCATGGCCTGCTCTACACCGACGCCGGGCACCACAAGGCGGCCGTGCCGTTCCTGCGCGCCGCGCTCGCCCACCAGGACCGCACCTACGGCCGTAACCGGGCCCTGTACCGCCTCACCCTCGCCAGGGGGCTCGTACGGGCCGGGGAAGTCGACGAGGGCGCCGCCGAGGCCGTAGGCAGCCTCGAGCACCTCGAAGAGGTCGAGTCGGGCCGGGTCACGCGGCGCCTGGCCGAGGTGCACGATCTCCTCGCCGCCGTGGACGCCACCAGCGCCCGCACGGCGGCCGGGGAACTGGCGGAGTACGCCCACACGAAGGGAGACGGCAGATGACCGAGGTGACGTACGAGCGGTACGAGGGGCAGGAAGCGGAAGACCAGCTCGACACGTTCCTCGCCACGTACGAGGAGGTGTACGCGGACCCGCCCTACTGCGAAGGACCCCGCGACGTCGCCGAGTTCATCGACCGCTACCGGCAGCAGATCCGTACGCGCCCCGGCTTCCGTCTCGTGCTCGCCCGCGACGGGGGCGACGTCGTGGGATTCACGTACGGGTACCGCCTCCCGGCCGATACCGGCTGGTGGGGCAACCTGCTCGAGCCGCTCCCGCCCGAGTCCACCCGCGAGACCGGCGAGCGGACCTTCGCCGTCCTCGAGTTGGCCGTGCGCAAACCGTGGCGCCGCCGGGGCATCGCGGCCGGACTGCACGAGCAGCTGCTCGAGGGCCTGGCGGTGGAGCGGGTGACGCTGACGATGCGACCGGAGCCCGAGGCCGCGCCCGCACAGTCGGCATACGCGTCGTGGGGCTACCGCAAGGTGGGCAAGTCTCACCCGTGGGAGGACGCCCCCGTCTACGACTGCATGGTGCTCGACCTTCCCTGAGCACACGGCGGCGCCCGGCCCACAGGGGAGGACCGGGCGCCGTGACTCGTGCTGGCCCGCGCACCAGGACCAGCACGAGGGCTCAGGCCGTGAGGTCGATCTCGACGATCGCCGACGGCTGGAAGATCTTCAGACCCGCGTCCATCTCGCACCGGAAGCGGACCATGTTGCGGGTGTAGTCCGAGGCGCCGACGCCCTCGCCGAGCGCGTCCGGGTCGTAGACGTTCTCCGACCAGTCCAGCCGCACGTCCTCGACGACCTGCAACTCGGTCGCGAGCCGGAAGTTCACCAGGTGCGCGACGCCGGCAGTCTGCGCGGTCGTCGAGACGACCGGCAGGCCCCACAGGCGCCGGGCCGCGACCTCCACCGTCTGGACTGGCCCGCCGAGGTAGTAGTCCGCCTCGTTGTTGGCGAGCAGTTCCACGGACTCCCAGTCGTTGGGGTGCATGACGTACGCCGCGCCGTCGAGGAACGACAGGACCTCGAGCTTGGTCTTCGCCTTGCGCGCGGTCGTGAGCAGGTCCGTGTCCCACGCCTGCGACTGCGAGCCGGACACGTTGGCGATCCCGGTCATGTTCTCGCCCGACCCGCTGCCGTTGATGATCTGCGCCTCGAGCGCCAGCTCGAGCCCCAGGCGCATCTCGACGTCCAGGACGCGCTCGAGGGACGGTGCGTCGCGCAGGTCCTGGCGGGCGATCGGCTCCGAAAGGTGAGCGATCGTCCGCGTCCGGTCGTCGACGCGCTCCCACGTGTAGACGCTGGTCGGCTTCACCGCGCCGCGCGCCACGGGGGCGGCGTTGTTCGTCCGCACGGTCTGGCGCAGGTAGCCGAACCGGGACGGGCCCATCTCGGTCGGAATGAGCTGTCGCAGGGCCAGCACAGGCACGCCCTGGCGGATCGGCTCGGTGTCGAGCGGAACCGTCAGCGGCACCGCGCCCGAGGCGAGGATGCCCTTGTACTGGGGGCCGTCCGAGGACGCGAGGACGACCTGGGCGCCCCAGTCGGAGCCCCCGGCCGCCTTCACCCGCGGGTGCTGGCCGGCCTTGCTGCCTCCCTGCACCCGCTCGTGGTACCCGCTCGGGGTCTGCCTGTACGCCTTGCCGCCGGTTCCGGCGATCGCGTGCCCCAAGTCCTCGAGAGTCTTCTTGCTGGCGTCGTCAAAGTTGTCTCGGGTCTCACCGCGAGCCGCGATGATCTCATCCGCCAGTTGCCTCCCCTTCGCGAGGTTGGCCTTGACGGTGGCCGCTTCCTCCGTGGTGAAAGCGCGGTCCTCGGCCGCGGCCCGGTCGGCGATCAGACGCGTCTCGGTCATGAGCAGGCGTACGTCGTTCTTCAGCTTCGTGATGTCGGCAGCCATCTGCCGTCTCCTTCGGGAAGTCGGGTCTCTTCCCGGTACACAGAGGCGGGCCTCGACACCGCGCCCTCGAGACGCGCGGGGAGGCTGGCACAGCAGCTCTACCGGGCGGCGCCGAACTGAGCGGACCGGAGGGCGGGCGGCGACGTACCGGACCGGCGCTCGAGGCGGGCGACTTGGCGGCCGGGGTGGATACCGGTGGCCGCCGCCAACGCCTCGAGGGCCGTGCTCACGGAATGAGTCGCTCGCGGTCCCAACTGCTGGCCGTCGATCAACCTGCCCCCAGGCTACGCCGTACGACCGACAACGCGCCGCACTTCGGCACCGTCGGCGTACGTCGTCACCTCCGCGCAGGCGCAGGGGCACAGCAGAAGGGACACGCGCTGCACGGAGCCGAAGTCGCCGGCCACGAACCAGACATCGCCCCGTCCGTCCATGATCCGGCGCTCATCGGTCTCGGACACCCACGGTCCCCGCAGGGTGTCCGTCGAGTCGACGTGCTCGATGACCGCGAGGAGCAGCCGGGCCCCGGCCGCCTCCCGGCCGTCCAAGGGTCGGATCAGCACCGGTTCCACGCCCTCTCGTCCCAGTGGCTGGCGGCATCCGCCGGCAGGTCCATCGTCTCGTCGTCGTTCCACTTTCTGCGCGGCATGGGCACAGTCACGATCGGCTGAGCCCTCACCGCGCGTGCCTGCACGTCCTCGCCCTGATCAGGCGAAGGGGTTGTCATCGTCATCATCCTTCCTGTCCGAGTCCGTCAGTCCGATGCGCACTCGAGCGTCCGTCGTCAGGCCCAACTCGCGGGCCCAGTAACGCAGCTGCTGTGACGCCTCCCGCATCGCCACCGTCGCCGGGTTCTTCACCATGCGGCCCCGGTCACTGTCCGAGCGACCCTCGACCACCGGGCCGCGGTCCCGCACGTCTCGGGCCGCAGCAGCGAACGCCGACCAGTACGAGCAGTACGCCGTTACGGCCGCACGCTCGCCCTCCCGGAAGCGGGTCGCATCGTTGGCGTACACCGAGGCCAGGCGCTCCCATTCCTGTAGGCCGGCCTCGTCGAGGATCTCCGGCGGGTCGGTCCAGGTGAGACCGTTGCCACCGATCTCCGCTTCTCTCGCGAGACGGACCGCAGGATCAGGCCCGAGGATCTTCAGCCCGGCCGGGATCGCCGGGCCCTTACGTCGTGCAGGCATTTCGT
Organism: Streptomyces ossamyceticus; assembly: GCF_001418475.1. Taxonomy (GTDB): domain Bacteria; phylum Actinomycetota; class Actinomycetes; order Streptomycetales; family Streptomycetaceae; genus Streptomyces; species Streptomyces ossamyceticus. The sequence continues at coordinate 8,685 of NZ_LIQX01000301.1, read as the reverse complement.
ACCTCTCCAGAAGTGGTTCTGAAGCCCGTCGGCGTACGCCGCATTGACCGCGGCGGGCCCCCGGACGGGCGTCCTGGTGATTTCGACTCCCCCTCCCCCTCTCATCCGGCCCTCGCGAGGGGGCGGTCCGGTGGGCTGTGGTCGTGCTGGTCGTGATCGTCTGCGGTTACGGTGAGTGAAGTCTGTTCGGTAGTCGCGCCATTGGCGCCGCCATTCGCGCCATTGGCGCCAGGCTCTGAGTCCTGGCGCGAATGGCGCGACTGTGGCGTGACTGCGGGGGCGTCCTCACTCTGTGTGTCGGTGAAGTGCTCGGTGATCCGCCACACGGAGCCCTTGCCGAACCCTGCGCGCTCGGCCTTGACGCCTGCCTTGCGCATGGCGCGTTGGAGGGTGCGTTCGCTGATGTCGTCGGCGGCCGCGGCCTTCTTCACGTCCTTGCTCGAGGCCTCGCCACCCTGGCTCTCGAGGTAGCCGCGGAGCCACTCGGCGGCGACGTCGCGCTCGCCTCGGTCGGTCTCCTGCCCGGCGGAGAGGATCTCGTCAACGGTGCGGTCTGCGCGGCCGGTGAAGACGAACCGGCCGACTCTCGCGTCCCCTGCCCGAGTGGGCACGGTGGCCGACTCGATGAGGTACGACAGCGAGGGCAGGTCCGCGCGGCCGAGGCTGTTCTTCGCCTGGGTCATCACCCTGCATTCGTTGTCGTCGTCGCGGGCGAACCCGAACACGGCGCGGGGGACGTTCTTGAAGGCACCCGAGCCAGTGATGAGGGAGGCCGGGTCGGTGCTGGCTCCCTTGTTGAAGTGGGCGATCCCGAGCAGCACGGCGCCGGTACGGTCGGCCATCCGCGCGAGCGGGTCGAGGGCCAGGCGCACGTCCCGCTCGCGGTGGGTGTCGATGCCCTTGCCGATGCAGGACATGAGCGGGTCGAGGACGACCAGGGCGACGCCGTGCTCGGCAATGGCCTGCTCCATCAGGGAGTTGTCCTGGGGGAGGCTGAGGGTCGTCTCGCCGTACTCGGCTTCCACGGCCTCGACGCGGTACACGAGGTCAAGGTCTGCGCCGGCCCCGATGAGCCGGGGCACGATCGTCTGCTTCCACGAGTCCTCCACGGCCACGTAGAAGACAGCGCGAGGGCGCCCGTAGAAGGAGCCGGGCAGGGTGCCGCGGGTGATGTGCGCGGCCATCCACATCCCGAACGAGGACTTGCCCGTGCCCTCGCGGCCGGCCGCGACCGACAGGGCCCCGGCGGGCACGCGGCCCTCGCCCTCGTCGACCCACGCCCACACCACGGGCTCAGGCTCGATGTCCGAGGCGCGGGTGATCTTCAGCGAGCGGCGGGGAGCGAGCGCGGCCTCGGTGACCCCGTTGCTCTCGAGCATCTCGCGGGCCACGTCACGGGGGTTGGTCACGCGACCGCTCCCGCCCGGCGCGGCGCCCGTTCCGCGCTGCGCAGCGTCCTCGACGCCTCGGCGTCCGACAGGCCGATGCGGGCCGCAGCGTCGAGGAGCGCGCCGTGGACGGCGTCGCCGTCGACCTTGCCCGCGCGCACCAGCTCGAGAGCGCGGCACCCTGCCCAGAACAGCCGGGAGTTCCGCTCGCCCTCGCGGGCCTCGAGGACGAACGCGACCAGGCCCACGAGCCCGTCGAAGGGGCGGGCCGTCCCCATCTGCTGCACCGGGCGCGGCGGTGTGGCGCGCGCTCCAAGGAAGATCGGCCATGGGGTGAGAGGGTGGGTGAACCGCCCGTCACCCGACCAGCGGTAGCGGGCGCCGGACGGGTGCAGCGAGGGCGCGGCGACGATGTAGCCGTTGGCCTTCACGTCGATGCCGGGGCCGAGCTTGCCGGGCAGGTCGGTGCCGGGGTGGGCGTAGACCAGGTGCAGGCCGTCGCCGCCCGTCAGCTGCATGAGCGTGGCGGGCAGCGGGCCGTGCTCGGCCTCGATGCGGCACAGCGTCACGTGGCCGCCGTTGCGCGGGTCGACGTCGACCACCGCGAGGCCGTTCGGCGCGCAGGGCAGGCCGATGCCGGCGGACGGGTAGCGGTCCCACCATGCGGTGATCTGCGCGGGGTCGCGGGTCGCGTCGTGGTAGCCATGCCCGTGCTGGCCGCACTCTCCCCGGCAGGGGTGCCCGGCCTCGTGCGCGCGGGGGATCGCCGGCGTCTTGCCCACGAGCGGGAAGACGCCCCAACCGTGCTGAGCGTAGGCGAGGGCGTGCTCGAGCAACGGCCTGTCGCCTCCCGGTTCAGGTCGTCCGGCGATGCCGGGGCGTGTCATCATCTGGTGGTCCGTTCTGTGTTGAAGCCCTGGGTCGCTGCCGAGCGAAATGCCCAGGGCTTCGGCGTTTGCGGTGCGGGCAGGGCCCCTGCCGGTCCGGTGCGGGAACACCGGTGGCCTGGTGGGGGCCCCTCTCACTGAGAGATCGTCTGAGCGTCGAGCCACCGCTCGATGTCGTCCCACCGCGCCCGCAGGTGCCGTCCGACCTTGATGAGCTTGGGGCCGCCGCCACGGCTGGACCACTGGTAGACCGTGGCCACCGGCACGCGGCAGAACTCCGCGATCTCGGGCGGGGTGGCAAGGCCAGCGCGCTTGCGTCGTTGCGTGTCGTCCACGGGGACTCTCCAACTGGTGACGGATTCTCAATGACTGTCGTTGCTGAAGTTGTCACTACCGCGTACCGCTTGTCAACGTCTTCGTCGTCTGTCATGGTTTTGCATGTCACCCGACGAGGAGAAGCCTTGAAACTCGAAGAAGCCATCGGCCGCAAGCTGGCTTGGGCACGGCGTGTACGCGGCCTGTCTCAAGCTCAGCTCGGGGAAGCTCTCGGGTCCTATCTGGAGAAGGCTTGGAGCAGGCAGGCCGTCAATGCTGCGGAGCGCGGGAACCGGGCCTTCACGGCGCGGGACCTGCTGGCGCTGGCGCTGGCGCTCGAGATGCCTGTGACTGTCCTGCTGCTACCCCTGGGCAGCGGCGACGGCGTGGAGCTACCCAGTGGTGCGGAGCTTGATCGGGCCGCGTACCGCACGGCGGTGCTGCATCCCGAGGCGGGGAAGGTCTCGGCGCTGGCCGAGTCTCAGGAGAGCCTCCAGCGGGTGCACGCAGCGTTTGGCCAGATGATCGACCTGCACCAGCGCATTGGTCTGGAGTTGAGCATGGGAATGGACATGCTCAACACCGCTACGCAGGCCATCCATGGCGAGGGTGAGGGCGCCGCCGAGCAGTCAGGTACTGCCGATGGCTAGCGTCTACGACCGGTGGCACCTCTCCCGCCCGAAGAAGGGCGCCGAGCCGTGCGCCGAGCACTCCAGCAAGACGCGCGTCCTGGTGCCCAGTAAGGATCACGGCAAGGGGAAGCGCTGGCAGGTCCGTTGGCGCGATACGGCCGGCGAGCAGCAGAAGGAGAACTTCGCCAAGCGCAGCCAGGCCGACACACGCGCGGCCACCATCGAGGCCGACCTCGCCCGCGGCCTGTACGTCGACCCGGCGGCCGGTAAGGAGAGCTTCCGCGCGGTCGCCGAGCGCTGGCGTACCTCCGCTGTGCACCGTGACGGCACCGCCTCGCGCGTCGAGCGGGCCCTGCGGCTGCACATCTACCCGACGTTCGCGGACCGGCCCATCGTGACCATCCGTCCGTCAGAGGTGCAGGCGTGGGTGAAGGACCGGTCGCAGGCCCTCGCGCCGTCCACCCTGCGGGTGACGTTCGCCTACATGGTCACGATCATGCACACGGCTGTACGGGACCGCACGATCGCTCTGAACCCGTGCGCCGGCATCAAGCTTCCCGAGGTGCGCCGCCCGGAGATCGTCCCTCTCCACAAGGACGCCGTTCACGCCCTGATCGAGGCGGCACCGCCCCGGTACCGCGCCATGGTCCTCTTCGCCGTGGCGTCGGGGCTTCGGCAGGGTGAGGTGTTCGGCCTGGAAGTGGACTGCATCGACTTCCTGCGCCGCGAGGTGCGCGTGCGCCAGCAGCTCGTCACGCCGGACAAGGACACGGACGCCGTCGAGGACGAGGGGGAGTCCCCCGAGTCGTACCTCGGCGAGCCGAAGACGCACGAGAGCTACCGCACGGTGCCGCTGGTCGGTGTCGCGGTGGACGCCCTGGCCGCGCACCTCCAGCAGTTCCCGGCGGCCGTGGTGGACATCGAGGACCGGACGGACCCGCGCAAGCCGAGGCGCCGGAAGGCTCGGTTGCTGTTCACCAACGACCGCAACGGCGTGATCAAGCGGGCGAGCTGGTCGCACGTGTGGACGCGGATGGAGGAGCGGGCGAACGAGGCGCTCTCCAAGGTCTACGCCGAGGCGTACGCGGAGTGGGTGCAGCGCGGCCGGCCCGAGGGTGAGGAGCCTTCCCTGGTGCGCGTGCCCGACGGGGCGAGCATGCACGACTTGCGCCACTTCTACGCCTCGGCGCTGATCAAGAACCGGGAGAGCGTGAAGACGGTTCAGCGGCGACTCGGCCACTCGAAGCCGTCGATCACGCTCGACACCTACACCCATCTCTGGCCGGACGACGAGGACACAACGCGGGCCGCGATCGAGGCTGTCCTCGGCGGTGTGCCCGCGTTGTGCCCTCCCGCTCAGATCACATCCGGATAGTGCAGCTCAGGCGAGTGAGTCAGCGGTAGTTGACGAACTGGAGCGCGAAGTCGAAGTCCTTGCCCTTGAGGAGGGCGATCACGGACTGCAGGTCGTCACGGCTCTTGGAGCTCACGCGGAGTTCGTCGCCCTGGACCTGGGCCTTGATGCCCTTGGGGCCCTCGTCGCGGATGATCTTCGCCACCTTCTTGGCGTTCTCCTGGGAGATGCCCTCCTGGATCTCCGCGAAGATCTTGTACTCCTTGCCGGACAGCTGGGGCTCACCCGCCTCCAGAGCCTTCAGCGAGATGCCCCGCTTGATCAGCTTGGACTGGAAGACGTCGAGGACGGCCTTCACCCGGTCCTCGGAGTTCGCCTCCATCAGGATCTTCTCGCCGGACCACGAGATCGAGGCGCCGACGCCCTTGAAGTCGTAGCGCTGCGAGATCTCCTTGGCGGCCTGGTTGAGGGCGTTGTCGACCTCCTGCCGCTCGACCTTCGAGACGATGTCGAAACTGGAGTCGGCCATGTCCTGTGGCTCCTTGTATCGGGGTATCGGGGGGCGTGTCGGGACCACCGGGCACGTGCCGGCGCGCGCGAAGGCGATCGCCGAGCCCGGTGTCAGGTCCCGCGCCGCATCCGGACAAGCCTAGCCACCCAGCCCCCTCCGAGTACTGATCAATCAGGTGACGAAGCACCCCCACGCATCAGGTATCGTTTACGTCGTCGCCACGGAGCACCGCCGAAAAGCGGTTCGACGGGTGGCAAATCCCAGGCGGTGTGCCCGAGTGGCCAATGGGAGCGGACTGTAAATCCGTCGGCTTAGCCTACCCAGGTTCGAATCCTGGCGCCGCCACGTGGAGGGAGACCCCCTCCGATCCGTTGAGAAGCGGATCGGAGGGGGTTTCTTCGTTGTGTCACCGCCGTTGTTCGGCGGGCGTCGGCGACGGCGAGGTGACGTGTCTCACGGGGCGGATACGGTGCGGATGCGCCCGTCGGGCGTGCTCGTTCCGCCGGGCGTCGCCCTTACTCGAACGGGCAGCCGGGATTCGGGGCGTCCTGGGAGAACGGGGCGCCGTGCGGCAGGACGTAGAGCACCGTGAGCACGAGCGGGACGTCGCCCAGGTTGCGGCCGATGTGGATGTTGCCGGGGCCGGCCGGCTCCTGCAACGCGCTGCCCTTCGTGTAGACGCCGTCGGAGGCGCACGTCGAGTCGAAGTGGCTGAGGGTGCCCTGCTGCACGTAGCCGTACAGCGGCCCGTCGTGGAAGTGCCAGCCGGTGGCCTGACCGGGCGGCACGGTGATCTCCCGGACGACGTAGTCGGTGTCGCCGACCGTCTCCTGGGCGATCAGCTTCGCCGTGACTCCGGGGCCGGGCGGAGTCGCGTGGGCGCTACCGCCGGCCAGGACCGTCGCGGCGACGACCGCACCCGCGGTCGCGGCGCGGAGCGAGGTACGCATGAGGGGGCCTCCAGGCTCGTGTGGGGGCGCGCGATGGCATCCGCTGCGAACATAGAGGCGGGCAGGGCCAGTTGGGGATCTCCTCCGCGAATCATTCACGTCCGAGTCATGCCTGCGTGGCGACGTCCCTGCGCGGCGACGTCCCTCCCCGTGGCGACGTCCCCTCGCGCCGACGCCCCCGTCCCGACGTCCCCCCGTGCCATACCGCCGTGCCGTGCCCTGCCACGGACAGCCGACGACTCGGCGCGCTCGTCACCGGGCACACTGACCCCATGTCATCGCGCCGCAGGAACTGCCCCGAGTGCCGTCGTGAGATCGCCGTCGTGGCCGGACGGTTCGCGCGGCACGACCCGCCGGGCGCGAGCGGGGAACTCGTGTCGTGCCCCGGATCGCGCAGGCAGGCCCAGGTCGGGGCGGCCCAGCCCACGCTCGACGGATACGCCGTCCCGGAGTTCCCCGGCCAGCTGCCCCTCTTCTGACCGGCCCCGCCGAGCGGCCCTCAGTTGCCCGCGACCGACTTCACCGCCACCGAGACCGGCGTCGAACCACTGATCGTCTCCAGGACCAGGCCGGCCGTGGCCGGGGTCTCCAGGAGCTCCGCCAGGACCGCGGCCACGTCGTCGCGGGGGATGGGCCCGCGACCCGTCGACGCCTCCAGGCGTACGAGACCGGTGCCGGCGTCGTCCGTCAGCTGACCGGGGCGCAGGATCGTCCAGTCCAGGGCGTCCAGCCCCCGGACGTACGCGTCGGCCTCGCCCTTCGCCCGCAGGTATACGTCGAAGACCTCGTCGCCCTCGTGGTCCGGGTTCGCCCCCATCGACGACACCACCAGATGACGCCGTACACCTGCCCGTACCGCCGCGTCCGCGAACAGGACGGCCGCGCCGCGATCCACCGTGTCCTTGCGGGCCGCGCCGCTGCCCGGGCCGGCGCCCGCCGCGAACACGGCGGCGTCCGCGCCCCGCAGATGTTCGGCGACCTCCTCCACCGAGGCCGACTCCAGATCGCAGTGCACCGGCTCGGCGCCGGCCGCGCGCAGATCGTCGGCGTGCTCGGCGCGGCGGACGAGCCCCGCGACCTCGTACCCGCGCGCGGCGAGCAGCCGCTCCAGCCGCAGCGCGATCTGACCATGTCCTCCAGCGATGACAATGCGCATGTCTCCGACCGTACGCCCGAACGAATGTGTTCGCCGCGCAACCATTCGGGCGCCTCGGGTGTCTCAACAATGTTCGCCGTGTCGGCGAACGCCGAAAACTTAGGGGGATGTCATCACCGTCATGCACAAATCCGCCGTACGTACGTCCATGGCGCGCGCGTCAGCCGCCGGGGCGCCCGTCTTCCGCCGCGCGTTCACCGGGGTCGGCTGCGCCGCCGCCGTGCTCGTCACGGTCGCCGCGTGCGGCACCGTCCAGAACCTCAGCGCGGGGCAGAAGGTGGACAACGCCGTCGAGCGGCTCGGCGAGCAGAAGTCGCTGGCGTTCGGCATGCGGCTCGACGCGGACCAGGACGACCTCACCGCGCTGATGGGCGAGGACAGCGAGGAAATGCCGCCGGAGATGGCGGAGTTCTTCACCGGGCTCAGCGTCGACGTGACGGTCAAGTCGAAGAAGCCGCTGGCCGACTCCGGGGAGAAGGACCTCGTCGGCGTCGGTATGAAGATCTCGGCCGACGAGAAGGTCTTCACCGAGTACCGGCTCGTCGGCGACTACATGTACTACCGCGTCGACATGGAGGCCATGGGCGACGCGATGGGCGTGCCGTTGCCCTCGCCCGACGAACTCGACGAGCTCCCCGAGAGCGAGCAGCACCTGAAGCCGCTCTTCGAGGGCGACTGGGTCAAGATCAACACCGATGACCTGGAGAAGGCCGGCGAGGAGGCGGGCGGTTCCGGCTCCGGCGGTTCCGGCGAACTCGACGCCAAGACGCAGAAGAAGATCCTCGACGCCGTGCGCGGAGTCATCGCCCGTGAGGTCACCTTCAAGGCCAAGGACGGCAAGGACGGCGCCGAGGTCATCACGGCCAAGGCCAACTTCCGCGAGCTGCTCACCGGTGTCTTCGACAAGCTCCAGCCGCTCGAGGACGACCTCCCGCCGGGCGCCGAACTGCCCACCGCGAAGGACCTGAAGGACGCGCCGAACAAGAAGGTCGCCGTCGACTTCACCATCAAGAACGGTGACCTGACCCGGATCGAGACCGACCTCGCCGTCCTCGCCGAGGACCCGAAGGGCGCCAAGGCCCCCCTGGTCCTCACCTTCGGCAAGGCCGGCGACATCAGCGCCCCCCAGGGCGCCTCCGAGATCCCGGTCGACGACTTCGGCGGCCCCTTGGGCGGCGGAATGCTGGGTGTCTGACCGCCTGACCGCCTGACTGTCTGACACCGGCTCGGTCCGGCTAGGTCCGACTCGGTCGCCACGGGAGGGTCTGCCGGCCAAGGTCCGTGCGCACGAACCGGCCTGGCAGACCGCCGACTTCGGGGCCGGTCGTCAGCACCGGCCCCGCCCCCGGCCCCCGTTGAGCACGCTTCAAAACAGCACGGTTCAAAAGGCCGGGCACGCACGCGTGGAGCACGAGAACACCCACGCGCGCGTGCCCCGCTCATTTCCCCGCCGCAGGCCGCACCTCCACGCTCCAACCCCACGCCCCCACGC